>NZ_JAALFZ010000019.1:78157-80249 GCF_011800505.1 Bacillus sp. EKM501B | reverse complement strand
AAAAGTTAACTGCTCAAGTTGTATTATGAGTAGTATTGTTAGAATATCGAATTTTATCCGTTTAATAAAAAAAGCAGAACTGCTCGGTTCATGGAATGTGTACGTTTATATAGGCAGTTTGGAATGATGCGTGAAGAAATGAAAGTCACTCCTTCTTATGGAATTAGATATCACGGACCTACAAATGATGTAGGAAAGCCATTAGAAGATGTTGCAATGGCTAATATACAACAAAGCAAACGAGAAGCGTGGATTAAGCAAACATCATTTCGTATTGACCAGTTTCTTAGTTGTTTGGGTAATGGGCGTGCAGGAAAGGATCAAAGAAACATCATCATTAAGCGTTACTTAGAAGATGAAGATATATGTAATTATATGGTATACAACGAAATTGGCATGAGCGAGCGTACTTATCGACGTGTTAAGGCTAGAGTATTTTATAAACTTGCTTTTGCTCTTAGATTAGAAGTTTATGAGACTGAAGAAACTGGAGGTAATGAATAATGAATTTTGTTCAGCTAATACGTGATTCAGAGCAAATACATTTACTGTAAGTGTGTATGTCATTTTTTAATTCTTAAAAAGTACAAAATAATAAAAACAAAGCATTCTATGTAACTTAAAATGAGACCTATGTATATGTAAAATGATTTTTTACAAAAGAATAGTTTGATTAACAAAAGTAAGAGCCGTCCTGTTGGGCGGCCTTTTTTTAGTTCTATGTAATTAAAATTTACTTTTAGATAATGCCTTTAGTATTGGATTAACAATCCTACTGATTAAGCGAAATCCTCTAAATATCGACTGGAAAAACTTCATCGCATCATCTCTCTTGGATTAGGTAAATAATAATAATTTTAGAGTGTAATCGTAAGATTGTTTTTCTAATTGAATCTAAAAGAGTGGATTGTTTATTATACAACAATTCATTAAATTTAAATTCTGTATTTAATCCAAAGGTATCTGTATTGTACAAAGTTTATATGATGTGGGACTGGGATTCAAAATCAATGCAATAGTAAATGTCAATGGTGCGACACACTCTAAAGGCTAAATGTTTTATATCATAGCAAATTCAAAGTTAATTGCTGTGTAGTAAAGAGAAATTCACTTTTATAAGGAGGAATATTCTTGTTTGCTATTCTAATTTATCTGACTTAATAAATAGAAAATTATCGTAATTTTTGGTAAGGAATTTATCAAGATTTTTCATAGAAAATTCCTCTAAAACTATTATCTGAATTTTCAGAATAAATAGTGAGGACGTTTGTTTTTATATCAATAGTGATCAAGTCTAAGCAAATTGTAATCAAAAACATAGTCTATCTTATAAAGCAGTGAGGCAGTTCTAAAATAAGATGAGATTTACTTTACTAGTTTTCATTTCATATAGTAAGTAGGTTTGATTCAAAAAGACTTCTTCACTACTTTATAAATTTCAAAGGAAAGGTTGATGAAAATGGCAGAACATCATGAAGATGAAATCCGTACTTTGTTACGCGCATTTCAATTAGTAGGAGCAAGAGTTGTATTATTTTTACCTTCATTCCACGTAGAAGGTCTTATTACTCGAATCGGAGAAACTTTTGTTACGCTTCGTCGTGGTAATGGAGAAGGCGTAGAAGTAGAAAGTAATAATGCTGGAAATACACTTGAAAATCCTAACCAAATTAGTGTGAAAATTAGTGATATTTTATCAGTTAGTGATGATCAAGGAGCGTAATTAGCAAGCTTAAAAATGCACTAGGTATTTGTAATCCTAGTGCATTTTTTTAATATTATATAAAATTAAAATAAACGATTTATCAAATGAGGAATTAAAATTTAATTACATACAAGCTTAGTGATAGTGCAATTACCTAAAATATAAGTAATATCAATATTTTAGGTAATTGTACTATCACTTTTATACAAGTCATGTTTACAATATAATACAAACTTTTATAGGAGGGGATTATATGTGTAAGTTCTGTTCAAATCAAAAAAATACTAAATTTAAATTATTTGATATAAAACCTATCCCGTTTTTTATTCCACCAAAAACTTTTGCATATTCATCGGAGCTGCAGGAATCACCCGATACTTCAACAAA
>NZ_JAALFZ010000019.1:0-78058 GCF_011800505.1 Bacillus sp. EKM501B | reverse complement strand
AACCAATAAGGTCTCAAGAATCACCTGATACTTCAACAAAACCAATAAGGTCTCAAGAATCACCTGATACTTCAACAAAACCAATAAGGTCTCAAGAATCACCTGATACTTCAACAAAACCAATAAGGCCTCAAGAATCCGCTAGTGTTTCTGCAAAACTAATAAGGCCTCAAGAATCACCTGATACTTCTGTAAAACCAATAAGACCTCAAGAATCCACTGATGCTTCTGTAAAACAAATAAGGCCTCAAGAATCCACTGGTGCTTCTGCAAAACCATTAAAAACCCCAAAATCCTCTCGTGTTTTATTAAGATTAAGTGATATTTTTAACAATCCACCAACCCCTAAAAAATTCATACTATCGCAAGATAATTCACAATTATTATATAGTCAAAAAGAATCTCATTACCAAATAGATACATCTAATAATATTGAAATAAAAACAACTGAAATTAAAAAATTACTATGTGATTATCAACTAACCAATTTATACATTATATTATTTTTAGAAGATATTCATATCAAAGGTTTTATACTACACATTAGCAAAGATCTAGTTACTATTATTGGACCAAATATAAAAGTAGAAAGCAATTCAACAGATAATCTTATAGGATCACCAAACAAAATTAACGTAAAAATTGAAATGATTCAAGGGATTGGTGATGTAGGAGCTTCTCTCTCTAGCTAAGATAAATTTGTATATCAATATGGATAGTATTTATGTATTCGTATTGATATACAGTTATTACGGTAATGTGAAACCAATATTTCTTTTTAAATTTGCATTGAATCTATTAGTTCTTGCTCAAGTTGTTCTTGTGTATCATCTGTAACTAGTGATTTCGGAACTTTATTTAATTAGTTAAGAATCTCGTTATTTCCAATGAACTGTTACGGAATTGAAACGAATGACCTCCACTTTACTATACTTCTCCAATGTAATTACATGAAATAAAGGTATATCCTTAGAACGTAAGTACTTCAATGGGAAAATAATCAGTATGTAAGAAGGTGTGTGTATTATCTAAATAAAAAAGTGCTAACAAGTTTGCAAACGAACTTGCTAACACCAATGTAAAATAGACATAAATTATCGCCGGTATGTCGTCTTTGAAAATGGCTTTAATCAGTTACATCATACTTATACGAAATGCTCATAAAAGCAGTCTTAATATCAAGAATAAAGAAAAAATTATGAGTAAAGATTTTGTTTGCTCTATATGAAAAGATAAATAGATATTCATCAGACAAGGATAATTTAGCATATCTTGAATAGGGTGTAGGAACGAATTAAAGAAAGGGATATTTGTTTAGGAAGGGACTGACTCAGGAGTGGGACTTTCGGACAGGGTTTGGGGAGCGGTGATTGCCTTTGGCATTGCGACTAATATCGTTGCTTGTATAATGGCGGTATACATTCAAAAATATGAGCTAATGATAAATCATCTTACAAATATTTTATTTTTAATAATTATCTCTTTAACGTTTATAAAGATGAAAATTAACAGATGGGTGGCTTTAGGATTTACATTAGTTGTAATAGAGAAAGGTATTAAAGCGGGCTATGACTTCTACACACATAATTATTATAGTGTCAGTTGGAGTTTAGCTATCATTGTCTATTGCATATACGAGATGGAAAAGTATCATATTGAAATAAACGAATAGGCGCAACAAAAAGGTGTTAGTAGGTGGAATTCTTTTTAAAATACTATAAAAAAGACACTACAAGAGTGTCTTTTTTTTGAAAATACTCTATAATTAACTTTGGGGAAGGTAATGTTAGAGTATTCGTTTAGCATTATCTTTATATTTGATAAACCATGAAATCGAAAGATTTTGTGGTTTATTTTATGAACAATAGATATTACAGTATTGGCAGTGAGTTATTAACCATTTTAAGCATTAGGGGAGAATGGATTAAAAGTCTAACATCGAATAACGGTTCCGGAATATAGTGTTGCGAAATGATCTCCCATATCCCAAACGGTACTTGCCTGTATATAGCCCTTAAAGCCTTCTGAAGAATAATAAATCTCTTTTGGTATACTTTCTTTAGTTTGGAAATGTGCTTTAGAGTACTTTACATAATGGTTTTTAACAACTTTTGCTTCTGGAACAATAGTGTTTTTTTGTTCCAATTTTGGCCTAGCACTAGAAGGTGGTATGAATTTTATATTGTCTTGGTAATTAGGATCTAAGGTGTCAGCTTGTACACTGTGTGACGAAACAAAGGTGCTTAGACTACTTCCCGCGATTAAAGTTGCAAATACTAACTTTGAGAATTTTGTTAATCTACTCATTCTATAATCTCCTTTTTATTATTTTGTAAGGTATCTCCTTACACCTCACAGTCTATATCCACTACAAAAGGGTGTACATACATATTGATAGACAAAATTCTACAAAATACCGCATGTTTTTGGGATTTATGTATAATAATCCAATGTCTAATAATCTATCAAAAGTAAAAAGGTAGGTCTTATATAAAAGAAAATGAATAATTTATGCAGGTAATGTATATGGAATTATTGTTTAAATATTCTAAAATGAGTTGATAAAGATGTTGGTAGTTTTTTTTGAAAACAAATAATTCCCTAGGTGAAATTTGGAAGGAAGATTCTCTGTTAGAGTTTTTATAAGGGAATTCATTTTCGTAGATTCAAAATGTAAAAATAACTAAAAGAGCAAGTGTTTCAATGGGTAAAAAGCTATGTTGAGTCTTTTTTCTCTGTCGGTGGTCGTCTAATCAATGAAATGACGGATGCTTATGATAGTTTGTGTCTAGCAACATTCGTGTATAAACGAATGAATTAAGAAAAGGGTGAAATATTGGATAACTCGAAATGGATGCCTTTAAGTAATGTTGATGATGATGAGGAAATTTGGGTAGGAGCAAGAGTTAGGGTGTACAATGTTGGTATGAATAGAGAAGATAAAGAAAATAATTTCTATGAATATATTATTTCTTATATCTACGACAACACTAACTACTTACAACTAACTAATTTAACAACAGGAAAAGCAGGTTATATTATTTGTGTCATTGAAAAAGAATTACCAAATAATTATGCTTTGGGCAGAACATTAAAGCAAAGAATAGGTTTAGAAAATACCTATTTTAGATTTGAATAATCAACAAATAAGGGAAGCACCAACTCTAAGGTGTCTTCCCTTATTTAATACTTTTTATCAATAATCAATATTAACAGAGCCTAAATAAAAAAGTGAGAAAAATGATAAACACTCTTCTCACTTTCATCAATTAGGGTGGCATATACATAAATATGCGTTTGGGTGGATTTTGGATGAAAAATCCACATGCATAGTATAACAAAAAAATTATGGCTTTTCGCATGTAATATTGCATATGAAAAATAGTAAAGTTTTAAATTTTAATATTAACAACTTATATATATGTGTTACAATGTAATTCTCTAATTTATTTTATTCTCCTATTTAGAATTTATAGTTTAGTGATTCAATAATACAAAAGTGGTTGTAATAAATAGATAAAACGATGAAATAATACAGTTAGAATGGTTAAAAGGCAGTTAAATATAAGTATTAAAAGAAATAAATTTACTTATTTATGTTTAGTGAATGTATTATGGTAAGAATTTCATCCGATTGGATTAGCGCTAAACTAGATTTTTATCCAAACAAATCCAATAATTATTTTTTAAATGAAGTATATGTTGCATCAAGTTTATTTGGAATAATTCGTAGTCTAATAATTGCTGAATCTAGAAAAATAACATATTCGAAAGGAGAGCAGATAAAACTCTGTCTGTGAAAATTAAATCTCTAAATTATAAAGTACGGATAATAGGATGTAATTGTGGTTTCATTTCGAATGGTACCATAAATGAATGTGGAAAAGTAAAGGAGAAAAATTTAAATAAACTATATAAGTAGTAAAAATGAAAAGGAGAAGTAGCTAGTGTTTAATATAAAAGAAAGATTGGGGCAAATAAAGCTTAAAACGAAGTTGTCTATGGCATTTATAGCAATATTAATTATACCAAGCCTTATCGTAGGAGTATCATCTTATAATAAAGCAAAAACAGATCTTAATGAAACAATTCTACAATCAGCAAAAGATAATATAAGTATTTTAGATAAGATTGTTGATGATGAATTAGAAAATAAGCATACAGATATCACTCATTTTGCAAAGGTACTCACACAAGGGGATTATAATCCTGAACAATCGCAAAATGTACAGAATAAATTTGATCAATATATACAGTTACATCCAGAGATAGAAACGATTTATACGGCATCCAGTAACAATCAATTTATTCATGCACCTGTTGGAAAAATACCAGAAGGGTTTAATCCGCTAGAAAGCAGTTGGTATAAGGATGCAGTAAAAGCAGATGGAGAGATTATTGTTTCATCTCCATATAAATCAAAGTCTACAGGAAATATGGTAATTGCAATTGCAAAGCAGAATGCAGATAAAAGTGGTGTCATTGGCGTAGATTTGAATATTAAAGATATCGTAAAAACATCCAAAATGATAAAAATTGGGAAGCAAGGATTTGTATCTATAGTTAGTCAAGATAAAACTATAGTTGTTCATCCATCACTAAAACCTGGAGAGAAATTAGATAAAACTTTAGTGGATGAATTGTACAAGACAGAAGATGGAGTAATTACTTATAGCCTCAATGGTGAAGATCGAAACATAAGCTTTAAGACAAATAAAAAAACAGGTTGGAAAATAGCTGGCGTAATGCCTACGAAAGAAATTGAAGAAGCTACCAATCCTATTTTTTATAAAACGCTCACTATAATAGGTGCTTCATTATTGTTAGGTGGAATTGTAATTCTATTCATACTCAAATCTATAATTACTCCACTAAGACAATTAGTCATTTCAGCTCAAAGAATTAGTCAAGGAGATTTAACCGAGAAAATAGATATTCGTTCAAAGGATGAACTTGGTCAATTAGGTGGTAGTTTCAATACAATGGCAGAGTCGTTACGTAATATTATTTCTCAAATTAACACATCTGCAGGACATGTAGCTACGTCTTCTGAGGAACTAACTGCTAGTGTAGAGCAAGCAAGTGTTGCGACAGAACAAATTACAAAAGAGATGGAAGAAATCTCGAACAGTGCAGAGGTTCAAAATAATGAAGTTGAGTCTGGAGCTGAATTAATTGGTGAGGTAACACGAAATATTCAATACGTAGCTGAGAATGCTTCTGAAGTATCGGCTTCATCCATATACACTAAACAAAAAGCCAATGAAGGTGAACAATTAGTAGAACAAACTGTAACACAAATGCAGTCTATCCATCACTCTGTTTCTCAATCCGATAATGTCATAAAATTATTAGATAAGAAATCACAGCAAATTGGCAGTATATTAGAAGCGATTCAAAATATTGCGGAACAAACAAATTTATTAGCATTAAATGCAGCGATTGAAGCAGCTAGAGCTGGGGAACAGGGGAGAGGGTTTGCAATTGTTGCCGATGAAGTTAGAAAGTTGGCGGAGCAATCATCCGGATCTTCAATGGAAATTGGAAGTTTAATTAAAGAAATACAAGCAGACGTACATGAGACTGTAAAAGCTATGAATGAAGTAGGCGTAGAAGTACAGTCGGGAATTAAGGTTGCGAATGATACAAAACAAAGTTTTTATGAGATTTCAAAATCTGCAAATGATATTGTGTCAAAAGTGCATGATATGGTGGAACTATCTAATACAATGACTACTGATGCAATGAAAGTCGATACATCGATTGATCAAATAGCTATGGCTGTAAAAGAAAATTCTTCAAGTATGCAAACGATAGCTGGTTCATCTGAGGAACAACATGCTTCTATGGAAGAGATAAATTCTTCAGCAATACAATTAGCACAGATGGCGGAAGAACTTCAAGAGTTAATTGGTGGATTTAAGATTTAAGTTGAGATTCTAGGAGAGAATGCTAGAATCTTGTTACAGAGTGGAAATGAAAAATCTTATAACATAGTAAATAAGTATAATATGTACTCTCTATGCGTATTGAACAGGCAGATAAGCCATTTAAAAACCCTCCAAATGGAGGGTTTTTAAATACATTTACATTAAATTTGTGGTGGTGCACCACCATAATCGCCAACACTATATGAAGGAGCAGGATAATGCCCATGAGTAGCAAGCTGATCTGTTTTAGAAAACTGAAAAATTCCCACCGTTAATACCCCAATAAAAGCAATGCTTGATAATAATAAGCTAATTTTTTTCATTATTTTAACACTCCTTTTGCGATTGATTTTTGTCTTGCTTGATAACAAATATGGAAATAGTCACTTACTTTTTGGTGGTCCTCTAATTGTCTACATTTTGTGGCAAATAATTCGGCGTATTCGACAACATATTCCCATAATTCTTCTTCCTCAAAGTATAAGATTCCTTCTTGAATGATTTTTTCTAATTCTTCCAATGGAATATTTTCATTTAATTTTTTTAAAATAGAGAAGTGGTGTGTATATTCTTCGTTATGAATCTCTCTGCAAATCTGTAGTCCCTTATCAATGAGTTGGCTGGCCGTTGATTGTTCTCCTAACTTATAATGTTCCTTAGCTTGTAGGAAGATGGCCTTGAAGTGTGTAGGGATTTTCTCTGTTACTTCTGAAAGGTGACGAATAGCTAAAGTAGACATACTTTGATCAGAATACAGCCACCCCATAGTATTTTTTACGTATAACAAGGAATCTTCTTCCCTATTTTTTTGTAGTAAATCAATTGCACAATGTAGATATTCTTCTGCTTGTTCGTACTGTTTTAAATAGATGCAGCAACCACCTAGCAAACTATTACAAAAGGCTGTTTTTACTTCATAACCTTCGTACTTTGAAAAGATTGCTCTCGATTTATTTGCGTATTCGATAGAAGCGAGATTGTTATAGGTATGGTGATAGAAAGTAGCAATTCTATAGTAAAATTCGGCGTGTTCAATTTCATCTGGTATAGCTACCAATATTTTTTCTGCTAGTTTATAATGTTCCTCTGCCTCAGTATAATTTGATATAAAAGTGGAATGAATGGATTTGAAAAAATGATAATAGAATTGTAGAAATTGATCTGTAGGCATATCATAATCGCTAATAGTATCAAAACTATTTTGTTGAATACCAAGGCTATCTGTTAAGACCTTGTAACGAAATTCGAGTAGTGAATAGTATAGTAACAAATTTTGATCCTGATGCTCTTGATTCGGTTCAATGCTTAACTTATTAATTTTTTCATCAATTTTCTTTTTTAGATTAGTAGCTTTTATAACTTGCTGAGATAGCATAGATCGATACCAGTCGTTCAATAGAGAGGTTAATTGCTCATTTCCTTTTACTGAGACACTCATAATATACGCCCCCATTTTCTAAAAAAATCCTAATCTAATTTAATTATTAACATCATAACAAAATAGAAGAAAAAATGGAGTGATATTACAATATTTTTCAAGAAAATTCATAAAAAACAATCAATTTGTGTCGAATATACGTAGAATAAAACATCCAAAAATAATCAAAAGATGATATGAGTCTTTATACGTTCTATTAGGTGAACTAAGAAACTGTGATTGAAGATTTATGAAATTTCTTTTTCTTAAAACGATCAATTATGTGTTAATTTTTAGATTATTTTATCGGATAAATATAGTATGTATCACCACCAAATGTATAAATCTTGCGTATGTAAATAAGAAGAGAATAAAGGAAATAAAAAAGAACTTGTAAGAATTCCTACAAGTTCTTTTTTAGATAATGTAAAAGGTGAAACAGACTATGTCATTATTTGTAATAGTAAAATTATCTTACGTATGGTTTTGTTTTATTTTATCATTTTAGCCAAGAAGACTCCCTCCATAAGGAACTCACAGCAAGTATGGGTAAGTGGGAAGTAGTTCAAAGCATGCAATATTGTTTGATTTGGCTAATACATAGATTTCTCATCTCAGAACTGGTGTAAGAATTATAATGTTTATACCATTCTATTGTATTTTCTAAAGTCTGTTGTAGGGACCATTTTGGCTGCCAATTAAGATTGAATTTTGCTTTGCTAATGTCAAGGTTTAGTAAATTTGCTTCATGAAAATTTATTGGACCTATATTTTCTGCTGTCCAATCCCCGCAGCCCCAAATATCTAGTAAACTGGTCACTAATTTTTCTACTGAAACAATATTGCTTAGGGATGGCCCGAAGTTCCATGCTCCTGAAAAAAGGATACCATTATTTATAATTTTTTCTGTAAGGAGTAAATACCCGCTTAAAGGTTCTAGTACATGTTGCCAGGGTCTAATAGCAGTAGGATTTCTAATAATAATCTTTTTGTTTGATTCTAATGCTCGTATACAATCGGGAATAATTCTATCTATTGACCAATCACCACCACCAATTACATTACCAGCTCGAACACTTGCAATTATTTTCTTGTGTTGAGAAAATTTTTCTTCTGAAAAGTAAGAATTACGATAGGAAGAAATTAAAAGTTCGCAGCATCCTTTGCTTGAGCTATATATGTCATGGCCGCCCATAGGGTCAATTTCACGATAACCCCAAGGCCATTCTTTATTTTCATAGCACTTGTCACTTGTCACCATAATTCCTATTTTAGCTGATTCATGTAATCGAATTGCCTCTAGTACATTCATAGTTCCTACAACGTTTACCTCGTATGTTTCTCTAGGATATTCATATGAATACTTAACTAGAGGTTGGGCAGCTAAATGGAATACAATTTCAGGTTTATAATCTGTAAAAACCTTATTTAATTTATTAAAATCTCTAATGTCTCCACGAATATCAATTATATTATTTTGAAGGTTAGTAATGTTAAAGTTATCATTTTTATTTTTAGGATCTAATGAATATCCGATTACAGCAGCACCTAATTCATTCAACCATAGGGATAACCAAGAACCTTTAAAACCAGTATGTCCAGTAATTAAAATTCTTTTTCCGTAAAAAGCATTATTAAAGTTTTGGTTTAACAATTAGTCCACCTCCTTTAGTACCCTATTTTTAGGGAGTTAGGTATAAATGTTTATTATTTTTATACCAATTAACAGTTTTTATAATTCCTTCTTCAATATTAATTCTGGGTTCCCAGGAAAGAGAGTTTTTTATTTTTTGCACATCCGCTTCAGGAACCCATCTTTCATTTGTTCTAGAGGAAATTGCACCGTAATTTGGTCTGGAATTGGTTTTCAAATGTTTGAATAATAATTCTACATAATGTTTCAAGGGGTGAATAGTGCCGCTCCCAATATTAAAGATTTCATTTTGTACAGTAGTATTTTCTACTGCTAGGATACAGGCATCTATTACATTTTCTATATAACAATAATCTCTTAATTGATTACATAAAGTTAAATTTACATCTTTGTTTTGTAATACTCGCAAGATTATATAGCTAAAAATTTTATGCGGCTCTTCGCCTTCTCCGAATATGCCAAAAGGTCTTAATGTTATAAGATTAATATTGTTTTCGCTAGCAATTTGATGGGCGAGTATAGTAGCAGCAGCTTTGGTACTTCCATAGATGTCCACAGGAGTTAGTAACATATTTTCATGAATAGGTTCCATCTTGTTACCGTATTCAGAACTACTCCCAAAATTGATGATTTTTTTACAATTCACCAATTTTGCTGCTTGAATAATGTTACAAGTCCCTATAACATTTGTTTCTATAGCATGGATGTAATCTGTATGGGCAGAATTTACACCATAGGCTGCCAGGTGAAAGATATAATCGGGATTAATTTTCTTTATTGCATCTTGTACTTGTTTTTTATCTCGTATATCTATTTCATAGGTTTCAATATATTTTAGAATATCCTTTAGTCTCCAAGAGTTTGATGGTGTTCTTATGAAAAGAACAATTTTTGCTTGTAAATTTAAAAGTCTTCGTGCCAAGTGAGAACCAATAAAACCGTATCCACCAGTAATAAGGAAAGTTTTATTTTTAAATGAAGCAATCATAGTGATAATCTATCCTTTATTAAGATGTATTTTTAGTTGCTGAAATAAATAGATTTATTTTTAAATAAGGAAAGTATCAGTCTTAATTGTGATGAGGGGAGGGGTATTTAAAATAATTTTTTATTGTTGTTGTATCAATTTGGTCAGCAAATAAAGAGGAGGGAGATTTTTGAAAAGTATTATGAAGGGTATGACATGTCTTGTTCAATTGTTCAATATAAGGAATGTATATATAATCTAAAACTGCTGGAGGTAATTCTAAAGTTTCTTGTTTCCATAAATCGAACTCATTTGGATTAATAATTTGCATACTTCCAAAATGAAAAGCTATTAATTCATCTTGATCAATAAAAACTTTATTATCTGTTTTGGATATAGAACTGCTATTTAAAATGACATTCCAAGGTGCTGCATCAATACCTTTATGAGTCATGATTTTTATATTAGAAAAGATGTTAGGAATGTGATTTAAATATTTTTGGTCACCCCATCTATTCATTTCAACATCATATTGATTATTGCAATATTCTAGGCATTTATCTTTCCACCATGTTAAAATTTCTTTACTATTTTGATCGTTTTTGAAGCCTACTAAACCAGCTTGGTATATACCGTGTATGCTTTCAATTTCAGTAGAGCTTCTTTGAGGGCAAAGGAATACAGAGTATTTCCACCATTCATCAAGAATGATATTAGGTGCTGTAAAGAAATACATATCAGCATCACAATATATAATGTGATCAACTTCCGGATAAAGACTAAGGACATGTAGACATAGGGGTGCTTTTAATGTCCAACAATATTCTTGTAAACTTCTATCATTTTTTATACTGAGGAGTTCATGATTTTCAATATCCTTTACCGGAATTAGTATGGCGTGCTTTAATTTTAATTTTTCTAATATTTGATACGTTAAATCATCCATACAACAAATCCATACAGTAAATTTAGCGTTGAAATTTTCTAAGGAATAATAAGAGGTCAATCCTTGGATTAATCGCTCTTTACTTATAATCATGGAAAAGTTCATAAAATGATTGGATTGATTCATTTTTCTTCTTAATTGTGAATCTTTATATAAAGTTTGAGCTTTATTTATATCTTTTTTACTTAAAAATTGTTTAGTCTCTTTATTGAATTTATCCTTTAATTGCTTTAAAACAAATTGAATTCTCTCTAAATACGGAGTGTAAATATGGTTTAATATATTATTGGGTATTGAAATTTCTCCCAAAGACCAAAGATCAAAATCATTTTCAGTAAAGATAGTAATACATGCAAAATGGTAAACAACTAGTTTGTCGTTTTCAATAAATATATCGTTTTTAGTCTTGTCAATTTTGTAATCGTTATTATATATACAGTTCCAAGGCGCAGCATTTATACCTAAGTTATTTGAAATTTTTACTTTTGGAAAATATATAGGGATATAATCTAAATACTTTTGGTCGCCAAATTTTCCCTCCTCAGCCTCGGCACTGCACCAATCTATACATTTATTTTTCCACCATCTTACACTTTTTAGTCCATAGAGATCATTCTTAAATCCAATTAGACCAGCCTGATATTTTCCATACATTTTTTCTACCCAATCACGATCTCTTTGGGGGGTTAGGAAAATAGAATGGTCACCCCATTCCTCAAAAATAATATTAGGGTCAGAGAAAAAGCATAAATCACCATCACAATATAGAATAGATGGTAAATCATAATTGACCAATAAATATTCTATCAAGACAGATTTTAAAGTCCAACAATATTCATTTACTTTTCTTTTTCTCTTAATTGCTTTTAATTCACGATCTTCCAATTCTTCAACTTGTAAAAGGTTTACATTAATTAAACTCATTTCTTTTAATAGTGAATATGCAAAAGGATCTATACAACAAATCCACAATGTGAATTTTTCTGAGTACTGCATTAATGATTGCTGTAAAGCAATAATTTTCAAGACATACTCACTACCTACAATGACGCAGAAATGATTATTTAGATCATGTTGTTGATTATAGAATTGGGGATCAATTCTTTTTTGAGTATTTTTTTTGGAGAGATTTGAAGCTTTAATTCCTGTTGAAAGTGGGTTAACTATTTTCTCATTAGAGGGGATATACAATCGAGGTAAACTTATTTTTTTATCATTAGAGTTCAATGCTTATTCAGTCCTCTCCACTAAAATTTATTTGGATTCCAACTTTCATTTACAGTTTTTAAATCTTTAGGTGTATCGACACTAGCCCAAAAGTCATTGTGTTCATAGACTGCGAGCTCATTGTCTTTTATTAAATTTCGAAGAGGATCTTCTTCTAGAACACAATCATCATTATTACTTAAATAATCGAATATTTCTTTGTTAAATACAAAAAAACCGCCATTAATTACTTCATCAAGTAATGGTTTTTCTTTAAAATCAATAGCAATTCCATCTTCGACCGCCAATAGGCCGTATTGACTATTTTTTTTAATTCCAGTTAATGTAGCAATTTTTCCTTTTTCTTTATGGAATGCTATTAGTTGATCAATATCTATATTGGCTAATCCGTCACCATAAGTTAATAAAAAGGTTTCACCCTGTACAAAGGATTCAAGTTTTTTTAGTCTTGCCCCGGTCATTGTATCAATTCCTGTATCTATAAAGTGTATATTCCAATTTTCTAATTTCTGAAGTAGCGTATATTGACTGGTTTTAAAATTCAAACTAAAGTCATTCTCTTTCCAGCTAAAGTCCATAAAATATTCCTTAATTTTCTCACCTTTATATCCTAAGGGCAAAATGAAATCAGAATGTCCATATTTTCTATACCAATTCATTATATGCAAGAGGAGAGGCTTTCCTTGAACTCGAACTAATGGTTTGGGAATGTCCTCTAAAATTCCTTGCATCCGAAGCCCTTTTCCGCCACACAAAATTATGACTTTCATAGATTTATTTCCTTCCTCTCTATATATTTTACTAATTTAAACTATGTAGTTTGTTTGGTAAATGTATACACGGTTGTACCATAATGACAATCAACTAAAAAAAATATGTTAGATTTATAATTCAGATGCTGATTAAACGTGGAGAATACACATTGTAGTTTATCATTAATTATATGTAAATTAGGTTCTTTTAAAATCTATGCTTTAGTTTATTTAATATTAATGAAAGAAATTGCTTGTTCTTAAGATAAAAGAAGGGGAAGGAAATCAAGGGAATTGAAGAAGCTTATAATGAAATATCCAAGAAGACAAAATATAAGATAAAGTATGGAAGTAAGTAGTCGTGAATGCACTACATAAGCAGAATATGCTGATCGCATAAATGATTATACAGAAATCAACAGAAGAATAACAAAGGGAATTAGTCATTTGAAGGAAAATGGAACAACTATTTTTACATTTTATAAATTCAAAAAAGAGCACCGCATAAAGGTGCTCTAGTGATGGAACTAATTTTGTAAAGAACTATTTATTCAATAAAGAAGGACTTACGAATTATTATATGAACGTTTTGTTAATTAAGTGTGTATCAATTAGACAGGAATTTTATTTCTCTACACCTATTTGATTTTACGGGCCAAATCATGTTAAAAGTAAGAAGAAAATTATTAAGTTAATGTTATTTTGTTTAAAATAACATCCCAATCGGAATCATCACCTTCCCATCTATCCTGATAACGTGGGAGTTCAATTGAACAAACCCTCGATATTCCCCAATTTTGTTCAACAATATTAGATATACCCTCCTTGAAATTAACAATAAGGATATTAAAATCCTTATTTGTAATTTTAGATAACACGTTTTGCAATTCAACCGCTTCATCTCGATTTCCCCAAATTCTAATGAATAAAATGGATTCACTACTATTTATTTTTTCAAGGAATCGATTAATTCTAGTGTCTAATTTAGCTTTAAAAGAAGGATAGGTTGATTTCAAATCCTTTTCTGAATTAATAGGAAAATCATGCATTGAAAAACAATTATAATAAGTGTCCTTTATACAGTAGGTAATTCGTTCTGCCCATTTAATTTGATTATCAAATTCTGATTCAATAAGACCGTAACTTTCGGAACCTTCTATAACCATATTTTCCAACTTCATGAATTTTTTAAATCGATTTTGAAGTAATCTGTTTACATCTGAAAGTGATGGATAATAAAACCAATCTAAAGGTCCAGAAAATGTTCTTAAATTGTGTCTTTTGATTTGGTTGGTGACTTGACACAATCCTCCTAAACTTACAATTACGCCATAGGATTTTTGTATATCTTCTAGGTTCATCCTCATCATCCTTTATAAAAGTAATTTAAATTATCTGTTCAGTATATGATGCAATAACATATTGATGTGGACCTATATATCAAAGTACATAGAGCTAAGACATTTGTATAAATTTAAAAAGTCAAATACCTAAGTTGAGGGATTTCATCTTTGACGTTATATCATGGAGTTATTATTGGAATGAAAGCTGGTAGGGATATTGCGCCAGAGTTATATTTTCTGCAGTAACTTAATTTAGAAAACTGTTCTTGATTACTGTAGTAAAATTGTTGTTTTTTAAACATTACTTATCCGGATTCATGAAAAGTATTTTAATGTATTATTTTATATAACAATATTTAGTTTTAATATTAAAACTAAAATATGGAAGTAACATAGGGGATTCACGCATATAGTAATGTTAATGGTAAAATTAACAAAATTTTCATTTAAATCAGATAAAACTATGATGTTTTTAACTTATAATAATGTTACTACGATGAAAAAATGGTTACTAATTAGTTAATTTAAAAATCAATTTTAGATAGGAAGAGGATAATGAAGACCAGAGATAGTTATAAAATTATTGTAATTGGTGCTGGGACAGCAGGACTATCTTCTACTGCACATTTATTACGAAATGTACCCCTATTGAAAGAAAGTATAGCAATTATTGATCCATCAAAAAAACATTACTTTCAGCCACTATGGAGTTTAGTGGGGGGAGGAATTGTTTCAAAGGAAAGTACGATGCGTAATCAGGAATCGCTTATTCCAAAAGGGGCAACGTGGATCCCTAAAAGTGTTGTTAAGTTATTTCCATCTGAAAATAAGATACTTTTAGATGACGGACTGCTACTTGAGTATGAAATTCTTATTGTAGCAGCTGGTATACAAATAAATTGGGACAGTATTAAAGGCTTAAAAGAGTCTATTGGCACTAATGGGGTATGTAGCAATTATTCTTATACATATGTTGATTCTACTTGGAGAGAAATCGAAAAATTTAAAGGAGGAAATGCGCTTTTTACCCACCCTAATACTCCTATTAAATGCGGTGGTGCTCCACAAAAAATTATGTACTTAGCAGAGGAGTATTTTTGTAATAGTGGTGTAAGAAACAGAAGTAAAGTAATATTTTATTCTGCAAACAATAACAT
Source organism: Bacillus sp. EKM501B (assembly GCF_011800505.1). Taxonomy (NCBI): domain Bacteria; kingdom Bacillati; phylum Bacillota; class Bacilli; order Caryophanales; family Bacillaceae; genus Bacillus; species Bacillus sp. EKM501B. The sequence continues at coordinate 62,665 of NZ_JAALFZ010000019.1, read as the reverse complement.
ATTTCAGGTTCCACGATATGCAAATACTTTAGAACAAGTACTAGAAAGAAAGCAAATTATAACGAATTATAATAAAAATCTAGTGGAAATTATCGCCGAAAAGAGAGAGGCAATTTTTGAAGATACGCAAACACTAAAAAGAGAAACCGTACCATATAGTATGATACATGTTGTTCCGCCAATGGGGCCACCTAATTTTATTAAAGAGAGTGAGATAAGTGATCATCAGGGATGGGTAGATATAAGCCCTTATACTTTGCAGCATGTGCAATATAAAAATATTTTTGGACTTGGAGATTGTACCAATTTACCTACCTCTAAAACTGGAGCAGCAATTCGAAAACAAATACCCGTCTTAAAACAAAATATTATGGATGTACTTAGCGGAAGAGATTTACAGGCTAAATATGATGGATATACATCATGTCCGATTGTTACAGGATATAAAAGTCTTATACTTGCTGAATTTAACTATGAACATGAGCCTCAAGAAACGTTTCCATTTAATCAAGCGAAAGAACGGTATAGTATGTTTTTACTTAAAAGATATATGTTGCCATATATGTATTGGAATTTAATGTTGAAAGGGATTCTATAGGAGAAGATAAAAAATGGTTACAAAAATTGAAAATCAATTTGAAATAACTAATTGGAGGGAATAGCTATGCTTTTAAAATATTTTTATGATGAAAAATTAGCACATGCTTCCTATTTAGTCGGTTGTCAGAAAGAAGGCGTAGCAATCGTTATTGATCCCAGTCGCTATATAGAACAATATATAGAGTTTGCTAAGAAAGAGGGGATGGAAGTAATTGCTGCGGCTGAGACTCATATTCATGCTGATTTTCTTTCTGGGTCTAGAGAACTTTCTACTCTTTACCATGCAAATTTATATGTATCTGATGAAGGAGATTGTGATTGGAAATATCAATATCTTAACGAAGGTCGATACAAATTGGTTAGAGAGGGCACGGAGTTTAAAGTAGGTCATATAAAATTTAATGTAATACACACCCCAGGGCATACGCCTGAAAGTATTTCTTTTTTAGTAACTGATACAAGTCAAAATAATTATACGAATGATAAACCGATAGGAATATTCACAGGTGATTTTATATTTGTAGGAGATATAGGAAGACCGGATTTATTAGAAACTGCAGTCGGTATTAAGGATACTGCAAAAATAGGAGCGAAACAATTATTTAATTCTATACAAAAAATAAAAATACTTCCTGATTATTTACAAATATGGCCATCACATGGTGCGGGAAGCGCATGTGGAAAAGCATTAGGAGCAATTCCAACTTCTACATTAGGTTATGAAAAGATGTTCAATTGGGCATTTCAGTGTAATGAAGAAAGTGATTTTATATCGACTTTATTGACGGGACAGCCAGAGCCTCCAAAGTATTTTTCATTAATGAAGAATTTAAATAAGTATGGTCCGCCAATTCGTAAGAAGAGAAAAAGTACTGCTATTAATACAGTAGAAGAGCTTCAAGAAATTTTGAAGAGCGTTCATCAAATAGTTGATATAAGGGATGTAGAGAGTTTTGCTGCAGGTCATATCGAGAAGTCAATTAACATACCTTATAACAATTCTTTCACAACTTGGTGTGGATGGTTATTAGATTATAAAAAAGAAACTTTAATAATTCTAGATGAGGAAAAGGTTAAAGTAGAGGCAGTTATTAGAGAATTTGAATCTATTGGGTTAGATAATATTATTGCTTTTGCACCCTTAAAAGTAATACAAAGACTTGATAGATTTGAAAGTTACAAAGAAAAAACATCGATTGAATTATATCCGCATATAAAAGGTGGAAGCGTTAAGGTTATCGATGTGCGTAGTAAAAAAGAGTGGGAGGAAGGACACCTTCATGATGCAATACATATCACTTTAGGTAATCTATTTGAACAACTAGATTATATACCGAAAGATTTTCCAATAGTTTTGCAATGTCGAACCGGATTACGTTCCGCTATAGCAGCTAGTATTTTACAAAGAGCTGGTATAAAGGAAGTAGTGAATTTAAAGGGAGGATTTCTTGCATGGAAAGAAGAAGGGCTTCCTTATACAACATGCAATCTCAATGTGTAGGAAAATATTATATGCTAGGTAAGAATAATTAAAAGAAGTTATAGATGACGTGTTAGAAAAGGGAATCATAATTGTCGCAGATTCAGGAAATACATTAGGATTATTAATTGATTATCCAGTTAAATATGAAAATGTAATATTTGTTTTAGCATTAAATAATTTAACATTGGATCCATCTTTTATGGAATGGCAGTGTTGGAAGTACTTAGGTATTATCAATAAGAACCCAATTTAAAATTCTCTTGGATGCAAGAGAATTTTTTTATTGGGAATAGTAAGGGGGAGGGGAGGTGCATTACATATGGGAAAAGGTAGAAGTAATAATGCTGGTAAAAAGCAACCGAATTTTGATGATTCATCTAATTTTGCTAAACAAAGCCAACCGACAGAAAAGAAGAAGAAATAAGAACAGGAGCTCTCTTGATAAAGGGAGCTCCTGTTAAAAGTGGACTGACGTTTCAGAATAACATATCGATGGATTAACCCAATAGCCATAAATACAAGGTTTTAATTTTTCGAAGGGCACCTAATTTAATATTATTGTCCCGCTTTTTTATACTTATTGACGCGTTAAATCCATTTAAAATGCTCCTTAATGGCGTTGGGCGTGACCTTCATTAAAATTTTTTAAACCTAATGGGACTTACCATTAAGAGGGCGAGGATTAAAGTAATCCATGCATTACTATATGAAAACAATGCCATACCAGCCAATGATAATCCTGCAGCTGGAATAGGTAATCCCTTAAAATATCCAATAGTTGGTTTAATACTAAATTTAGCTAATCTTAAAGCACCCATTGTTGGGAATAGGATAAATGCCAAAGAAGTTAAAATAGAAGGTGTTGCTATCGTATGAAATAAAAGCGCAGGAGCGACGCCGAAACTAACAATATCAGCTAAGGAATCCAATTCTATGCCAAACTCACTGTTCACTTTTAATTTTCTTGCAATTCTTCCATCAAGAAAATCTAAAACAGCTGAAAAGAAAATGAGAATGGAGGCTGCTCCTAAATATTCACTCATATTCAAGGTGATTGAGAAAACACCGCACAATAAATTTCCAATCGTAAATAAATTCGGTATAACTTTTACAAGCTGATTAAACAAGTTTGTTCCTCCTAAATTAATTAAACTTCACATTTCTGTAGCAATTTCTATATATTCTTCCGTTATTCTTAAAAATATATGACCACTGTATTACTGTAAGCTAATTAAATTTCGATAAGAGAAAAATTGATTTCTTAAATGTTCCACGGGTTTATAAAAATGTTTAATCATTTTCAGTACGCGTTATTGAATATTAGCACCTGATAGTTGATATTTCGAGTAGTCAGGGATTTTCCGGTTCTGGTGCAAAAAATTAAAGGTAATTAAAAATAATCTCTAAAAAGGAGACATAATGATACTATTATTTTAAAAAGGTTCGTGGTTGGTATCGAATATAAAAAAATAGAATTTTTATACAAAAATCACCCGAAAGGGTGCCTTTTGTACCTCTTAAAATGACTGAAGATGTGTTTACTTGAGTTCATTAGGTAGTTAGAGGTTGATAGACTATCTTTAACGAAAATGTTGAGTAGTTCATCTTCATTATATATCAATTTAATAATGATTGGGGATTTAGAAAGTTCCATGGAAAGTACATATCAACCTGATTGGAAGATTGGAAATTTAATAACTGGTGATACATTTTACTTAACGCAACATTTTGGTGCGCAAATGAAAATTTTTAAAGTCCACACAAATGGTACCCTAGAACGATTCCAAACAATAGAACCAGAATTAAAATAAAGTTTTTGTAGCATCAATTAAATTCATTTCTTTTTATGCAAACACACTTTCAGCGGAACTAACTTCTTCACTATTTTGCGCTGGAAAGACTTTATAAAAAATGGTTACGTTTTCTGATCTTGAAATAACCCTCTCAAATTGCAATCCTGCTTTTTCTAAAAGCTTTACTGCATCAACAATAGAAGTAATTGCTACAAAAGTTTTTTAAATAAAATTTATAAAAGCTTGATAGGTAATACCAAGGGAAAAGACCGTAGCTACTATATGTGCAGTCCATTTAGGCATATTTAAATTTAATACGGTATTGTACAACACTCCATATACGATACAAATGATTAATATGAATGCAATGAATTGAAGAACTAATAAAAATAGCGGTTGTTCCATTTATTCTCACTTCCTTTATTTGATATATTAATATAATTTATTTAAATGTGAAAGTTTTATTTCTATGAATTTCCAAAAAATGTGATATGAAAGGCATAGTAGTAATCACAAGAATTACTGCAAAACTATAAATGGAACTAAAAGTATTATGACGAGATCAGTAAAATAGTAAAGAAGGTCACCATTCACGGCGACCTTCTTTACTATGCGTTATACCCAAATAATTTTAAATCTTCTCCTGAATCTGAAATGATTTTCTCAAATCGTAATCCTACTTTTTCTAAAAGCTTTCCTGAGGCGATGTTATCTACAGAAGTAATTGCTACAATTCGTTTCATGCCGAGCTTTTGTACACCGTATTCGATTATCGCAGAAGCTGACTCGTAGCCATATCCTTTTGAACGGAATGTCTCTAAAAAGGCAAACCCGATATCAACGTCTTCTAATGAATCTCTTTTAATAAGGCCACACATACCAAGTGGAGTGAGATCTTTTTTTCGTTCTACTAAGTAAAGGCCGAATCCAAGTTTGTTATACATATCGATGGGACCGTTTACAATATAATTTTTTGCATCTTCTAAGTTACTAACTCCTTTGTCACCGATAAACTGAATCCATGCAGGATCGTTTACTAACTCAAGAATAAAAGGAGCGTCTTTTATATCAAACCAGCGAAGATTAAGACGTTCAGTTTCAAGAACTATCAATAATTACACCACCTTTAAAAAGTTATAACAATTAGTATGGATTGTGTAAAACAAAAGTGCAACATATTTTAATGGGGGTGTTTGTTCACATAAAGTTCGTTTGTTTTGTATAGAGAGATATCTTATAATTAGGATTGATTGTAAAGAGTGAGATGCTTATACAATGACTCCTAGGTGACTAGGAGTTTTTACTATATAACTATCATTATTACTAAATATGACACACTATACATTCTACTCAAGGAGGTACATAATGAAGAAATTATATAATGCATCGTTTACGTATTTGATTATCGGTTTATTATCAGGGATTTTCGCTAGGGAGTATGGTAAGTATAAAGGGATTTTAGGGTCTACTTTGTTAAATCTTTTGCATACGCATACACTTGTACTTGGCTTTTTCTTCTTTTTAATTGCTTTAGGATTAGCAAAAGTATTCGCGTTTCATGAAGTGCAAGGGTTTAATAAGTGGTTTGTTTTACATAATATTGCATTAACATTAATGTTAGGTTCGCTAGCAGCGAGAGGGCTTCTTCAGTTAAATGGAGCTGACTTTAAAGGGTTAACTTATATTGTAGGATTTTCTCATTCGTTGATGGCAGTTACTTTAATTTGGTTTATGTTGTTAATAAAGAAATCGTTTAAAATGTAGTGAAAAAGAACTTGTAGCGTGTGCTGCAGGTTCTTTTTTGTATGTTCAGGTTTAATAATCTTATTTTTCTAATTATTTTGTATAAAGATGGTATACTTGTTTTAAAATTAAAAAGGAGAGTTGATTATGGAAATAACAATTGAACATGTAGTAAATGAATTAAAAGGCATACTTCCTGAAGATCGAGTAGTAATAAATATGACAGTACGAGAGTTACATAGTAAAGATGAATCTTACCATAGTAGTAGTTTACCTGATGTAGTTGTTTTTCCAAAAACGACCGAAGAAGTTAGCGCGATAATGAAAATAGCGATTCAGCACGGAACAGCTGTCGTTCCATTTGGAGTAGGGTCCAGTTTAGAGGGACATGTAATTCCTTACGAAAAAGGAATTACAATGGACTTTTCTCTTATGAACAAAATACTTGAAATAAGAGAAAAGGATTTTCTTGTGAGAGTACAGCCAGGGGTGACGCGCTCTCAGCTTAATAAAGAATTGAAAAAGTATGGATTATTTTTTAGTGTAGACCCAGGAGCTGATGCAACGTTAGGAGGAATGGCTGCTACAAATGCGAGCGGAACGACAGCGGTAAAGTATGGGGTAATGCGTGATCAAGTTCGAGATTTAGAAGTCGTTCTTGCTGATGGAGGAGTAATACATACCGGGAATTTAGCGGCGAAGTCATCATCAGGTTATCATTTAAATGGTATTTTCGTAGGCTCAGAAGGAACACTTGGATGTTTCACGGAGTTAACTTTAAAAGTATACGGTATACCAGAACATGTTATGGCTGCGAGGGCATCGTTTCCAACTATAAATGATGCAGTAGAAGCTGTAATTAACATATTACAAGCAGGTATTCCAATCGCGAGAATTGAACTCGTTGATGAATTATCTATGAAACAAGTAAATTATTACAATGAAACAAGTTACAGAGAAGAACCGACACTGTTTTTAGAGTTTCACGGCAATGAAGCAGGGTTAAAGCAAGATATTGAATTTACGAAAGAAATCGTTCTTGATCATAAATGTATAGAAATTGCGTTTGAGACGGAAACAGCAGCGAGAAATAAGCTGTGGGATGCAAGACATAACTTAGCGTACTCTTACGTGCATAGTTATCCTGGTAAAAAGCTAATGAGTACAGACGTATGTGTACCAATTTCGGAATTAGCTGGAGCGATTCAACATGCGAAAGAGGTATTACATAAAGTAGGGCTTATTGGCGGTATTCTCGGTCATGTTGGGGATGGGAATTTCCATGTACTCTTAATGATTGACACAAATGATAAGGAGGAAGTGAAGAAGGCAGACGAAATAAATGAAAGTATCGTTCAGTATGCTCTTAAACGAGGAGGAACGTGTACAGGAGAACATGGCGTTGGAATCGGGAAACGAAAGTATCAAGAAGAAGAACATGGGGCGGCATTATTTGTAATGGAGAAAATAAAGAAAGTTCTTGATCCGCAAAATATTTTGAATCCGAAAAAGGTGTTTCAATTAAAAGATAGGGGCTGAGTGGATGAAAGTAATATAGCTGGAAAGTATTTTGCATTTTGGACCGGTTGCTGCACTCCCAAGTGTATTAGCGGCAGTATGGCATAACATTGCAGGGCCAATATTAGCAACCATCTGGTCAAAAAATAAAAAGAATACTTTCAGCGATGAAAATGTATCAATAAATATAGAAAAATAGGAATGATAAATAATGCAAAAACGTATTGTACATTTTGAAGGAATGGTTGTATTTTTAGCCACGATTTATATGTATTCGATATATGAGTTTAGTTGGATTATATTTTTTGTATTCCTTTTAGCGCCGGATCTATCAATGTTAGCATATGGGATTAATAATCACGTTGGTGCGAAAATATATAATGTATGTCACACATATATCATATCCATATTAATTGTTCTAATAGGTGTCTATTTTAAGATGGATATCGTTATAATGATTGGCTTAATATGGACAGCACATATTGGAATGGATCGAATGTTTGGATATGGATTGAAATATGAGACGGATTTTAAGGATACTCATATTCAACGGTTATAATTTGTTTTGAGAAGAGGGGTACGTTGAAGCAGAGAATTGCTATCGAAGAATATAATGTCAAATGGGAAAGTGAATTTAATAAAATATACACTCTTATTAACAATGTAATGGAAGACAGCATTGTATCTATTGAACATGTTGGGAGTACATCTGTTAAAGGGCTTGCATCAAAACCAATACTAGATATTGATATTGTAATAGAAGAGTACGAAATTTTTCATGAGGTAGTAAAAAAACTTGAGAAGATAGGGTACTATCATCAGTTAGAATGGAGCTTTAAAGGAAGAGAGGCGTTTGGAAGAAAGGATACGTTCGTTCCATGGAACGAGGGAAATACAGTTTGGATGGAACATCATTTATATGTGTGTGATAAAAATAGTGAAGAGTTGAGAAGGCATATAGTGTTTCGAGATTACCTTCGTGAACATACTGAAGTAGCTAATGAGTATGGAAACTTGAAGGAAGAGTTAGCAAGAGAGTCGAAAAATCGATCTAGTTATATTGAGGGTAAGACCGTATTTATTACAAATATATTAGAAAAAATAAACTAAAGCAGCATGGAATACATGCTGCCTATTGTTTTGAAATAGAAAGCTGCCATTATAAAACAAATACAAATTGGCCCTGTTGATTGATGCGGTTACTAAATATAATAGGAAATAAAATAGAAAAGAGCGGAAAAGAGGGAGCTTATGTACATACCAAAATATTTCGCAATACAAGATGAAGAGATGAAGTACGAAATAATGGAACAAAATAGCTTTGCGACATTATTTTCTCAACATAACGGAGAACCATATGCAACGCACTTGCCGTTGTTATTAAATAGGGAGACCCTTACTTTACATGGTCACTTCGCACGGCTGAATGAACAGTGGAAAGATATTGGGACTCAGCAAGTACTAGCTATATTTCAAGGACCACATAGTTACATCTCTCCGTCATGGTATGAAACAAACAATGCAGTACCAACATGGAATTACGTTGCAGTGCATGTATATGGTGAATTAGAAATTGTTGAAGATGAGAAGACATTAGTAGATTCTCTTCAAGATTTAGTAAATAAATATGAAGATCCAGAGAGCACCTACTCACTTAATGATGTAGATCCGAATTATATGGGAGGATTAAGTAAGGGAATAGTTGGATTCAAAATAAAGATAAATAAAATAGAAGGAAAAGCGAAGTTAAGTCAAAATCATTCTGTAGAGAGACAGAATTTAGTTGTGGAGAAACTTGAGAAAGTTGGTAGTGAGGAGAGTAAGAGGATTGCGGAGTTGATGAGAAAATAAAGCCTACATGAAAGGGAAATATTCTAAATAAGCGTATTTAAAAAGACCTTCTTAATTGAAGGTCTTCCGTTTTTTAAAGTGCTTTTTCAGTTGTTGTTGAGTTGTAGTCTTTACTTACGTCAACGGATTGAACAAGGTCAGGTCTTTGGGGTGCCGGGGTGTCCCCAATGTTTAATGCTACATATCCTAACTGTGTTTTCGGTGTTTCTGAGGTGAAGCTTAATCCAAGAGTTGTGATGCTAATAACAGCTAAGCCAATGATGCTCAATTTAATCTTTTTCATTATATCAAAGCTCCCTTTTCTTCATGTTTTTTTCTTGCTTGATTGGCCATGTAAAAGTATTGACTAGCTTTTATATGGTCTTCTTTTTCATAAAACATATTTGCTAGAACATCAGTGTACTCTTGTATACATTCCCAAAGGTTTTCTGTTTTAAAGTAAGAAATTCCTTCCAAAATTATCATTTCTAAATCATTTATAGAAGTTTTATTATTTAGTTCTCTTAAAATCATGAAACGATATTGAAACTCTTTGTTTTCTAGTTTATTTGAAATGTTTAATCCTTTTTTTATAAGTTCTTTAGCCTGAGTATATTCTCCAAGCTTGTAGTATTCACGTGCTTCAACAAAAAGTGCTTTAAAGTGATTTGGTTGCTTAGTTGTAACCTCTGAAATATGACGCATTGCTAACTCTGAAAGGTTTTGACTTGCATATAGCCAAGCTAAATTATGTCGTACTCTTAATGATAAAGTCTCCTCTGAATACTTCTGTAGAATATTTAATGCTGAATCAAGTCTAATTTCAGCTTGTTCAAACTGTTTTAAATCAATACAAGATAAACCAAAGATGTTATCACACAAAGCAACATTAATTTCACAGTTTATATGTTTTGAAAAAATCGCTTTAGCTTCATTTGCAGATTGGATTGCTACTAGTGGTTGATATGTTTGATAATAATAGGAAGCTAAGCGGTAGTTAAATTCAGCATTCTCTAGTTCGTCAGATACGTGTATTAGCAGCTTTTTAGCGTTCTCGAAAAGGTGTTTTGCTGCATTGTAGTTTCCAATAATTGTATTGTGAATAGCCTTGAAAAAATGATAATAATAAGAAAATAGCCCATTCTCTGGAAGTGGGAAAGAATCAATTTTATTAAAATCATCTTTATTAATATTTAAACCATCTGTTAAAATTTTGTATCTGAAATTAAAAAGTGAATAATACAATTGTAGGTTTGTATCTTCTTCTGAATTAGAGATGATATTTTCAATATCTTTTTTTATTTTTGTTGCATGGGTAGTTTGATGCTGTAAGATAGCTCTATACCAGTCATTAAATAATTTTGTAATTTGTTCATTACCTTGTAGTTGAACGTTCATGAAATCCCCTCGCTTTTTGAATATTCTTATAAAATATAGTATCAAAAATAAAAATATTTAGAAATGATGTTTTATATTTCTCAATATTTGTTTAACAAGCTTACGAGTAAGTCTATTGGAATAGTGTAGAATTTGTTTTGGATTAAAGAAATGGCATCGGGGGATGTGCATTTTAAAGTTTTAGTTGAGTGGGGGATATAAAAAGGGTGCGTTCACACAATTTATATGAACGCACCTTTTTACATATTAAACAATCAAGTCCCACAAAAAGTACGATAAGGGCGATTCGTCGGTGCAGGCGGAATGCAGTATTCTTCTTGATCTGTAGAATACGCATAAGGATTTGATAAAGCTTCAAGAAGTTTCTCCATTACGCTATAATCGCCATTTGTGACAGCTGCTTCTAGTGCTTCTTCTACACGGTGGTTCCTCGGGATGATGGATGGGTTATTATTTTTCATCATCTCGTAGGCGTTTTCTTTCGAATGTTCTTGTCTTTCTAATCGAGATTGCCACAGTTTGTACCATTCTTTAAATTCAGGACTTTCAAATAGAGCTGTATTTTCGATAGCATCAAGAGTTAATGAACGGAATGTATTTGTATAATCCGCTTTATATTTCTCCATCATTTTTAAAAGTTGCTCAATAAGTGGTTGATCTTGTTCTTCGGTACTAAATAGTCCTAATTTCTTTTTCATTCCAAGGAACCAATGGTTTTCATACTGTACGCTAAATTTCGAAATTTCGTCTTGGGCGATTTTTAATGCTTCTTCTTCATCTTCGTGCAGAATTGGTATTAAAGATTCTGCTAATCGAGCGAGGTCCCATGCGGCCATATATGGTTGATTTCCATATGCATAACGACCTTGTGTGTCAATAGAGCTAAATACGGTTCCTTGATTGTAATTGTCCATAAATGCACAAGGACCGTAATCAATTGTTTCGCCACTAATCGTTATATTGTCAGTGTTCATTACACCGTGGATAAATCCAACAAGTTGCCATTTTGCGATAAGACTGGCTTGTCTTTTAATGATTTCTTGTAGTAATGCAGTATATCGGTTTTCATGAGCTTCAATTTCTGGGTAATGCCTTTTTATCGTATAGTCAGCTAGTGATTTCAGGTCCTCTATTGAACCACGAGCTGCAGCATATTGAAATGTACCGACGCGTATATGGCTACTAGCTACTCTAGTTAAAATTGCTCCAGGTAACTTTGTTTCACGATATGTTGCTTCACCAGTTGTGACAACTGCTAAACTGCGAGTAGTCGGAATATCAAGTGCATACATTGCCTCACTAATGATATATTCACGTAGCATCGGACCGAGTGCAGCACGGCCATCTCCTCGGCGTGAATAGGGAGTAGGGCCAGAACCTTTCAGTTGAATATCGAAACGCTCACCTGAAGGAGTAATTTGTTCGCCAATTAAAAGAGCACGACCGTCGCCTAACATATTAAAATGTCCGAATTGATGGCCAGCATATGCTTGAGCTAATGGATGAGCTCCTTCTGGGAGTGCATTACCAGCGAAAATAGCAATTTCAGCTTCCTTTTTCAGTTCTTCAGGGGTCAAGCCAAGAGATATCGCTAATGAATGGTTTAGTTTAACTAACTCCGGTGAACTTACGGGAGTAGGGGGGATTTCTGTATAAAATGATTGTGGTAAAGTCGTATAACTATTATCTAAATTCCAACCTGTTTCATTATTTTTAGTCATTGTATCTCCTCCTTTTTGTATTTTAAGTTATGTATTTGTACGTATGTATTCTTTGTAAAGTTAACTAAAAGTATAATATAATATTTCCCCTTGCAATCTATTGTAAGGACTTCATTGCACTATGTCTATTTAACAGCAAATTTAAAACCTCCATTTTAAGAAAATGGAGGTTTTATTATTATTTAATTTTTACAATTATTTTTCCTTTTGCTCTTCCAGACTCTGAATATTCCATTGCTTTTTGCGCATCTTCAAAAGGGAAGACTCGATCAATTACCGGTTTGATTTTTCCGGCTTCAATATAGTTTGCAATAGTACGTAATTGATCCCCGCTTGGCTTCATAAATAAAAATGAATATTGAGCATTATGCTTTTTTTCAAGTGCAGTAAGTTTTTTGCTGGCTAATGAAAATAAGAGAGTTTTAAAGAATCCTGAACCAAATTCTTTACCGAAGCGAGCATTCGGCATACCTGAAACGGAAACAATGTTTCCTCCGCTTTTTATAATATTGAATGATTTTTCAAGTGTTGCACCGCCGATTGTATCAAATACCGCATCATAATTTTGTAGTATATCTTCAAATTTTTCTGTTTTGTAATTAATAATTTCATCTGCGCCAAGAGACGTTACTAAATTTGCACCAGCTTCACTAGCAGTCGTTGTAACAATGGCACCCATTATTTTTGCTAACTGAATTGCGAAAGTACCAACACCACCGGATCCAGCGTGAATTAAAATCTTTTGACCTTTTTGTAATTGCATGATGTCATGTAATGCTTGATATGATGTTAAGCCAACGAGTGGAATCGAAGCCGCTTCCTCAAAACTTAGATTTTTTGGTTTTAAAGCAATATCATCTTCATGAATGGCTATATACTCCGCGAAAGTACCAATCTTATTTTTTCTTGGACGAGCATATATTTCATCACCGACTTTAAAACGAGTCACTTTTGATCCAACCTTCGTGATGACACCGGAAAAGTCATTCCCAAGGATTAGAGGCATTTCATATTTCAGTAACATTTTAACTTTTCCATCACGTATTTTAAAATCAATTGGGTTAATACTAGCTGCATGAATTTCTGCGAGCACTTCATACTCATTAATTTCAGGAGTAGGTACCTCTGCCATACGCATTGGGACTTTTCCATATCTATCAATTATCATTGCTTTCATTTCTTATACCTCCAAGTTTTAATAAAAGTTTTACAATAGCTTCTCAATATCTAATACAAGATTTTTTAATAAACCTAATTTTGTACGTATATCAATATAATAAAAATTCTTTGTACCTTCTTTTTTCATTAAAATAATGCCAGCTTCTCGTAAAATCTTAAGGTGATGTGATACTGCTGGACGGGAAAGGTGTGTTTGCTTCGTAATTTCTCCTACACGTAATCCTGTTTGACATTCCGTTTCCATTAGCACTAATAAAATAGCTTGACGTGTTTCATCACCAATTGCCAATAATACTTTTTGAGAATCAATAAAATCTTTTTTTATAATATTTAATTGTTCTTGTTTATTCATTTCAATCACTTTGCCTCCAGGTAATTAGTCGAAAGGTTTAAGATGATGAACCATTACTTCGATACGGTAATGCTACATGATTGTTGCATGAGGTGCAATATTGAGAAAGAAAATCGAGACGAATGAATTTTTTATTGTTGAAAATTATAGGGAGATAGAAAAGGGATTGGAAGGATTACATAACACAATAGATGAAGTTTTAAAAACAAAAAATGATGTAACAATAAAATAAGCGGTCGTAACCTTGTATAATCCATAAGGTTACGACCGCTTATAATGTTTGTATTATTTTTGATTTTTACGATAGAACATGATTCAACGTAAAGTACATTCTTTTGTTTTACACTTTCATACAGACACAATTCAGGTGGATTATAGATGTATGAAAAGGTAAAAGGAATTTTGGGGCGTAATCTATTTATATGATAATTCAAAATGAAATATAAGTCTATATTTTAATGTTTTTTTTGATTATATTTATGTCACTGAGCTCAGAACAATGATGTGGAGGGTAAATATATGAAATCGAATTATGTACCAGTTTTAATTGTTGGAGGGGGATTATCTGGGTTAGCGTCTGCGTTATTTCTTGCAAAACATAATATTGAGTACTTACTTATTGAAAGGCATCCGTCTACTGCCATTCATCCGAAAGCAGGCGGTCTTACTTTACGTACAATGGAGTTATTTCGAGAATTAGGCTTGGAAAAAAGAATTAAATTGGCAGGTAAAGCATTAGAGAACTGCAGAGGAAGAATAGCGGTTCATACAATAGCTGAGGCGAATAAAGAAGAATTGGAACAAATGAGAGCGACGCAATACGGAAACGATGAAGAGTTACTTCAAAAAATAGAAAAGATTAGTCCATCAAAACAAACTGCGTGTTATCAAATTATTTTAGAAGAGATGATGTTACAAGAAGCGAAAACATTAGGCGAGCAACTATCTTTTTATCATGAATTAGTTTCATTTGAACAAAATGAAAACGGGGTAAAAGCAACGATTCGAAATCGTGAAACAGAAAAAGAAAGTGTCATACATTGTGACTATGTAATTGCAGCGGATGGAGCGAAAAGTAAAATACGTGAGCAGTTAGGGATTAAAACTGAGGGTCGTGGAACCATTGGTGGCTATTATATGAATATTTATTTTGAAGCTGATTTAAGTGAGTTTATACAAGGAGATGCATTCGGTTTTTCGATGGTACTTCATCCGGAGGTTCTTGGTGCACTTATCCCGGTTGATAACGTAAAAAAATGGATTTATCATGTAGCCTACGATCCATTAAAAGGAGAGGGGCTAGAGGACTTCACTATAGAACGTTGTAAACAAATTATTCAAATAGCAATTGGAAGTACAAATGTTGAATCAAAAATATTAAGTGTTTTACCGTGGGAAGCCGCTGAAAGTACAGCGGTGAAATTTCAAGGAAATCGAACCTTTTTAGTTGGCGATTCTGCACATATTATGCCGCCAACAGGAGGATTTGGTTCAAATACAGGAATACAAGATGCGCACAATCTAGCTTGGAAATTAGCGGCTGTTATAAAAGGGAAGGCAAAACCAAAATTGTTAGAAACATATCATGAGGAGAGACACTCTGTTGCAAAATTAACGACAGCTTATGCAAGTAGTTTACTGTTTCGTGCTGCGAATAGAGAGGAAGGCAGTTTGAATAATATGGATGGTTTAGCTGTTACAGTTGGATATCAGTATTGTTCAGAGGCGATTATAGATGATTCAGTCACTCCGCATAGAATGGATAGTATAGAGTTGAACGGAAGACCTGGAACGCGAGCGCCACATTTATGGGGAACGTATGAGGGGAAGAAAGTTTCTACATTAGACTTATTCGGTAACAGTTTTGTATTACTTACAGGAGTAGAAAATAGTTCTTGGGCTGAGGCAGCACATGCTGTTTCAGCTAAATTAGGAATACATCTAAAAGGGTATCGTGTTGGCTTAAGTGGAGACTTTATTGTTCCAGAAGATATTTTTAGCAAATTATATGGTATAGAGAATGGAGGTGCTGTATTAATTAGACCAGATGGCTTTATCGGATGGCGTTCGGAAAAAACGGTAGTAAATCCAGATATAGTATTGGAAGAGGTAATGAGAAATTTATTATGTGATTTTTAAGTAACTACAGAAATATTGTTTTATGTACTTCACTGTACTGAAAAAAATATTCACAAATTTCAATAGGTTTGATATGATTAAATTCGACAAGTTAATAGAGGCCGGAGATATTTGAGAAAAGCCATAAATTTATTTAGGGATACAGGAGTGTATTCTAAATAATTTATGGCTTTTTTTATTGAATGAACCGTACAAAATAGGGAGTTACATGTGAAAAGGAGGGCTATAGAAATTAAATAGGATAATACTAGTTTTCTATATTAATAATATAGAAAACATTTGTAAGATTGGAATTTTAATATAGGTTTATAAAAATAATGAAAGTGTGTCTTCTATTTCGTGTAAATCTCATTAGCTTGTTGAAATTTGCAACGTAGGAAGGGTTTGAAGGATGAGAAAGATTATTAGCGTTTTAGTTATTTTCTTTATGACAGGAAGCATCTTTGCTGGGGGAGCTGTTCATGCGAAAGCAGAAGGAAAGCATGAATGGAATACGAATAAGTTTTTAAATATTGCACATCGCGGAGCAAGTGGACATGCACCTGAGCATACTTTTGCTTCTTATGATCTAGTGAAAAAAATGAAAGCGGATTATTTAGAGTTAGATATTCAATTAACAAAGGATGGCCAATTAATTGCAATGCATGATACAGCAGTTGATCGCACTACAAATGGAACAGGCGAAGTACGAGATAAAACGTTAAGCGAAATAAAGAGTTTAGATGCTGGATCATGGTTTAATAAAGCGTATCCAGAAAAGGCTAAGCAAGAGTATGTTGGGCAAAAGGTTCCAACTCTTGAAGAAATCTTCCAAAAGTATGGAAGAAGTATGAAGTATTATATTGAAACAAAATCACCAGATGTGTATCCAGGAATGGAAGAGAAATTGTTGGCGTTGTTACAAAAATATAATTTAGTAGGCCAAAACATGTCTTCTAGCCGTGTTATGATTCAATCATTTAGTAAAGATAGTTTGAAAAAGATTCATAGTATGAATGAAAATATTCCGTTAGTTCAATTGCTTTGGTATTATCCAAATGAAAACAATGAAATTGTTGAATGGTCTGGTATTACACATGAACCGAAAAGTGTAACAAATGATGATTTTCAAGAAATTAAAAAGTATGCAGCTGGTATTGGACCAAACTTACGTAATGATAACGGAGAACTAATTATTGATGAGTCATATATGAAAATGGCTAGGAAAAATGGACTGTTAATTCACCCTTATACAATTAATGAGAAACCCGATATGAGACTGTTAATCAAATGGGGTGCTACAGGAATGTTTACAAATTATCCGGATCGATTACATAGTGTATTAAAGGAAAAATAAGTGGAAAAGGGTATACCAGTGTTTTAGGTATACCCTTTTTAATTTAACTCCCCGATAAACGTAATCTCTTTTTCATAGCATTCATCTGCATCATAAATAATTTCTTGAAAGTGAAGCGTTTTGAAGGAATGACAAACTGAAATTTCCCATGTCTCCCAAAAATCAATTTCATTTGAAAGAAGAATCCATTTTTGAAATTCACTATCTCTATTAAAGAAATTATGAAAGTAGTCCTCATTTTTAAATATAATGATTTGCGAATCCCATAAATTATTTATAGAAATCAAAACAACAACTCGATATGTATGGGTATCGCTCGGTTTCATATTTATTAAATGATTTGCTTGATTTAATAAGGTTTGAATACATAACCGTTTTACTTTTCTAGGTGTTTTACGAGAGTCAATAAAAGCTTGCGAAACTGGCAATAGCATATTCCAATATTCATCGTTATAGAAAGTAGAAGGGAACGTTTTTATATGTTCCTCAATTCGCTTTATCATAGTGTTTGTTTTTCGTTTCATACCACGTATTTTCTTTTCACGCATTGTGAGTCATCTCCATAAATTTTTGTAATGCAGCAGAGTGATATATATCTTTTCTAGTAATAAAAGTAGTAGGAACTTTTTTGAAGCTATTTGGTAAAGGATTGAATGATATGTCATGTTTATGACCATTTAAAATAGACTTCATCATAATTGCTATGCCCATACCTGATTTTACACATGCGAGTATCGCTTCAATTGTTCCAAACTCAAATACTCGCTTAGGTGAAATTCCTTCTTCTTGAAGCCAATCTTCTAATAAATTTCTATAATAGCACCCGTGACTAAATGCAAGTAAATTCATGTCTCCTATTTCTTTAAAGGAAGATAAAGGCTTTTTGCTAATGAGAACTAATTCTTCTTCACGAAATATATTTGTATGAAGTTCAGCATGCTGAGTAGAGCCAGCTATAAACGCTCCGTCCAGTTTTCGTTCTAGTACAAGCCTAATTAATTGTTCTGTCGTATTTGATTCTAAAATCAATTCGACTTTTGGGTATTTCTCATAATAGGCCGTTAATATAGATGGAAGTCTTACAGCGGTTGTAGATTCTGTACATCCAATTTTTAAAGTGCCTCTTGGTTCGATCCCATTACTTTGAACTGCTTTAACAGATTGATCCATTAAGTGGATAATTTGTTTGGCGTATGTTAATAAAATCTCACCGTTAGAAGTTAAAGTTACACCTTTTCCGTTTCGGTAAAATAAAGGCACACCTAATTCGTTTTCTAGTTGTTTCATACGCATTGTTACGCCAGACTGTACATAGTTTAAATTTTTAGCTGCGTGAGATATGTTTTTTTCTTTCGCAACTTCGTAAAATACAGTTAAATCTTTTATATCCAAGTATCATCCCTCCAGAAAAAGTATCATTTTTTTTGATGGATTACATGATAAATCTTTATTTTATATGATATCAGAACTTTCATACAATGGAAGGGGATGGAGGGATTATTGTGTTAATGGAAGAAAGGGTGAATAGTACTTATAAGTGGGTTATGTTAATTTTTGCGACGGTTGCTCAAACAACAGCGACACTTATAACGTATGGTGTTGGAGCGTTTGCTTTATTTTGGAAAGAAGAATATGCACTTACGAATACGGAGATTGGATTGTTAGTAAGTGTTGTAAATATAGGACCGCTATTTTGTATGCTTTTTGTCGGGCGGCTACTTGATCAATACAATGAAAAGTTGTTAATTTCGATAAGTTCATTTTTACTAGGAGGTTCGTTTTTACTGACTAATATGGTCAATGGATTTAATGGGTTACTTTTTGTACTTTTATTAGTAGGAACGTTTTATAGTGTTTCGCAGCCAGGAGGAAGTAAGGTGATAATGAAGTGGTTCTCAAAAGAAAATCGCGGGTTAGCGATGGGGATTAGACAAGCCGGTATACCGATTGGTGGTACATTAGCGGGAGTATTGATCCCGTTTCTTACAATAAAATATAATATGGCCTATGCGGTAAATAGCATTGCATGTATTTGTATAATTGGAGGGTTTTTATTTTTTATATTTTATAAGGAACCATATATTCAAGAGAACGTTAAACAAGAACGTAGTAAACTTTCTTTTTGGATGCAGTTAAAAGAAGTGATGTGTAAAAAAGAGTTGTATGCAATTTATATAACTGGCATTTGTATGATTTCATTGCAAATGGTGTTAGTTGCACACTTTATAAAATTTTTAGTATTGGAACAATCAATCACGCCAATTTTAGCTGGAAAAGTATTTTCCGTTATGTTCTTTTCTGGAATGGTTGGTAGGGTTATATTAGCGACTACTAGTGATTTATTTTATAAGGGGAATAGGCGTACCCTCTTATTTATAACTGTTTGTATTTCTATTTTCTTCATTCTAATATTAGTAATGAGCATACATACAATAACGAATGTATTGTATGGTGTAAGTGCATTGTTAGGGTTCTTTTCAATTGGATGGTTTAGTCTTTTTATAACTGAAGTTGCGGAGTCAGCAAGTGAAGAATCGGTAGGGATGACAGTGAGTTTTGCACTTACATTAAATCAAATTGCCATTATTGCTGCGCCTGCTTTATTTGGTTATATTGTAGATAAGAAGGGATATACGTATGCGTGGTTATGCATAGTTGTATTACTAACTATTTCAGCGGTTAGCTTATATGGGAAGTATAGAAAATGAAGGAATGTTAGCAATGTAAATTTTTTATGAAGAAAGTCTAAAGAAATGTTGAATGAGCGACATTTCTTTTTTTATTTGTTGTATAATCAAAATGTAAATGAGATTCGTTTTCAATTTCGTTCATTACCTCTTTTGAAATTACCTGTAATTTTAGCCATAATTAGCTGTTTTTCTTTATTGTTAGTTGCATGATTTATTTTATTTAAAAATTTTTCAGCATCATTTCCTTTTAATGCCATAATCTGTTTTCTGTAATATTCAATTAATAACATGTTATTTTTTTGTTATCCGATAATGAAACATCTTATCATCTAAACGATTGCGTTTATCGGTGTTTTTCATATTACATCTCCATTCTTTTTAGTATGTAACAAATGTTACAAAAGAATTTGAAATTATATTGTAATGCATCCGATTGTATGTTGGAAATTTTGCAAGAAAGAAATACAATAGAGAGTAGTCAAAATTGAAAGTGAGAAAAAGGAATCTAGTTTTAACAGAGTGAATATTAAATAATATTATAATATACTTGATAATTAAAAGATATAAAATAGAATGGATGTACGTTAAGTGAAACTAGATAAAAGAGGGCTCCTAGTATGTTAAAGAAATGGTTAATCATTTTCTTTATTTTTGCTGTTTTTTGTGGAAGTGTTGTTACACTAATACATGCAAATAAAGGAAAAAAATATGATGCAAAGGCATTTTCTAATGTAAATAGTAAGCAAAAAGATGTTAAGCAGGAAATTGATGCGAATGAGAAAAAGCGTTATGAAATTGCAGCTGGAAAACTAGATCAGTACTTAAAAGATAAAGGATTTAATGGGAGTGTTCTTGTAGCAAGTAAAGGTCATGTCATTTTACGAAAAGGCTACGGTTATGCGAATGTGAAAGATCAAGTACTAACAACGCCAAGAACGAAATATCGCATTGGCTCTATTACGAAAACAGTTGTTGCAATATCTATTATGCAACTAAAAGAAAAAGGGAAGTTGAACATTGAAGACAATGTAAATAAATATATCCAATCGTTTCCAGCAGATAAAAACATTACGTTACGAAACTTGTTAACACATACGTCTGGATTACCAGAACAGGGACAAGGTAGTGTTGACGCAGCATCACGGTTAAAATTAGTAACGTGGATTGGGGCACAAACGTTACAATTTCCAGCAGGGACAGGATGGAAATATACAGATTATAATTATATGGTGCTTGCATATATTGTAGAAAAAATATCAAATAAACCACTTGCTGAATATGTGAAAGAAAATATTTTGAATCCTGTTGAAATGCATGAATCTGGAATGGGCGCAACACTCCCAGAAGATATTTTCTTAGCAGAAGGGTATACGAAAAAAGATAATAAGTTAATAGCCACACCTCGCTTAAAAATGAACTGGCTGTATGGTTGTGGTGAAATGTATACGACTGTTGAAGATATGAAAAAGTTAGATGAAGCTATTATGGATGGTAAACTACTTTCTAAACAAAGTGTATCAGATATGTTTTCTGCATCACCTGCAAGAAAATATGGATTTAGTTTCTATATTTACCCAGATTATTATCATAACCACGGTGTATTAGCTGGTTGGAACACATTTAATAATTTTAACTGGGATAAACGAACGTTTGTCATATTATTTTCTAACGTCCAAAATGGTATGAATGATGCATTTAATCAAGAATTTAGGAAAATGGCGAATGATTTAATAGAAGGAAAGGGAATATAAAAAAGAGCCTCTAGCGAGAGGCTCTTTTTTATAGAGCTGAAAACTCCTCAACAAGTTGAGTGAATTGTTTCAATGCACTTTCAATCGGTTCTGGCGTTGTTAAATCGACGCCAGCTTTTTTCAATAAGTTTAATGGGTAGTCTGAACTTCCGCCTTTAAGGAATTCAATATAATTTTTCTGAGCATTCGGCTCACCGCTTAATAGTTTATCAGCGATTTGAATGGCAGATGCGAATCCAGTTGCATATTTGTATACGTAAAACGGGCGATAGAAATGAGGGATTCTAGCCCATCCGTATTTTACTTCTTCATCAAATACAAGTGAATCACCGTTATATTCTTTAAATAGCTTTTCATAAATTTCACTGAAGACTTGTGCATGTAATGGTTTACCTTGTTCAGCCATTTCGTGTGTGATTTTTTCAAATTCTGCAAACATAATTTGTGTAAAGAAAGTACCTTTAAATTTCTCAATAAAATGGTTAACTAAATGGTTACGCACGTTCGTATCTTTTGCTTCTTTTAATAAATAGTGAATTAATAACACTTCATTTACTGTAGAAGCGACTTCTGCGACAAAGATAGAATAATGTGCAGAAATTCTTGGTTGGTATCCATGTGAATAGTGCGTATGCATACCGTGACCGCATTCATGAGTAAGAGTGAACAGGCTGTTTAAATCATCGTGATGATTTAAAAGAATGAAAGGATGAACGCCGTATACACCAAAGTTATAAGCACCAGAACGTTTCCCTGGTGTTTCTCTTACGTCTATATATCTTTTATCTTTAAAACTTTTTAATGTCTCAATATATTCTTCTCCTAAAGGAGCTAGTGATGCAATCATAATGTCAAATGCTTCACTATATGGGATGTCTTGTTTTGCACCTTCTACTAAATCGACGCCTAAGTCGTATTGTCTTAGTTCATCTACGTTTAATTTTTCTTTTCGAATTTCATTGTATGTATGTAATGTTTGAATGTTTTTTTTCGTTGTATCAATTAGGTTTTCATATACTTCTTTTGGAACCATATCGCCAAATAATGATTTCTCTAGCGCTGATGGATAGTTTCTTAATTTCGAAACAGTAACATTATTTTTAATAGCAGCGGATAAAGTAGATGCTATGGAATTCTTTAACTGAACATATGGTTTGTAATATGCTTTATAAGCTTCTTTACGCTTTTCACGATTCGTATCTTCTATTAACTTTGCATACATTCCGCGTGTTAAGTTCACTTTTTCTCCATCGTCAGTCGTCACTTCACCAAATAATATATCTGCATTATTTAACATACCAAATGTGTGCTGTGGAGAAGAAAGAGCTTCACCCATTCGTGATAAAATTTCTTCTTGGTCCTTATTTAATACGTGTTTTTTATAACGGTATAATTCAAATAAGTCTTCTTTATAATATTGTAAGCCTTCTGTTTCTTCTATGTAAGAATGTAATGTGTTTTCGTCTATGCTAAGTAAGAAGGGGGAAAAGAAAGATTTCGCTGCACTTACTTTCACGTGTAATTGTGATACTTTATCGACAAGAGATTGCGCGTCAGTATCGCGTGTATCAAGGTCAGATTGTAATCGTGCATAAGCGAACATTAAAGATATTATGCTAGAAACTTCTTCACTCTTCGTTAAATAAGCTAATAAACTATTGCCATCGTGAATATTTCCATTAAACTCGTGTAATTCCTTCGTTAATACTTCAATTTTATGAAAATCACTTTCCCAATCTTCAATTGTATGGTAAATGTCTGTTAAATCCCATTTTTCTATATCAGCTACTTGTAATCGATCTTTAAGTTCTGTCATAATCATTTCCTTTCTAAACATGTAGTTATATTTCTATATAACTATGAAATACAACAAATTGCAAAAAATCCCTGCTGAAAATTGAAAAGCCCTGCTGAAATAACAAGGCTTACTTACTTATAGTGTAATTCCGAATTTTGAATGTAAAAGGTTTGTATATTGCATGTCTGTAACGGTTTCTTTCGTTTTTTTACCATTTTTTGCTACTGTAAGGCTATCTTTCGTTAAAGAGGCATGCCCATCTTCAGTTAGTTTTACAATAAGAGGTACTTTATTAAAGGGTGATCCTTCATGTTCAACGATAATTTTTTGTGCTGTATTTGCTTTTTCTTCATCCACTTCTTCTATATAAAATGCATAGCCTAACGTCCAATCATCAGCAGAAGATTGATCCAAGAACTCATTGTTTTTCCGCATCTCTAAAATGTAGTTTCCCTTTTCGGTCATTTCTTTACGAATACGATAATCTCCTGTAATAGAGTGAATGACTTCACCTGAGAAAGGGACAGGGGCAAGAGGTAAGTATGATCCGAATCCTACTTCAATTAAATAAAGTTCATTATGATGTGTTAAAACGGTTGCGATATGGCCAGAATCAACAGCCCATATGGAGTTTGCAGCGTTATAAACTGTTCCTGAAACGAGATGAACATCAAATCCAGAATCTTTCAGGAAGTAATACATAGTAGGGTTGAGTTCATAACAAAGACCGCCACGGTTATTTACTAAAATTTTCTCTTTCAAATTTTCTTTTGATATTTCTTTAAAATTCTTTTCGAGAATATTTAAGTTTTCAAAAGGAACAGTTTGTGCCATTGCGTACATAATGTTAGATAAATCTTCAAATGAAACTGTGTCTTTTTCTTCTATATGTAATCGTGCGAAAAATTGTTTTTGAAAGTCTGTCATCGAAATCCCTCCGTTATGCTTTTATAGGTAAATTGTAAACAATCTTGAATAGGATGTGAAATTAAAACTACGTTGAATATTTGAAATTAGATTAAAAATAATATGAGAGAGTGAGAGATTGCTACTTTACTAACGGTGGGACGAATATTATAATAATTCTGATAAACTATGCAAACGCTTTCTTGGAAGGGAATGGTGTACAGATGTTTAAAAGAATAACAATAGTCGGATTGTCAGTTGTTATGTTTTTACCTAGTATATATGAGGGGAGTAAAGCATATGCAGATACAGTTAACAATGGAACGTTAATGCAGTATTTTGAGTGGTATGCTCCGAATGATGGGAATCATTGGAATCGTTTGCGTACTGATGCTGAAAATTTAGCGGAAAAAGGAATTACATCTGTTTGGATACCACCTGCATATAAAGGAACTACGCAAAATGACGTAGGATATGGAGCATATGATTTATATGATCTGGGGGAATTCAATCAAAAGGGAACAGTGCGGACGAAATATGGGACGAAAGCACAATTGAAATCTGCAATTGACGCTTTACATAAGAAAAACATCGATGTATACGGTGATGTAGTTATGAATCATAAAGGTGGGGCTGATTATACAGAAACTGTCACAGCAGTTGAGGTAGACCCGAGCAATCGGAATATTGAAGTATCAGGTGATTATGAAATTAGTGCGTGGACGGGATTTAACTTTCCAGGGCGTGGAGATTCTTATTCTAATTTCAAATGGAAATGGTATCATTTTGACGGAACGGATTGGGATGAAGGAAGGAAATTAAACCGAATTTATAAATTTAGGGGCATAGGTAAAGCATGGGACTGGGAAGTGTCTAGCGAGAATGGGAATTATGATTATTTGATGTATGCGGATCTTGATTTTGATCATCCAGATGTTGCGAATGAAATGAAAAAATGGGGAACGTGGTATGCGAATGAATTAAATTTAGATGGTTTTCGTTTAGATGCTGTTAAACATATTAATCATGAATATTTGCGCGATTGGGTAAATCACGTTAGACAGCAAACAGGGAAAGAAATGTTTACAGTAGCTGAATATTGGCAAAATGATATCCAGACTTTAAATAATTATTTAGCGAAGGTTAATTATAATCAATCTGTGTTCGATGCACCACTTCATTATAATTTTCATTATGCTTCAACAGGAAATGGAAATTATGATATGAGAAATATTTTAAAAGGAACGGTAGTTGCGAATCATCCTACACTTGCGGTTACTCTAGTTGAAAATCATGATTCACAGCCTGGTCAGTCATTGGAATCTGTAGTGAGCCCTTGGTTCAAGCCGCTGGCATATGCATTTATTTTAACGCGTGCAGAGGGGTATCCTTCTGTTTTCTATGGTGATTACTATGGTACAAAAGGAAATAGTAACTATGAAATTCCAGCGTTAAAGGATAAAATTGATCCGATTTTGACGGCACGAAAAAACTTTGCATATGGTACGCAGCGTGATTATTTTGATCATCCAGATGTGATTGGCTGGACAAGAGAAGGTGATAGTGTACATGCTAATTCTGGTTTAGCAACATTAATCTCTGATGGACCAGGAGGGTCAAAGTGGATGGATGTTGGGAAGAATAACGCAGGTGAAGTATGGTACGATATTACGGGTAATCAAACAAATACTGTAACAATTAATAAGGATGGTTGGGGACAATTCCAAGTAAGTGGAGGATCAGTTTCCATATATGTTCAGCAGTAATTTGGTGATGAAAAAGAAGAGGTAGACTGAAATATAAGTTTTCCTCTTCTTTTTTACATTCTGTATAGTTATAAAAGTATGACACCTTTACTTCTCACGTAACATATAGTATGATGATTTCAATAAATTAGATTTCAATGACTATAATATAAATTAATGAGAGGTGCTTTTTGTGAGTGCGGTAGGTATTAAATAGGAAAAATTTAATGAAATAAATCGGATAAGACCAGGGGATTTTTATGTACATCATACCCCTAATTTTGTCATGCATTTATTTCAAAACCTATGAAGATACCTACAATACTTTATAAAGCGTGTAATAAGGGACTGCCATCTATTTTTTATGGCTTATTTCCTCATATGTTATTACAAATGCCTTGTAAATGTAAAAGCTGCGGTATCCCCGCAGCTTTTTTGTATATATTTTTATTGTATAATTATGGAATTTTATATATGACTCATTGGAATCTAATGAGTAGGTATCTTCATTTATGATAAAAATCAATCATAGTGAGGAGAAACAAAATGAATACGATGACTTTTGAAAAGCTACAATATAACGAATTAAAGGATATAGTGAAATCTTATTGTGTAAGTGGATTAGGTAAGGAATTATTAAACAAATTAGAGCCGAGTACGAGTATAAAAGTAGTGAGAAATCGGTTGAATGAAACGACAGAAGCACGAGCTATATTAGATGCAGAAGGGCATGTTCCTTTCTTCGGCATTTCTAATATTGCTAGTACAATTCAAAAATTAGAAAAAGGGATGATTTTAGATCCAGAAGAATTAGTCAGTGTTTCAGACTTTTTACGCGGATGTAGAAAGATTAAAAAGTTTATGTTAGATAAAGAATTTTTTGCACCAGTATTAGCTTCTTATGCAAATTCAATGACTGAATATAAAAGTATTGAAGAGGAAATTAACTTTTCAATTAAAGGAAATAGTATTGATGCAGCTGCAAGTAAAGAGTTAAAACGAATTCGAAATAATATCGATTCTGTAGATGGGAAAATAAAAGAACGTTTAACGAAGTTTTTAAATAGTAGTGCAAATAAGAAATTCATTCAGGAATTCTTTATTAGTAAAAAGGATGACCGTTATACGATTCCAATTAAATCTTCCTATAAAAACCAAGTTGCTGGAAGTATTATTGAAGCCTCGGCAAAAGGTTCTACTGTATTTATAGAACCGCATACGGTTACGAAATTGAATGCGGAACTAGCGGGTTTGAAAGCAGAAGAAGCGGTTGAAGAATATCAAATTTTAGCGACTTTATCAGGAATGGTGTTAGAAAACATTTATAGTATAAAGATTAATATGGAGCTAATTAGTCAGTATGATATGGTATTTGCAAAAGCGAAGTTTAGTAAATCGATTGATGGAATAGAACCGAAGTTAAATGATCATGGCTACATTCATTTAGTGAATTGTAAGCATCCGCTTTTAACAGGGCAAGTTGTACCCTTAAATTTTAAAATTGGTCAAGAGTATCGTAGTTTAATTATTACAGGGCCGAATGCGGGCGGAAAGACAATTGTGTTAAAAACGATTGGATTGTTAACATTAGCTACAATGTCAGGTCTTCATATTGCAGGAGATAAAGGTACAGAAATCGCTATTTTTGAAAATGTATTTGTAGATATTGGTGATAATCAAAGTATCGAAAACGCATTAAGTACATTTTCATCTCATATGAAAAATCTTTCTGAGATTATGAGGATGTCAAATAATAATACGTTACTTTTATTTGATGAAATAGGAAGCGGTACAGAACCGAATGAAGGTGCAGCACTTGCAATATCTATTTTAGAAGAGTTGTACCTTACGGGATGTATTACCGTTGCGAGTACGCATTACGGAGAAATTAAACGATTCTCAGAAATGCACGATGACTTTATGAATGCAGCGATGCAGTTTAATAGTGAAACGCTAGAGCCGCTTTATAAATTAGTTATCGGAAAATCAGGAGAAAGTAATGCACTTTGGATTGCGAATAAAATGAGCGTAAAAGAACATGTGCTGAAAAGAGCGAAAGAGTACATGGGAAATAAAGAATACGCTTTAGAAAAAGTGAATGAAAGTAAAATTAGAAAACCGAAATTTGTACAAGAAAAAAGAGAATTTCATTATGAGTACAAAATCGGCGATCGTGTGAATTTATTAGATTATGATGATTTTGGTATCATCTATAAGGAAAAAGATAATTTTTATAACGTCGTTGTATATTATAACGGTGAATTCGTTGAAGTAAATGTAAAACGTATTACTTTAGAGGTAGCAGCGAAGGAGTTATATCCAGAGGGATACGATTTAAATACACTATTTGTCGATTATAAAGAGAGAAAAATGCAACACGATATTGAGCGCGGATCGAAAAAAGCACTTCGTAAAATTCAAAAAGAAATAAGAAAGAATAGAGGATAAGTTAAAATGGTAACGATTAGACAAGAACAAAAAAATGATTATAGAAAAACAGAAGAAGTTGTAAAAGAAGCATTTTTACATGAAGAGTTTAGTGATAAAAAGGAACATGAACTTGTAAAACGTATTAGAGAGTGTGACGCATTTATTCCAGAGTTATCAATCGTTGCAGTAGATGAGGAAATAGTCGGTCACATTATGTTATCTAAAATTGCGATAGAACAAGATGGAACTTCTGTAGAATCGTTAGCACTTGCACCAGTTTCAGTTGCTAGGGGCCATCAGAAGAAAGGAATTGGTGGAAAACTGATTACGGCTGCTTTAGAAAAAGCGAAACAACTTGGATACGGATCAGTTGTAGTATTAGGACATCCAGAGTACTACCCGAAATTTGGTTTTAAGAAAGCAAGTGAGTGGAATGTAAAAGCACTGTTTGAAGTGCCTGAAGAGGTATTTATGATAATGGAATTAACAGAAAATTCTCTTCGAGGTGTAGAAGGAATTGTACAATATTCGAGTGCTTTTGCTGAATAGGAGTACCAGTTAAGAAATGTAATCATAAAAGATGCTATCTTTTTGTATGGATATACAGAAAGATAGCTTTTTTTATTAAGCGGATCTACTGACGTATATTTTGCTCAATGAATAATTGAGGTGGTAAAATTGATATAGAAACGTAAAGGGAGAGAATGAAATGAATAAGCGAGAAACACATAGCAATGAGAATGTAGTGACGTTATATGTTACAAGACACGGTAAAACAATATTAAATACGAATCATCGCGCGCAAGGTTGGGCAGATTCTCCTTTAGTAGAAAGAGGTGTTGAAGTTGCCACAAATTTAGGAACAGGATTAAAAGATATTCATTTTATGAATGCGTATAGTAGTGATAGCGGCCGCGCAATTGAAACTGCTAATTTAGTATTAAAATATAGTGAGCAATCAAAATTAAAACTTGAGCAAAGAAAAGATTTGCGAGAATTAAATTTCGGTATTTTTGAAGGTGAAAAACTTGAGAATATGTGGGATGTGGTTGGAAAAGCTGCAGGCGTTGCATCACCAGAAGAACTCTTGAAGCTTTCTATTCAAGAAGTGATTAATCTTATTAGAGTAGCAGATCCGACAAAACAGGCGGAAGATTGGGAATTGTTTTCTACTCGTATAAAAACAGAGATAGATAAAATTAGTGAAGAAGCTGCTGAAAATGGTGGCGGTAACGTCTTAGTTGTCGTTCATGGGCTTTTGATTACTACCTTAATAGAAATGTTAGACAGTAGCAAAACAAAACTTGGAGTGGAAAATGCTAGCGTGACGAAGATTGTATATCAAGATGGAACATACACAGTGGAGTCGGTTGGAGATATGAGTTATGTTGCAAAAGGGAAAGAAAGTGTGGAAATATAATACTATCTTAAATAGATATAAGAAAAGGAAGTTAGTAAAATCTAGCTTCCTTTTTATTTTTTAGTGCATCATTTATAAGGTTATATTGGGATATTATAATGAAACTTTCTATTGTGTAGAACGTTTCTTTGTTCAACAATCGGGTCATTTAATTGAATAAGGGCGTATTTTTTTGAATAGGACCACTTTGTTAAAAAGGATACATCCAATTTTTAGCGAATACAGGGTTATAAATAAGAAAAAGTGGTGAGATAAATAGGAAAAGAATGTAATTCCTTTTTGGACAATAAAACGGAAAAATGTATAATTAACAGACTTCAGAGCGCGGGTTGTGTTTTCGCAGAAGAAGAGACCCGGTTACTTATTTCAGCAGCCCGAACTCCAGAGGAGCTCAAGAGAATGGTGGAAATGCGAGCCAATGGTTTGCCACTTGAATATGTTGTTGGATACGCAGAATTTTGTGGGTTGCGGATAGAAGTGGACCGAGGTGTTTTCGTACCTCGTCAACGTACCGAGTTTCTTGTTCGCCAAGCAGAAGCTCTGTTATGCTTTGGTGATATCGTCGTTGATCTATGTTGCGGTTCAGGTGCTGTGGGTGTAGCTCTGGCGGCAGCTTTAGGACGAATTGAATTGTATTCTGTTGACATTGATCCTGTCGCAGTACGATGTGCTAGACGCAACGTAACAAATTTCGGTGGCCATGTTTTTGAAGGTGACTTGTATAAAGCTTTGCCTCACGCACTTAAAGGCCATGTGAATACCCTAGTTGCAAACGTACCTTATGTTCCTACCGAGACAATAAAGCTGCTTCCACAGGAGGCCCGTCTACATGAACCGAAAATGGCGCTAGACGGAGGAGAGGATGGACTCGACATTCAGCGAAGAGTAGCAAAAGAAGCATTTCTCTGGCTCGCATCGGGAGGGCATCTTTTAATAGAGACGAGTGAAATGCAGGCAACTCAGACTTTTGAAATCTTTGCTGGTGCTGGGCTTACCACGAAAGTGACTAGAGATGAGGAATTAGATGCCACTGTTGTTATAGGATCAAAATCTAGTTTTTAGCTTAAATCGGTACGTAGCCTTATTCATAAATAAAAATGATAATTTTCTAGCAATATACAAATAAAAGAACATATACAATTAAAGGGAGTTTTAATTGAGAAAAGAGCTCAAAAATTATTCGAGTGATACATGGGATCGTTATTTGAAGAAGTAAGGACATAACATATTAGTTATATAAAATATGTTATGTCCTTTCATTTATCAATTTTTTTCACTATAGGTCTTCACAAAATTTTAATCTAGCTTTCTTTTCATTTTATGAATTATGGGATCAATAAAATCTTCCCAGTACTTTTTCTGCTCTCTAATAATTCATGTGCACGGGCACCGTCTTGTAAAGAGAATGTAGTAGGACTTGCAATGTTCAATTTTCCAGTAGCGATCCAATCAAATAATTGAGTAGAGCGCTGCTTACGTTCTTCAAAAGTAGTAAGTACGTTCCAAAGGTCTCCGCCAGTTAAAGTTTTCGAAGTATCCATAAGCATACGTGGATCAATGGGCGCAGGATTACCACCGGCCATTCCGTAAAATACGACAGTACCACCGATTTTAGTAGCGTTAAAACTTTCCTCAAGTGTAGAGCCTACTGATTCATATACAACATTTACTCCAGTACCGTTTGTTATTTCAAGTACTTTTGAATGCCATTTTTCAGTATATAAAAATACGTGATCAGCCCCAACTAACGTGGCTACTTTGGTTTTTTCGGTTGATGACGTAAGACCGATTACTGTTCCACCCTGTAGTTTAATCATTTGAATAAGAAGTTGACCAACGCCACCAGCCGCAGCATGGACTAAAGCTGTATCACCTTGTTTTATTTGATAGCTATCTTTCGTTAAATAATGTGCCGTTAGACCTTGCAATAAGATAGAAGCGGCTGTTTCAAAAGAAATTGAATCTGGAAGCGGGATTGCTTTTTCTGCTGGAACGGCAACTAATTCTGCATTTGCGAATGGAACGTCAGCAAATGCAATACGGTCTCCAGGATTGATAGTAGTAACGTTAGCACCTACTTCTTCAACGATACCAGCGCCTTCATAACCTAATATATAAGGAGGGTTACCAGCGAGGTGATAATCACCACGGCGTCTATAAATATCTGCGAAATTTAGACCGATTGCTTTCGTGCGGATAAGAATTTCATTTGGATTAATGATTGGATCAGGGATTTCTTTATATTGAAGTACATCAGCATCTCCGAATGTTTCGAAACAAAGTGCTTTCATATGGAATACCTCCATTTTATTGTTTGTCGATGCTCTTTATCATACAATATAAATATCAATAGACAAAGAGGATTATTTCGATGAAATCAATCGGAAATATCGATTGAAAAAGAGGGATGATAAATGGAGATAAAACAATTAATTACATTTAAAGTAGCAGCAGATACTTTGAACTTTACACAAACTGCGAAGAAATTAAACTTTGCTCAATCGAGCGTTACAGCACAAATTAAAACGTTAGAGGCTGAGCTCGGTACACCACTATTTGAGAGATTAGGGAAACGTCTTTTCTTAACTGAAGCAGGAAGAAAGTTTCAACTATATGCAGACAAGATAATCGCACTTAGTAACGAAGCAAAGACGGCCGTGAAAGATGATGAGGAAATAGCAGGTACGTTAATAATTGGTGCACAAGAAAGTCAATGTACATACAGACTGCCTTCTATATTAAAGAGGTTTAAAATACAATTCCCCAAAATAAAGCTTATATTTAAACCAGCACATTCCAATAAAGATGCGAAGGAACAATTGATGGAGGGAAAATTAGATCTTGCATTTATTTTGGACGAATGTAAAACAGAAGATGTTTTACATGTGGAACCACTTATGAAAGAAGAATTAAAAGTAGTAGCTGCTCCAGGGCATATTTTACTTGAACAGACTACTGTTTCTATAAAAGATTTAGAGAGTGAAACACTTTTATTAACAGAATTAGGCTGCTCATATAGAACTTTATTTGAAGAGCTATTTCGCGGGGAAGATCTATATCCAGCAAATAAAATTGAGTTTGTTAGTGTGGAAGCAATTAAACAATGTGTTATTGCAGATTTAGGTATAGCCGTTTTACCAGCGATAGTAGTAGAAAAAGATATACGGGAAGGGACGTTAAAGGAGTTAATGTTAAACGAAACAATACCTCCAATTTATACACAAATTGCTTGGCATAAAGATAAATGGATGACAGCACCACTGCAGCAATTTATTGATGTAACGAGGGAGTTTTTTACAACAAATTAAGTGGAGAAATATTTATTTTATATAAAAGAAAAAATGGCAATTTTGTATAAAAGAACCGATGCTTGCATGTAACAAGTATCGGTTCTTTTATAGTTGAAATAAAGGATGCTATAAAATGTGTATTTCTCAACTTTTTTTCTTACAAGGATAAGTAAAGTTCTTCGTATATTCCAATAATCATAAGGGAATTTACAACGTTAATTCGTTTTTGTAAGATGCCTCTAGGAAGCATGGAAGGAGGGCTGACACAGCAGTATAGGTTGTGTTTAGTATACATAATCATTTTGAGGGGGAATTAAAAATGTTTAAAAAGTTAATGAAAGTATGTGTGTTAAGTGTAGCGAGTGTAGGGGTATTATTTAGTTTTCAAGAAAGTACATTTGCAGCTACTGATCTGAGTAGCTATTATGACGGAAAAAATCCAGCAACAACGAAAGTATACGGGGGAAGTACAACATGTGATGCAGATGGATTTAATGCAAAGTCTACAGCAGTTTATGAAGGTAGTAAAAAAGTAGGAACAGTGTATTTACGTTACAGTAATACATGTCATGCGGCATGGTCTAAGCTTGTTTTAGATCAACCAGCACCTTCTGTTTCTGGAGGAGTATATGCTTACGCTGTTATTAATAAATATAAAAATGGTGTATTCCAAAAATCAGTAGATTCTAATAGTGGTAATGGAGCAATTAAAACGGGGCAAACGAGCACTTATACAGGAATGGTGTTTGATTTAACTGCTGATTTTGGTTATACAGCTGATGCCGAAGCAGTGACGATTAATAATGGTTACGGGAAAACTGGACGTTATTAATAAAGGAGTGGAATCCTGTGAAACTTATTAAAAAGGTAAGCGCATGTCTTTGTCTGGCATTGCTCGTCGTAACTAGTGTGTTTAGTACGACCAATAATGATAAAGCATTTGCAGAAGACCATTCGTATGATGGGAAAAGTCCGTATTACAATAGTTGTGATCAATCAGCAGTAACGAAAGAAAAGAAGTGGATTGATTCAAATTCTTATGTGGAATTAAAATTTAGCACGACGTGTAAAACAGCGTGGGCAAAAGTTACTGTAACTCGCCTGGCAGTTTATAATAATGAAGCTGATGCAAGGATTGTTAGAAAAACAGATGGAAAGGCATACACTTGCGGAAGTGCTGGAGGAAATGGTGTTGTAAATAAAGGGCAAACATCATGCTATACGCCAATGGTATATGATTTAGATCCAAGAAAAGCACAAGCGCAGGGGAAACATGCAATTCCGAATAGTGATGCATATAATTATGCGGAGACTATTTGGTATTGATACGATTATACATGTTTTAAGAGCTGTTATTTGATATAAAAATGAAAGAGCCTTACTGCATTTTATTGTGGTAAGGTTCTTTAAAATTGTTTAATAGATTAAGTACATTCATTTACAAAGGTCTCTCTATATAATCGCTTTTAAGTATGGCCATAATAATTTCATCTGAGTATGTATCGTTATAAAATAAAGATTGACGTAAGGTTCCTTCTTTTGCAAAACCAACTTTTTCATAAGCTTTAATTCCGCGTAAATTATGGCTAAATACTTCTAACTGTAAACGATTTAATGATAGTTGTTCAAAAACAAATCTTAAAACTATTTTAATAGCTTCAGTTCCATAACCTTGTCCTGTTAATGCTATTGAAAGCATTGATATTCTGAATCCTGCTCTTTTGTTCTCCTCATCGATATCTAAAATCGACAACTCTCCAATCATCTCTTCAGTACTTTGTAAACAAATAGCGAAATCATAGCGACTTGAATCATTATTTATATGATCTATATGTTTCGTAATTTGCTCCAATGAAAAAGTGGACTTAGTTCCAGTCATATATCTTATTTCATCATCCATTGTACTTTCTAATATAATAGGAGCATCTAGCTGGTAAAGAGGCCTTAAATAAATTCTTTCGCTCTCTAATCTCATTATAATTTTCTCCTTTAGTTAGTAATTGAATGTATAAATACTTAAACTTTCTTCAATGAGTTACATAAAAAATATGAACCTTAATTCGATGTTACATGAATTTTATAATGGTATGGTATACCTAAAACAAATAATAAAAGTTTTATACACAACAAAATGTATCAACGAGTTTTTTGATCATACTATTATTCTTGCTGCTCATTCCGCTTTGAAATGAACACGAATGTATTAACTAAGGTCTGTATCAGGAGGAGTATATCCAAGGTGCCTAGCCATTGATACAATTTGTCCTTTATGATGAAACTCATGAGTTTCCGTATGAGTTAAAAGCCATAGCGGAGTTGTACTCCAAGGCTCTTTTTGCCACTTTACTTCATTTGCAATATTTTCGAGCCAACGGTCATTGTATTCATCTAAAAAACGTTGTACAGTCTCATCTACTAACTTAAATCTAGCGCGAACTTTTTTCACATCTGCATGCTCAATTTCGTAATCGCTAGCAAATGAAAAGTCTACTCGCTTTTGTTTAAATGCGAATGATCCAAGCCAGTATCGGTAGCAATCGGCTACATGAATATGAGTCTTTATAATGCTACCGCTCCCGAAATTAGGAACTGTGCTATGTAATTTTTCTACTGGGATTTCTTCCAAAAACGAAAATAGAGTTTCTCTTGTAGAGCTAATAAGATTATATTGCTGTTTTAAAACATGTAACATGAAATTAACACTCCTCTTTTATTTACTAAACTATTTGTGTAATAAGTAATTCTATATGTACGAGAGGTGAACCTTTTTATTATTTTTACTAAGCATATTAGATGTATTTCTTCATTGTTTCTGATAGATTAAACAAAGTGAAACTTTAATGAATTGAACATTCTTAGTTCATAATAAAATGTACATGAAGAAGGAGAACGATAAAATGAATAGAATAATTGGTCTAAAACAATTTGAAATAACGCGCGGGGCATTACTTAAATTTATGGAGACGCTAGATGATAAAATTGCAGATACGCAGCCAGAGGGTTTTAACAATACAATTCGTTGGCATATCGGTCATGTATTAACGGCAGCAGAAGTTTTCATGTTTGGAAAAGAATTCAAACAATTACCAACTGAATATCCAGGTATGTTTGGATATGGATCAAGACCATCTAAATGGACAACAGAAGGACCATCATTAGAAGTGTTAACGGTCCAATTAAAAGAACAAGCAAAACGTATTAAAGAAATTCCAGCAGAAGCATTTGAAAATAAACTGCCAGAGCCATTTCTAGGATTGGAAACAGTTGGTGAGCTTTACGGTATGATGCTTTATCATGAAGCTGATCATATTGGACAAATGAAGGCGATGGAACGTATTATTAAAGCTCTTTAGTCTTAATTGCATATAACAAGCAATACAGGTGTAATGTTAAATGATATAAACAAAAAAGGTAGATAAATTATTATCTACCTTTTTTGTTTAACTTCTTGAAGGATTAGGGATTATCATCGTGATGCTGATGAAGAAGGATAAGAGGATTTTATAATTTTTATGGTGTGATTATTAATTGTAGTATTCCTAAATATGGAATATAAGTATAATGATAGAGAAGAACTAGAAATAGGGGTGAATACTATGATTACATTAGAGCAAAAGTTGGAGCAATATAAACATACATATGTACAGTTAAAGGGAGAACTAAAATGGAAAACGAGCGATTCTCGAACAGGAATGATGATTGCTGCTATGTATGCAGGTAGTGATAAACTGTTTGATCTCGGACGTTTTTTAGAAATTAGTAGTTATATTAAGAATCAGGTAGGGATGTTTTCATACTTAAAGTCTTATCATCGTTTTGTAGTGGCAGCAACATTAGATATTCACTTTACAGATTACAAGAAAGCTTTTCGGGAGTTTTTAGATTTATATGAACAATTGGTCACTGGTGGGTTTAGCCGGAGTATATTTACTTATCTCGCAGCAGCTGTACTTTTAACAGAAGAAAATGAACAGCATGGCGCGCACATTCAACGCTCGATGCAAGTATATAAACGCATGAAAAAGGATCACCTCTTTCTTACAAGTACAAATGATTATCCGCTCGCGGTTTTATTAGCAGGACAATCAGAGAATGTAGACACACTTATGGACCGAGTGGAACGCCTTTATCAGAAACTAGCGACAGCTGGTTTGCATAAAGGGAATGATCTTCAATTTTTGAGTCATATTCTTTCACTAAAGAAGGATGTCAGGGAAGAACTGTTAGTCGCAAAATGCACAAATATATGGAATTTGTTAAAGCAAGAAAAGGTAAAAGTAAAACAGATGCATTACCCAGCTATCGGGTTACTAGCGTTACTCGAGGATGGAGAAAAAGAGATTCATTCTATTAGAGCATTTATTGAAAAATTGCAGGGGGATAAATTGTTCCGTTGGCATACAGATACAAATATTCTTATTGCTATTCAACTGTTCGTAAGTCAGAAAGGTGAGGAAAGTAAAACTACCAACACAGGTTTACAAACAATGATAGAAGTCCTCATACAAGCACAACAGGCTGCTATGATGGCAACGATTGCCGCTTCATCTGCAGCAACATCTTCTGCTAGTAGTAGTTCATAATGTGCAACTGCTTATACTCTTGTAAATTATAACTCCTTTGATAAGGTTGGTTTAAAAAATATTACTAAAAAAAAGCCCATCACTCTCTAATGATTGATGGGCTAACTGTTTTTACATAATTAGCATTATCTTTTTGATTGCTTCAAATGTTTGAGCTGCGTGACAATCATAATGCTAATAACAACGAGTAAAAACCATGAACTAATTTTGCTTAAGTGAATGAGATTCCATGTTTCCCGTTGATTTGGATATTGCCATGCTCCGAAAAATGTTGCGATATTCTCTGCAATCCAAATGAAGAAACCGATAAGGAAAAAGGAGAGAACGAGTGGCATTTTATATGTAACGCCTTGTAATGAAAATTGTACAAATGTGTGTGTGAAAACAATGAATAGTAGAAAAGTAAAAAAATAGTTTGCTATTTAAAAAAAGTGGGGATATAATATCTAAATGAAAATGATAATTATTATCAATAGTAATTATAAATAAAAAATAATTACAAAAAACAACTGAATATAAAGGATGAAATGAAACATGTTACATAAGTCTACTGTACATGCTGGTAATAACCGCTGGATACATATTAAGTTCATATGTTTCATGAGCTTAACAATTTTATGTTTAATTGGATCTATATTTTTAGCCATTTCATTTGGTGCAAAAGATATTCATGTACAAACGGTGTGGGCAGCGGTTTTGGATTATAATCCGAAACTAACACAGCACCAAATTATTTATGAATTAAGGCTCCCGAGAGTAATTGGAGCAGCAGTTGTAGGGGCAGCTTTTGCGGTTGCTGGTGCTGTTATGCAAGGTGTAACACGAAATCCTTTAGCTGATGCAGGTGTACTCGGAATAAATGCAGGTGCGATGTTTGTAGTAGCACTTAGTTTTGCTTTTTTCCCACATATGCCGTATTCCTATTTAATGATTGTTTCCTTTATTGGAGCTGTCTTAAGTACAGTGCTTATTTTTGTTATTGGATCAGCAACATCAGGCGGGTTAACACCAATGAGGTTAACGATTGCTGGAGCGGTTATGGCAGCACTTTTACATTCATTAAGTTCAGGTGTTGCGATTTATTATGATTTAAGCCAAGATTTAGCGTTTTGGTATGCTGGTGGTGTTGCAGGGGTTAAGTGGGAACACTTGAAATTTTTAGTCCCTATTATTCTTATAACGATTATTTTCGCGACAATGCTAGGGAGATCTATTTCACTCATATCAATGGGAGATGATGTTGCTACAAATTTAGGAGTGAAAACGAACCGAACGAGAATACTAGGGATGATTATAGTAGTTATTCTGGCAGGTGTTTCTGTTTCAGCTGTTGGTTCTATTGGATTTGTAGGACTAGTTATCCCGCACATTGCTAGAAAATTAGTTGGTGTTAATTATAGACTCATTATTCCTATGTCAGCATTATTAGGAGCTATGTTATTAGTTGTAGCTGATTTAGGGGCAAGAACAGTAAACCCTCCTAAGGAACTTGCGATAGGGATTATGGTAGCTCTTGTTGGAGTTCCGTTCTTCCTCTATATAGCACGTAAAGTTGGGAGGGAGTTATAAGTGAAGGATCTTTTTAACAAGGATAAAAAGAGAGCTATTACTGTAACTACAATCTTCGGATGTATAAGTATCGCTGTAATTTTAATTAGTTTAAATACAGGGACACTGAGTATAGCGCCACTTAGAGTAATTGAAACACTTTTGGGTTATGGTAATTTTGAGAGTGCAACCGTGCTATATGATTATCGTATGCCAAGAATAATAATCACGATGTTAGCCGGTATTGGTCTTGGTATTTCCGGTGCGATTTTGCAAGGGTTATCACGGAATGCACTTGCAGATCCTGGTATTTTAGGGTTGCATTCCGGTGCATCTTTCGGTCTTATCGTATTTGTTACTCTCTTTCATTCTATTAATGAGAATGCATCGATTTTAATACCGTTATTTACATTTGGCGGAGGGGTATTAGCTGCATTTCTTATTATTTTACTTGCGAGTGATCGGTCGAAAGGTTTACTTCCCATTAGACTTATTCTCGTTGGTATTGCAGTTTCAGCTGGCTTTAGTGCAATTTCGTTATTTTTCTCTCTCAAGTTAAATGATGAGACGTATACATTCGCTTCTAGATGGCTAGTTGGTAACGTGTGGGGAAGGGATTGGATTCATGTCTTTGCATTATTACCTTGGATTTTCATACTAACCCCTTATGCGTGGCTAAAATCTAAAACGTTAAATGCATTGTCACTAGGTGATAGTGTAGCAGCAGGACTTGGTGTTCCTGTTCAAAAAGAACGGTTATTACTTTTAGCTACAGCGGTTGGATTATCTTGCGGGAGTGTATCGATGGCAGGAGGAATTGGTTTTATCGGTTTAGTTGCTCCGCATATCGCAAGGAAGTTAGTAGGTACTACATATCAACACTTTCTTCCTTTAGCTGGCATTATCGGAATGATTATTTTAGTGCTAGCAGATACGATAGGTCGTTCTATATTTGAGCCAAACTCTATTCCAGCTGGTGTAGTAGTGGCAGCTTTAGGAGCACCGTATTTTCTTTATTTACTTACAAAAACAAAATAAATACTTCAAAGAGGAGAACATATGAAAAAGAAACTTACTATTTTATTTAGCATGATGTGTATTTTAGTATTAGCAGCATGTGGTCAAACGACAGCCAATGAAGAGGCAACGAAAAAAACGGAAAAAAGTAATGACCCAAAAATTGCTTCAATGTCTATTCATTTAACGAATGATTTACTTGCATTAGGAATTACACCAGTAGGTTCTGTTATTGGTGGAGATTTAAAAGATTTCTTACCGCACGCTAAAGAGAAGTTGAAAGATACGAAGAAGCTTGGTGTTGTAACAGATCCGAATATGGAAGCGTTACTTCAATTAAAGCCAACTGACATTTATGTTGATGAAAAATATGCTGGTAAAGATGTAGCGAAATACAAAAAAATTGCAAAAACACATTCTTTCAATTTAGATGAAGGTACGTGGAGAGATCATTTAAAACAAGTTGGTAAACTTGTAAACCGTGAGAAAGAAGCAGATAAATATATTCAAGATTACGAAGAGCAATCAAAACGAGTAAAAGGTTTAATAGATAAAGAGCTAGGTAATAACGAAAAAGTAATGGCAATTCGCGTTACTGCAAAAGAATTGCGTGTATTTAGTACGAAAAGACCGATGGGACCAATTTTATTCCAAGACTTAGGGTTACAGCCTGCAAATGGTGTAGAGAAAATTGATGGAAACCGCCCTTTCGAAGTCATTTCACAAGAAGTATTACCTGACTTTGATGCAGATGCGATTTTCGTTGTTGTAAATAGAGATGATAAAGCAAAAGCAGCATTTAAACAACTTCAAGAAACGCCAATTTGGAAAGACTTAAAAGCAGTTAAAGGCAAGCACGTATACATTATCAATGATCAACCATGGCTGGACTATTCTGCTTTAGGAAACAAAATGGCAATGGATGAAGCGGAGAAAATGTTTACGAAATAATATAGTTTTGCTATTAGGAAAGGCCCTCTAAATTTGGAGGGCCTTTCTATTATTGTTAGAATAAATAAAAAATTATACAATGAAGTTAATTCAATATGGAGGAGATGTGCCAATGTCAGCGCTTATTGTAAGTATCCCGTTTATGAAACGGTTTATGGAATAAGGGGATAAATAGTCTAAAATAAGTATCCCTGTTATTTAAAAGGGGGAGTTTGAAATGACAATGAATCTTTTTCGAAATAAAACGATTAAATTATCAGCTATGAGAGAAACAGATGCTGAAGTAATGGCTATGTGGCAAGAAGATAGTGAGTATTTAAGAAATGTTGATACAGATGTAGCATTCCCGCAATCTTTAAATGAAATAGCAAGTGATGAGTTATTAAAAGGACGGAGATCGAATAGTGTTTCTTTCATGGTAAGGACAGTTCAAGAAGATCGCTTAATTGGTTTTGTGGCGATTCATGGTATAGAGTGGAATAACAAAACAGGTTTATTAGCCATTGGTATAGGAGATGCGAATGATAGAGGAAAAGGATATGGGAAAGAAGCAATACATCTTATTCTAAAGTATGCTTTCTATGAATTGAATTTACACCGCATCGGTCTCGATGTTATTTCGTATAATAAACCTGCCATTGCATTGTATAAAAAGATGGGTTTTCAAATGGAAGGCTGTATGAGAGAAGCGGTTCAAAGAGATGGGAAGTGTTTTGACCGTATGATTATGGGGATATTGCGGGATGAATGGATAGAGCTGCAAGGTTAGAAAGTACATTCGAAATTATATATGTAGTATGCAGGAGATATAATGGTAATTGGCGAAAATTTACAGTGTGTTGATTGAATTTATAAGGAGTCATGTAAAATGAATTTAGAAAAGGCAAAACCAGTAAATGAAGAGGTCGCCGAATTAAAAGAACTTATTAAAGAGTTACACGGAAGTGTGCACCAACTTCAAAGTGAAGTGCAGCAACTAAGGCACGAAAGACCAGTTGTTGAAGTGAGAAAAGGTGTTCAATTATCACCAACAATTGTCGGACAAATTGGTGGTATGATTTTAGGTGGTTTAGCAATTATCGGTATATTTTGGTGATGAAAAAAGGTTTGCAGCACGGATGCTGCAAACCTTTTGTATTTGACGATATAATTTCATGCAATGCAACTTTTACATTAAATAACGTAAATATATATAAGCATGTGATAACAAGAGTGCAACAATAGTTAATGGTAAACCAATTTTTAAGAAGTCCATATAAGAGAAGCCATGTCCTTCACGTTTTGCAATACCAGCAACGACTACGTTTGCAGATGCACCGATTAGTGTTCCATTTCCTCCTAAGCAAGCTCCAAGAGATAACGCCCACCATAGTACTTCGATTTGCGGAGAATCGACAGATAGTCCGAGTCCTGTAGCTAAGTCTTGAATAAGAGGAATCATCGTTGCGACAAATGGGATGTTGTCGATTGTCGCAGATGCGATGCCAGATACCCATAAAATAAGTATAGCTGCGAATCCGATGTCACCGTTTGTTACGTCGATTACTTCTCTTGCAAGTGAAGAGATAAGTCCGATATCAATTAACCCGCCAACGAGAACAAATAATCCGGCGAAGAAGAAAATGGTTACCCATTCAACATGGGCAAATACATCTTCAATATCATGTTCTTTCACGCCGATTAACATAAGAAGTGTAGCGCCTGTCATCGCGATAACAGCAGCGTCTACATGAATAATCGAATGAAGTACGAAGCCTAAAATAGTTAGTCCTAAAATCGAAATAGATTTTAAAAGGAGGCTTTGATCTTTAATGTAATCTTTTTCGTTTAATGCCATTAGTTTTTCGATTTGTTCAGGTGTTGTTTTTAGTTTGTTACGATACATGAAGTAAATAATGCCAAGTGTCACGATAGAAATAATAATTACGATTGGAGCTAAGTTAAGTAAAAAGGCGTTAAAGTCTAAATGCTTGTTTGCTGATCCAATCATAATATTAGGTGGATCACCGATTAATGTTGCTGTTCCGCCTATATTTGAAAACAGCACTTCTGAAATCAAATAAGGCACAGGATTTACTTTTAAAATACGTGTAATGGATAATGTAACAGGAACGATTAATAAAACAGTCGTTACATTGTCCAAAAATGCTGATCCGACAGCAGTTAATAGGGATAGTAATAATAAAATGCGAATCGGTTTTCCACCAGCTGCTTTTGCCGCTTTAATGGCCACAAATTCAAAGACGCCTGATTGACTCGTAATATGTACGAGAATCATCATCCCAATTAAAAGGGTAATCGTTTCCCATTGAATATGTGATGTGAAAGCAGTATGTAAATCTACAACTCCAAAAATAATCATAATAGCAGCACCGAATAGTGCGATTACAGCACGATTCAATTTCTCAGAAATAATAAATCCGTACGTGATTAAAAATACGGCAATTGCAAAATAATATTGCCAATTTGCTACTTCATGTGCTGACTGTTCCAATCATGTCACCTTCTTTAAATTATGTATTCAATTGTCGAAATGTATCTCGCTGCAATAATACGGGATAAAATATATTGTAGCAAATTCAAAAAAGAAAGAAAACTATTTAACAAAGTGAAGGAAAAAATGTATTTTTTACATATCATATAAAAAATATAAAAAACACAGTGCAAATTATTAGGAAAAGTGAGCGTTGTCCTCTAATATAGAGATAGCAATTTACATTATTTTTGCGTAAAATGGTTTAAAGAGGTGAATTCCGATGGAAATAGTAAAAGATAGTTCTCTTATTCAAAATGAAATTGAACGTTTTGTAAATAAAGATGTATATATTCATTTAGAAACGACAAACGGAGCGTATGCATCACACATAAATGAAAAGATGATGACAGTTGGTGCTTTCATTCGAAATGCGATTATCCGTTTTGAACGCGGGAAGATAACTGGAACAAATCCATACCGAGTTGGTTTGAAAATGGATCACGGTTGGGTATATGCTGAAGGTATTACGCACTGGGAAGTAGACGATCAAGAGCGTTTATTATTAGCTGGACATGATAATTTAGGTCGTCTAGCAGTTGCACTTGAGTTAAGCTTAACACCATTTAAGTAAGAAGGAGGGAAACTTATGGAGAGACATGTACTTGTTGTATTTCCGCATCCAGATGATGAAGCATATGCTGCGGGAGGAACAATTCGCTTATTAACAGATCAAGGAGTACCTGTAACGTATGCATGTGGTACTCTAGGACAAATGGGACGTAACATGGGTAAGAACGTATTCGCTAACCGTGAAACGATTCCACATATCCGTAAGAAAGAATTGAAAGATGCTTGTGAAGCGATGGGTATTAAAGATTTAAGAATGCTTGGCTTCCATGATAAAACGTT
Source organism: Bacillus sp. EKM501B (assembly GCF_011800505.1). Classification (NCBI taxonomy): domain Bacteria; kingdom Bacillati; phylum Bacillota; class Bacilli; order Caryophanales; family Bacillaceae; genus Bacillus; species Bacillus sp. EKM501B. The sequence continues at coordinate 18,059 of NZ_JAALFZ010000019.1, read as the reverse complement.
AGAATTTGAAGATGTTGATTTCGTTGCTGACAAAATTGAAGCAATTATTCAAGAAGTAAATCCATCTCGAATTATTACATTTTATCCAGAGCACGGTGTACATCCAGATCATAATGCATTTGGCCGCGCTGTCGTTCGCGCTGTATCACGTATGCCAAAAGAAGAGCGCCCAGTTATCCATGCTGTTGCGATTACGAAAAATCGTGAAGCAGTATTAGGAGAACCGGATGTTGTAAATAACATTAGTGAAGTATTTGATCATAAATTAACTGCATTAGGTGCGCACCGTTCACAAACAGAAGCAATGCTTGAAGACACGCATGCAAAAATAAAAAACAAAGATGCAGCAACATTAAAATGGCTGCAACTTGAACAGTTTTGGACTTATAAATGGGAGTAGGCTAGAAGGATACCTTCTAGTTGCTCTTACATAGAAAAAGCGCCGTCACTTGTGATGGCGCTTTTTCTTGTTGAAGACTATATATTTCTTAGGGTGCTTCAAAATTTTTAAATTAACGTGCAGTATAGCCTCCATCAACAAGAAGTGTTGTACCGTTAACAAAACTAGCATCATCACTTGCTAAAAATAAGACAGCTTTAGCGACTTCTTCTGGTGTTCCAAGTCTGCCTTGTGGATGAAGTGAAGCTAAATATTCTTTCTGTTCAGGATTAACACTACCAAGTAAAGGGGTGTCAATATAACCGGGGCACACCGCATTAATACGTATTCCATATTTAGCGTAGGCAGTACATAAATTTTGAGTTAATAGTTTCACACCACCTTTTGCAGAGGAGTATGCTGTTGGGGTAGGTAATGAAACAAAACTATGAATTGAACCAGCGTTAACGATGACACCACCTGTACCTTGTTTAAGGAATTGTTCAATCGAATATTTATCAGAAAGGAATACCCCAGACAAATTAATATCAATAGTTCTTTTCCACTTTTCATAGGATAATTCGTTTGCTGGTGCATCATCAGCAACGCCGGCATTGGCATACATAATATCTAATTTACCGTATGTACTTACTGTCTCATGAATTAGCTGTTTAATATCTGCCTCTTTTGTTACATCAGTTTTAATAAATAACGTATTATATCCATGTGCATTCAATTCATCTGATAGTTCTTTTCCACGTTCAGAAAAGTCAGCAATAACTACTTTTGCACCTTCTTCGATAAAAAGACGAACAGTAGATTCGCCAATTCCACTTGCACCACCAGTTATGATTGCTACTTTGTCTTTCAATTTCATATAAACCTCTCCATTCATCAATGAATTTAAGTCGAATTTTTAAATCTGGTTATATCACTATTAACCTTAAATAGTAAGTAGATAGAAGAAAAAGCTCGCGTTTACTTAATTGTGAGAGTGCTATTTTTTCTTTAGTGTACTTTTTGATACAGTTATGGACTAAAATATTAATTTGGTCAATCTTATCATTAGATTGAATATTTGGTAAAGAGCTCTCGAACAGAGCGAGTACGGATGCTGAAAAATTAAAATAAATATGAAGTATTATTTGTAGGGTAAGGAACAAGGGGGAGAGAAGCATAATGAAAACTACTACTCTATTTAAATAGGAAAAAACCTTGCAGGGGGCAAGGCTTTAAACAGGGTATTAAAAATGATTGATTTATTAAGAAGAACTTCTTCTTGTGAATAAACTAATTTTAGCATGATAACTCATATGTATGTGTTACGAATTTGTGAATAAAAACTCAATGATAAAAGTATGAGTGAAAGGAAATAATGTATTTGAAATATGTATTATTACACAAAGTTTAGTTGAAATAGTGAGGAAAATAAAAAAGCGCAATGAGCAAAATAATTAAAAGACGAATTATATGAAAGATTAGTTGAACGCCTAATATTTAATTTGTTTTACTATATTATTAATTCCGATGATACAAAATTCAAGAAATGACTTATCAATATAAAAACAAAAAGTCCTTAGAATCTACGGCTTTAATATGAAAAGATTTTAATCATTGGGCATAAGGGAATTCTATATTGATTGGTTGAAAGAGGGGATTTGTATATGTAATTTCTTTTTTCATTTAATTCTTTAGAACCTATTTTTAATAATGTATATAAGAAGCGTATATTTTGAATTATTTAATAGAATAATATATATTTATATTGATTTAGTGATTTTAGTTTGTTAAAAATGGGGAAATCGATATGAAGGTTAAATTTGCCGTAATAAAAGATGAGAGCTTTGATTGTAGTTTATTGGAAACAAAATTATTGAAAACTTTTAAAGAAGTAGATTGTGAAGCAGATATTGTAAAGGTTGAGGATGAAATTTTTGAAAACAATGATGTACAAACGCATTTATCAGAAATAACCATTCATGTTACTGGAAAAAATATTGGATATAGATCCGTTTCAGCCAGTATATTTATTGTTCTAGAGAGTTTATCAATACAGCTATTTCGTATTCATATTAGTATACTTTAAGCAGTTCAAAAATTGGCTTCTTCAGAAAATCATACTGATTATATGGAGTTGTAAATATGAAAACAATAGAAATTATCGTAGGTGCTCCCGAATGGTGGATTGCACCTTGTTTGTTGTTAAATAAACAAGGGATTCCTTTTCTAATTTTAATGTATCTCAACGCTAATTTATAAATAGAAGAATGGAAACATGTGAGTAATTCAATTAGATTGTACAAAAAAATTGGTACGCGGATATACGCAATGTATTCACAGGTAAGAGGGTTGTCTCATAATATATATAGATTTTTCTATTAAGATGAACAGAGGGTGTGAATATATGGAAGATGTTTACGCTAAAATTGACAATCTCAAGGCGGAGCAAAAAGAAATTATGAGAGACATTCGAAATTTAGAAACGCGTACCACTATTAATGAGAAAGACATAGCAACAATCAATAAGCAATTAGAAAAAATAAGTACAAACACTACTTGGATTTTGCGAATTATTATTAGCGCGATAATAATGTCAGTTTTAGGATTAATATTAAAAGGAATGATTTAGTCTTGTGAAATAGAACGATATAAAAGAAAGAGGGGAGCTCCCTCTTTCTTTTATGTAAATGAGAATCTATAAATTTTCCGTTTCCTTTTCGTCTGCATACTTATCCTCTAAGGAAATTAATAGAGGGATTGATATAGTTACTAGAATGATTAAAGTAGTTATAAAAGATTTAGAAAGAGAAAAAGAACCTTCAATTAAAGGTGATAAAAACTTGAATGAAAGTATACTTGTTATTAAGGAAATTACTAAAAAGCTAAAAAGAGAGGTATTTTTATTCTTTATAGATGCCTCTATAAAGTCTTTAACACAGGTTATTACAACAAATATAGTTAATATGATAAGAGAAACAAAATAATGTGTTAAATTCGTCATACTAATAGTAGAATCGTCTATTATGTAAGCAAGTAACTTAGATACTAATATTCCTCCAAACAATAAAATAATAAAAGCAAGTAATCCTTCCGATATATAAGTGCTGAAATTGTTTTTCTTGTTAAAAAGCTTATAGTTCAGAGTAGATTGGATTATTTGAATTAGGAATAGGGTAATAATCCATACATAATACACAAAGGGTAATCCTCCTGAGAATAGAGAAATTAGGAAGTTTACTACTGTCCTTAAAATTTCAATCATTACGAAAGTCCTCCTACTTGTTCAACTTTATGACATTAGGAATATATGAGTCTATCATTTTATAATCAGGTTCATTAATTCAAACTATTTCTAATTATTCCATAATAAGGCGTTCATATCAAGTTGTTATCTTTTATGGCGTTTATTATTTGTTCACTAATATAAAAAGAGCATTCGAAATGATAATACTAGAAAAATAAAATTAATATGTAATATAATTGAAAAAGTATATTTAAAAATCGATGTTAATATTACCCTCCTATAAGTATTAACATACGTAATTGAGGTGTTTTCTTTGTTGTTTTATGACCGGATTTCTATAATGGCCCCTCCTGTTCCGTAGCTAAGGAAAGTCTTTTTATTTCTGAGATTTTCAAAGTTATAGGAGGGTATGAAAAATGAAAAAAGTCTCAGTACCATCACTTTTGTTAATGATTATTCTTGTCGCATTTCCGCAAATTAGTGAAACGATTTACACACCGTCTTTACCTGACATTTCAAAGGCGTTACATGTAAGTAATAATGAGGTGCAGTTAACGCTTAGTGTGTATTTTGCTGGATTTGCTTTAGGTGTATTTTTTATTGGATGGCTATCAGATATAATTGGCCGTCGCCCAGCAATGTTATTTGGAATTGTCGTATATGGCGCTGGGAGTTTCTTGTGCTTTATTGCAAATTCCATTGAAGTTTTATTGGTAAGTCGTTTTATTCAAGCGTTTGGAGCAAGTGCAGGATCAGTTGTGACGCAAACGATTCTTCGTGAAAGTGTAGAAGGGCATAAGAGGCATGTTATGTTTGCTCAAATTTCAGCAGTCATTGCTTTTACACCAGCGATAGGACCGTTAATTGGTGGCTTTCTTGATCAAATGTTTGGATTTAAAATAGTATTTTTAAGTTTAGTAGTTATGAGTATCGGTATTTTTCTGTATACGTTTGTTTCTCTTCCTGAAACAAAAACGGGCTCAGTAACGAATAAAATAAATGTATTTTCAGTCTTGAAGAGGTTAATTACAAATCCAAAAGTGGTAACGTATGGGCTATTAATTGGAGGAGCAAATGGTGTTTTATTTAGCTATTATGCAGAAGCGCCGTTTATCTTTATTGAATACTTTCAGTTATCGCCTAGTATGTATGGCTTTCTAGGAATTGTTGTAGCGTCTGCTTCTATTGTTGGAGCGAAAATTTCAAAACGTTTACTTGCTACTTATAAACCAGAGAAAATTATATATATCGGTTGTCTTGTAATGACAGGAGGAGCTATCCTTTTATCTGTTATTACGTTTGTGGGATCAAATCCGAATGTAATATATATGGTTGTATTTTTAATAGCGATGTTTATATTGCTATTAGGAATTGGAGTAGCGTTACCTAATTGTTTAAGTTTAGCGTTAGTAGATTTTCAAGATGTCATTGGTACAGCTGGAGCGTTGTTTAGCTTAGGATACTATGTAATTGTAACGATGACAATTTGGGGAATGAGTCAATTGCATACGGGCTCGTTACTGGTGATGCCACTTTATTTTCTAGTTATTGTAGTTATAATGGCAGTGTTTACTAGGGTATTTATCTTTGGTAAGCAAACTTCGAAATCGATTTAAATATGAAATTGTAAAAGAGTCTCATTTTTTAATGAGACTCTTTTATATTTTATCCCGTTGTTTTGAGGCAGAAAGGTTTCTGCCTCAAAATTTGGCTGGGGTAAAGAAGTTAGTAGTTTATTAATATATTAAATTTCTTATTGGTATATGAATCGAATGTGTGGGAAATTACGTTATCAACTATAAAGGTTGAAGTATTTGAGATATGAAACCGAGGAAGATAGCATCTCCTCGGTTATTTATATTGTAATAATATACATGCCGGAATCATATTGAATAGATGTATTTTATTGTTAATTTAGTTAAAAATTAATCAGACTTATGTATAATAATTTATTGAAAAAATAATTGAATTTTTCAGATTAATGAATTAATATAAGGTAAGTAATTTTAAGATTTATAGAATATTGGAAGATGAAAGGTTTTGAGAATTTTATTAGGAGCACAAAACGATTTTAGGATAGCTTTAAAGCTAGTGTAAAATGACGTTTGCTTCATCATTTTCAGGGCCGAAAGGAATTAGGGGAAAGCATCTTGTGTTAAAATGCGGCTATGAATCATCTAAGAGGGGGAAGTGAAGTGGCAAACAAAGAATTGAAAAGAGGTTTAGAAGCACGTCATATTCAAATGATTGCTTTAGGCGGAACGATTGGTGTTGGTTTGTTTATGGGATCAGCCAGCACAATTAAATGGACAGGTCCGTCAGTAATGCTTGCTTATGCAATTGCAGGTATTTTCATCTTCTTCATCATGCGTGCCATGGGAGAAATGTTGTATATGGAGCCAAGTACAGGCTCATTTGCGACATTCGGTCATAAGTATATTCATCCACTAGCTGGTTATATGACAGCGTGGAGTAACTGGTTCCAGTGGGTTATCGTTGGGATGTCAGAAATTATCGCGGTTGGAGCGTATATGCAATATTGGTTCCCGGATTTACCAGCTTGGATACCAGGTATAATTGCAATGGTTATTCTTGGTGCAGCTAACTTAATTTCTGTTAAGTCATTTGGTGAATTTGAATTTTGGTTTGCGATGATTAAAATCGTTACGATTCTATTAATGATTATTGCAGGGTTTGGCCTTATTTTCTTCGGAATTGGTAACGGCGGAGAAGCGATTGGCATATCTAATCTTTGGTCAAATGGCGGTTTCTTTACAGGTGGTTTTTCAGGATTCTTCTTTGCATTATCACTTGTAGTTGGAGCGTATCAAGGTGTGGAATTAATCGGTATTACTGCTGGTGAAGCGAAGGATCCAAAGAAGACACTTACAAGAGCGATTCAAAGTACAATTTGGCGTATTTTAATTTTCTACATCGGTGCTATTTTCGTTATTGTAACTGTGTATCCGTGGGATCAATTAAGTACAATTGGTAGCCCGTTCGTAGCAACTTTTGCGAAGGTTGGTATTACGGCAGCAGCTGGCCTTATTAACTTCGTTGTTATTACAGCAGCAATGTCTGGTTGTAATAGTGGTATTTATAGTGCTGGACGTATGCTGTATACGTTAGGTGTAAATGGACAAGCACCGAAATATTTCACGAAACTTTCTGGAAATGGTGTACCTTTATTCGGTACAGTTGGTGTAATTATCGGTTTAGCGGTTGGTGTTGTTTTAAGTTATATCGCACCGAAAAACTTATTCGTATATGTATATAGTGCGAGTGTACTTCCTGGTATGGTACCATGGTTCGTCATTTTAATTAGTCAAATTCGTTTTAGGAAAGAAAAGGGAGCAGAGATGAAAGATCATCCGTTCAAAATGCCATTTGCTCCTGTAACAAACTATTTAACAATTGCCTTTTTAATTATGGTATTAATCGGAATGTGGTTTAACGATGATACACGCATTTCATTAGTTGTAGGTATTATTTTCTTAGCTATCGTTACAATTAGTTTCTATGCTTTCGGAATAGGAAAGCGAGCTCCGTTAGACGTTCAAAATAATAAAGAGATTTCAAGTAAATAAAGAAGAGGCTGTTCATCTGGAACAGCCTTTTCTTATTGTTGTTATTTGTTGATAAATCGATATACCTTGTCGAATCGTTGATATAATTTGATTTGTGATAGATATATTCGAAAAATCGTTGATATATTGTACGTTATGATAGATATATTCGAAAAATCGTTAATATAATTTCACATACTACCTATCACTATCATGATTAAAATTTCTCTAATACGATTTTCCCAATGGTGTGCCCGCTTTCAAGTAGTGCATGTGCTTTTTTTAGTTTTCAGCGTTAATCGGTGTTAATGTTTCATTTAAAGTAAGAATCCTTTACTTCTATATTATAGTTGGTGAAATACTGCTATGTAAAAAAATACCCTCTTTTTTATGCAAGCTGCACTGATAGTCTAGAAGGAGTTTATTTCTAAAAAGAAGAATTTTTTAATGTATTACTTTATCCAAAACTAAATGTAAAGGTGGATACATAATGACAGTAAAGAAACTTTATTTCATCCCAGCAGGTCGTTGCATGTTGGATCATTCGTCTGTTAACAGTGCGTTAACACCGGGGAAACTATTAAACTTGCCGGTGTGGTGTTATCTTCTGGAGACGGAAGAAGGTCCTATTTTAGTAGACACAGGTATGCCAGAAAGTGCAGTTAATAATGAAGGGCTTTTTAACGGTACATTTGTTGAAGGACAGATTTTACCGAAAATGACTGAAGAAGATAGAATCGTGAATATATTAAAGCGTGTAGGGTATGAACCAGACGACCTTTTATATATTATTAGCTCTCACTTACATTTTGATCATGCAGGAGGAAACGGTGCTTTTACAAATACACCGATTATTATGCAGCGAACCGAATATGAGGCAGCACTTCATAGAGAAGAATATATGAAAGAATGTATATTACCGCATTTGAACTACAAAATTATTGAAGGGGATTATGAAGTGGTACCAGGTGTTCAATTATTGTATACGCCAGGTCATTCTCCAGGCCATCAGTCGCTATTCATTGAGACGGAGCAATCCGGTTCAGTTTTATTAACGATTGATGCATCGTACACGAAAGAGAATTTTGAAGATGAAGTGCCATTCGCAGGATTTGATCCAGAATTAGCTTTATCTTCAATTAAACGTTTAAAAGAAGTTGTGGCGAAAGAGAAACCAATTGTTTTCTTTGGTCATGATATAGAGCAGGAAAAGGGTTGTAGAGTGTTCCCGGAGTATATATAGTGCAAAAAGTCATGAGTTCGCGTGCTCATGACTTTTTCATTTAAATAATTTTTTTAAATAAATTATAAACTTTTTTTGAACTATCTTCGTTTAACTGATAGTACGTAAGGTTTACATCATCAGGAGTATCTTGCTGAGCAATCATCACTTCGCTGCTGTGATGATCAACTACCCATATGAAATATTTTTTATAAGTTCCATCCTCGAAAGTAATCCACATATCACAATCTATTAAATCTGATCCTTCTTCATCCAATGTTAATTTGCCTTTTTTTGCGGTATTCATACTGTTAATAAACGTTTTTAATTCATCTGTTTTTGTGAGAAAGATATCCTTTTTTGTTTTAATTGATTCTACATGTATATCTTTTATTTCCTGTTTACCTAAAAAAACAGGGGGCTCATTTGGATCTCGCGAGCTTGAAATAATAGTAGCTTTCTTTTTCGGTTTGTTTGCAGTATAGAGATCTTGAATAGATTTTCCCGAGTTTACAAACCATACAATTCCACAAATAATTAATACGCTACCTAGCAATAAAATAATTTTTTTAATAGAGTTTTCTCCTTTCTATTATTTCGTGTGAAGAGCTTTTCTATTAATATATGATAGGTAAGCGTAAAGTATTATAGTTGAACTTGGTTATGCTTCACAGTTTTTATCGGGCGATCTATGAGTAAATTGTAAGTGAGCCCAATTAATACGAAAATGCCACCGATAACTTTACCGATTGAGAGTTCATTTGTCAGGAAGAAATCAATAATAGTCCCCGCAAATAATTGTCCGATAAAGATGAGTAATGTTAAATAAAAGGCTGATATTTTAGGAGTAATATAGTTGGATAATGAAATAACGATAACGCCTACTAATCCGCCTAAGTACACAGCAATAGGAATAGATTGTAACGTCTGCATTGGAATATACAATGAATCTGAACTGAAAATTAAAAATAACATAGAGAAAAATAATCCAGTAATATAATTAAAAAACGTGCCTTCCCAATTTCCGATTTTCGCTGCTAAATTCGCGTTAATAATTCTAGCAACAACGATAGAAACACCAGCTAAAATAGCGATCGTAATATATAACATTTTCTTGCCCCCATTAATAAATTGTCATGATTATAATTCCAGAAGAGATGAAACATAATCCAATTAGTTTTTTCTTTTCAAACTTTGCAACTTTCATTCCTAATAAGCCGAAATGATCGATAATGATGGAAGCAATAGATTGACCGAGTAAACTTAATGCGATCGTAATAGAAGCACCAAGGACGGAGAAACTTATATTGTTAAAAAGAACAGTGAATACTCCAATCGCTCCAGCGCTATATAAAAAAAGTGGAATACTTTTATCGAAACGAATTTTATTTTTGTTTATGATTAAAATGAAGATAACTGCAATTAAACCGACAAGGTGAATGACAACGCTTGCTGTATACTTTCCAATTAACTCGGATAAAATTCCATTCAATGGAAGCATAACGGCGATGAGCACACCAATAAAGACAGAAAGAAAGTTATACAATGTAATATCCCCTTTATATTTCATATTTGTAATGACTGTATCATGCTGAAATTGTGTATTGTTATGACATATGTCATAGTGGAAGAAGAAAATTTTGATTACAATGGGGATGAGTTGTAAAGGTGGGGAACTATGAAGAAAGTATGTAATTCTAATAAATTAGCAGAGTATATAAAGCAAAATAATATTGATTCATTTTTTAGTCATGATATGAAGCCATATATGGAACTTATATTTTTTAAAAAGAATGAGTTTATTTGTAGAGAAAATGAAGAGATAGATTATTTATATTTCTTTGTTGAAGGAAAAGCGAAAGCATTTAACACATTAAGTAACGGAAAATCGGTATTATTATGTTTTTACGATAGTTTGCAGTTACTTGGAGATGTGGAGTTAATTCATTCTCAAAGAATCACTTCAAACGTACAAGTGATGGCAGATTCGTATTGTGTGGGTTTACCTTTAGGAAAGGTGAGAAATAAGCTATTTCATGATGCGAAATTTTTAAGATGTATTTGCGGATCATTAGCACATAAATTAAACCGACTTTCCAAAAACAGTACAATTAATTTATTGTATCCGCTTGAAAATAGACTTGCGAGTTACATGTTAGCAGCAGGAGAACGAGCAGTTCAGCATGAAAATAGAATTGTGTTTAGTGGGAATTTAACGGAAATAGCGGAGTTGTTAGGAACGAGTTATCGGCATTTATTACGTACTTTGAATCTCTTTTGTGATAAAAATATAATCAAGAAAAACAATGGTTGTTTTGAAGTAGTGAATGTAGAAGTTTTGAGGGAATTGGCTGCAGATGTTTATAAATAATATATTAAAGTAGGGATTAAGATGAAAATAGCTATAATTTCAGATATCCACGGAAATAGTCACGCTTTAAAATCGGTATTAAAAGATATTACACGTCGCAAGGTCGAAATGATAATAAATTTAGGAGATAGTGTGTATGGGCCGTTAGAGCCTTTAGAGACAATTGAAATATTAATGAGTAGCGAGATGATACATATTAAAGGCAATTGTGATCGCATGCTTTGGGAACCTATACAAGAGCAATCTGCTACACTAACTTTTGTTCAAAATCAATTAACAAATTATCATATAGGTTGGTTAAAACAACATCCTTCACAATTTATTGTAGACGATATGTTATGTTGTCACGGTACGCCAACTTCAGATGAAGTGTATTTGTTAGAAGAGATGAATGAGAATGGTGCAATATTAAAGAATGAAAAAAATATAATGGATCAACTCCAAAATATAGAACAAAAAATAATAGTATGTGGTCATACACATATTCCTAGAGTTGTTTATTTAGCGAACGGAAAGATCATTATAAATCCAGGAAGTGTAGGACTTCCAGCATACAAAGATGAGTTACCTGTTATGCATAAAATGGAATCAGGAACTCCGCATGCAAAATATGTAGTGATAGAAAAGGTTTTGGGAGAATGGACAATTGAACAAATTTCAGTTCCTTATAATTGGGAAGAAGCTGCTGGATTGGCTGTTCAACAAGAAAGATATGACTGGGCACAGGCGCTAAAGACTGGGAAGATAGAATGAAGGGGAGTTTACTTTATGGTAAACTGCTCTTTTTTATTTTGAGTAGATATTGAATTATATAAAAATAAAATGTTATGATTATGGAAACGTATGAATATATGAACAAGTATTCATATGTAAAGGAAGGAGGGATTAGAATGAAAGACCTAATTATTATTGGAGCGGGTCAAGCTGGATTAACAATGGGATATTACTTGAAGCAAGAAGGATATAATTTTTTATTACTTGAGGCAGGAAACCGAATTGGGGATTCATGGAGAAATCGATATGATTCTTTGCAGCTTTTTACCCCAAGGTCTTACAGTAGCTTGCCGGGTATGGCGTTAATAGGTGAAAAAAATGAATTTCCATGTAAAGATGAAATTGCGACTTATTTAGAAGAATATGCAAGACATTTTCAATTACCGGTACAATTACAAACGGAAGTTCTAAAAATAAAGAAAGAAAAAGAAATATTTGAATTACATACTCCTACAGAAATTTTACAAACGAAAAAAGTTATTATCGCATCAGGTGGTTTTCAGCAACCATTTATTCCCTCAGTTTCAGCAAATCTATCATCACATATTTTTCAAATACATTCATCACAATATAGATCATCATCGCAAATTCCACAGGGGAAGGCACTTGTAGTAGGTGGTGGAAATTCAGGAATGCAAATAGCAGTAGAACTTGCAAAAACGCATGAAGTTATGTTGTCTATTAGTCATCCTTTAACGTTTTTACCGTTACAACTTTTTGGAAAAAGTATTTTTAATCTGCTAGAAAAAGTGGGTTTATTGTACGCTGAAATAAATACAAAGAGGGGAAGATGGTTTCAGAAGAGAAAGGACCCTATTTTCGGTTTGGAGGGTAAGAAACTTATTCGGAATAGAGCAATTAAACTGCAAGAAAAAGTAGTAAGTGCATCAGGAAATAACATCATGTTTCAGAATGGTGATACTTATAGTGCAGAAAGCGTTATATGGTCAACTGGTTTTGTTCAAAATTATAATTGGATTGAAATTGAACAAGCAGTGAATGAGAAAGGATTTCCTAATCATATAAAGGGAATCAGTCCAGTAAAAGGATTGTATTATATCGGATTGCCGTGGCAATCTCAAAGGGGTTCTGCACTTATTTGTGGTGTAGGAAAGGATGCAGCATATTTGCTTTCTGAAATCAAAAAAATAGATCAGTAGCGATAACTACTGATCATCCATATGTACATGAATTAGGAGAGGTCAAACATTTATTAACTTTATTATAATAGATTTTTACGGGGTTAAAAACTGAAAATTCAAATTTAATGTTGAGAAAGTTTTTTTGTATCGAAATATATGAAAAAATAGGGATTTTTATTAAAACAGAAAAAGATATTTCTATTTTAGTAAATTATGATATAGTCTAAATAAGCGTTTTTTTTCATAAATGTAATTATTTTCATTGTAGTTTTGTTTATATGAGGGAAGGAGAAGTAATTATGAAGTTTGATGATCAACGCTTATTAGGAGTCCGATTAGGTTCTGTACTTGTGACAGAGGAAAATCAATATTTAGTAATTAAGAAAAAAGATCATTATGCACTGTTAAATATACATAATTTAGAATGCACTCATGTTGAAGTGCAGTTAGAACATTTGGAAGAAATGTTGCGGGAAGATTTCCAAGAAAGTATAACGGAAATTATCGCACCAGAACATATAAAAATTGTTGCGAAAAATGTTATATAGATAAAGAAGCTGGAAGGAACAGCTTCTTTATTTTCATTATAAGGATAACGTTTTTACAACCTCACCAATGATCCCTTCCATTTGATGAACACCTAAATCGGAATTGGTCATAATAACAGCACCATTCCCGCAGTATGGATAACAAACCATCATACATTGAAATCCGACGCTCCATCCGAGTGAATAAACCTGTAATTCTTCATTAGAATCATCAAGAAAAACACCTAATCCAGTCCATTTTGAGCAACCTTGAGGAGAAATCATGTCTATTACTAATTTTTGAGAAAGTTTTAGTTTACCCTTTCCTTGTAAGGAATGAATGATTTCAATAACTAAAGCTGATAAGTTAGTGAAATAAAACAAATGAAAGTTAGTAAGGGGGAACATTTATGGAATTCTGGATGGTTATACTGATATTAGCCTTTGGTTTCATTTATATCGCTGAAAAATTAGCTACAATTGAAAAGAAAAATGATGTGCGTTTAAAGAGAATTGAAGATAGATTACAATTAATTACGAAAGAAATGGGAATTGTAGAAAGAGAACCTGAAATTAATAAAGAACTACGCCAGCTTGTAGAAGAAGGCAAAAAAGTTACAGCAGTTAAGAGAGTAAGAGAAGCTTTTGGTTTTTCCTTACTAGAAGCGAAGCAATATGTTGATAAATTATAAAAAAGATCATCCATTTGGGTGATCTTTTTCACTGCACCATGCGTGTATTTACATAAGCGGCGATAATAAAGTGTCCAATTATATGGAACAAACATTTGAGATGAATTGTCTAATATAGGTAATAACTATTTAGCTTGAAAGAAAGGGTTGATGACATGAAAAAGAATACGTTGTTAAAAGTAGGATTATGTGTAGGTTTACTAGGAACAATTCAATTTGTTAGCACAATTTCTTCTGTACAAGCATCACAAAAGGTAGAGAAAACAGTAATAAAAAATGAGACGGGAACCATTTCAATATCTCAGTTAAACAAGAATGTATGGGTTCATACGGAGTTAGGTTCTTTTAATGGAGAAGCAGTTCCTTCGAACGGGCTAGTTCTTAATACTGCTAAAGGACTAGTGCTTGTTGATTCTTCTTGGGATGACAAATTAACGAAGGAACTAATAGAAATGGTAGAAAAGAAATTTCAGAAGCGCGTAACGGATGTCATTATTACACATGCGCACGCTGATCGAATTGGCGGAATAAAAACGTTGAAAGAAAGAGGCATTAAAGCGCATAGTACAGCATTAACTGCAGAACTAGCAAAGAAAAATGGATATGAAGAACCGCTTGGAGATTTACAAACCGTTACAAATTTGAAGTTTGGAAATATGAAAGTAGAAACATTTTATCCAGGGAAAGGGCATACAGAAGATAATATTGTCGTATGGTTACCGCAATACAATATTTTAGTTGGAGGCTGTTTAGTGAAATCTACGTCCGCGAAAGATTTAGGAAACGTTGCGGATGCTTATGTAAATGAATGGTCTACATCGATTGAGAATGTGCTGAAGCGATATAGAAATATAAATGCAGTAGTGCCTGGTCATGGAGAAGTAGGGAACAAAGGATTACTTTTACATACATTGGATTTATTAAAATAAGAAATTGTAGAAATACAAAAGAGAGGAGAAATAATTTTCTCCTCTCTTTCTTCTAACTATATTTAAATGCTGAATCTGTTGATTACGTCAGCATATATTACTGAGATTTTAATTCCAAGTATACAAATACTAGTACTGTCATAATTGCTATAACAACATAAGTAGCATCAAGCATTATAAGTGTTTTTAAAGTTTCAGTCATCGTAATTCACCCCTGTTATAAAAATATAACATGATCTTTTTATTGATTAGATAAGAGATCATAAAGATAAAATGTATATGAAATTTCTTAAGTAGCTTCTATATAAATATATCATATAAATAATGTAAGTAATGTTAAGATAATGTAAATGTATTGTAAATAAAAAGGTTTACAATAAAGACTTTAATAAAAAATGATAGTTCCTTAAAATGACAAATGCGCTCTTCTTTCTATTGAATGATAGAAAGAAGAGCGTATTTTTATATCTATTTCATATGTGATGAATTGCAACTATTTGTACATGGGATTCAAAAATTTTTTTCGTTGTATATATTTCTCCAAATTAATTAGCTATTTAAAAGTATCGAAAGATGTGTGTACACTAATGCATATTTTTTAGTGTCAATAAAAATATTATGTCAACAATATGAACTGTCACAAATCTTTATATATTATTGTGATTGATATCACATCACTTTTTTTCAATGGGTATTATGCTTAAGGTGTAATGAATGATTGGGAGAGGGTGGGATGATATGTTTTGTTATCAATGTGAACAAACGCCAGCAGGCGGATGTAAAGTAATGGGTGTGTGCGGCAAGAATGAAACGATTGCGAGTTTACAAGATACGATTGTGTTTGGGCTAAAAGGAATTGCAGCTTATCGCACACATGCTGCTCAGCTAGGATATACGGATGCATTTGTAGATGCTACAACACAAGAAGCTTTATATATGACATTAACAAATTCTAACTTTAACGAACAAGAGCATATTGATATGGCTATGAAAGTGGGGAAATCAGCTTTACGGGTGATGGAATTATTAGATGAGGCACATACGAATCATTTTGGTGTGCCAGAGCCTGTACAAATTACACAAAATCGTGTAGAAGGTAAAGCAATTGTAGTTACGGGTCATAATTTATTTGCACTAGAAGAACTATTAAAGCAAACAGAAGGAAAAGACATTAATATTTATACGCATTCTGAAATGCTACCAGCACACGGATATCCGCAGCTGAAAAAATATAAACATTTAAAAGGAAACATCGGTAAGGCATGGTATGATCAAAGACGCCTTTTTGAAAAATTTACTGGTGCCATATTAGCTACAACGAACTGTGTTATGCCAATTAAAGGCTCGTACTCTGATCGATTCTTTTCATATGACATTGCAGGTTTAGAAGGTGTACAAAAAATTGAAAATGATGATTTTACACCATTAATTCAAAAAGCACTAGAACTTCCAGAAGTACATATGGAGTCGGATGAACAGTTAGTGACAGGGTTTCATCATAATACAGTATTATCATTAGCTCCAGAAATTATTGATGCAGTAAAAGAGGGGAAAATAAAGCGTTTCTTTGTTATCGCCGGTTGTGATGCACCGGGAAAAGGCGGAGAATATTATCGTGAATTAGCAACGTCACTTCCGCCAGAAACGGTTATTTTAACAACTTCTTGCGGGAAATTCCGCTTTAATGATGTGGATTACGGTGTTGTACCTGGTACGGAAATTCCGCGTTACATTGATTTAGGACAGTGCAATAATTCAATTTCTACAGTGAAAATAGCGGCTGCTTTAGCTGATGCTTTCCAATGTGAAGTGAATGAATTGCCAGTAAGTATTGTGCTATCATGGTTTGAACAAAAAGCGGTTGCCATTTTACTCGGGCTATTTAGTCTTGGGATTCAAGATATTCGCATCGGTCCAAAGGCTCCTGAATTTATTTCACCTGGCGTGCTTGATGTATTACAAGAAACATTTGGTTTAAAACTAATTACAAATGCAGCAGAAGACATGGCTATGATGTTATCGTAACGGAAAAGATGTTTTCACTTAATTGTAGCTTTATAAATCATTTGTATGTATGTGAGTAAACGTACATACAAATGATTATTAATAAAGAAAATCTGCTATATCTATAAATTTTATAATTTTATAAAGCTTTTAAAGTGTAACACCACATGCCCATCACCTTAAGATTTTAAGTATCCCCAAAACGAAATTTCTACATGAATATCTATAATTTTACCTCTTTTTCATTTGATTTGAAAATAAGCTTTCTATTTTTAAAAACCAACGATACCACCTCAAAATATATGAATAAAATCCATTCATTTATTAGGAAAATGGATTGAAAATAATAAGGTAGACTAAAAATTAAAATATTATTTATGATAATCATTCTTTTATAAAATTTAAATTAGAAATAGCCCTACTCATTTTGATTGCGCATTTTCAAAATGGAGGGGCTTTTTTTACTGTAAAATCAATAACTGCAGCTTATTTTTGTTGAAAAAATTCTCATTCTTATTTTGAAAGTGATATGGGTACATTTACATTCACATCAATCTTTTATTATGAAGTGGCCCTTGAATATATTGTTTTTTATTGACAGACATAAAAATGATTTATTTGCTGTATTGATAATTTATAGACGCTATAATAAAATGTTTACGTATATATAAACCTAATTTATTCTTGTTTGGTTTTATTGTGAGGTTAGGCAGTGTTAATAACAATAAAATAATGAATATATCACCTGCAAAAAGAATGAAACCAATACGGAGAAGATGATTTCGTTAAAAATTCGAAAAATAAGCGTTATTAGCTCTTGAAGAAAAATGACTAGAAAAATTATAAGCATATGGAAAATAGGGTTATACAAAAAGTCCTAAAGGGGGACGGAATTATGGAGAAAAGAAAGTATTCAGTAACACCACAAGATCGAATGAATTATGTATTAGGTCTTTATTCTGCAGATCAACAAATTAATGCAGTTCTTTATTTTCCTGTAGGTATATCAAAGGAAATACTTGAAGAATCAGTAAGGATAACGTTGCAATTGCAACCAGTTTTGAACAGCCGGTTTGTAGAAAATGATATTCCTTACTGGGAGGAACATTCATCTGACACTAACTCATCTATTTGCTTTTTTGCAGAAGGAAATAATCAAGAACTTGAAATAATGGCAATAGATTTTATTAAGGAACCTGGTGATCGTAT
>NZ_JAALFZ010000018.1:0-84129 GCF_011800505.1 Bacillus sp. EKM501B | reverse complement strand
GCAACAGGAGCAACGGGAGCAACAGGAGCAACGGGAGCAACAGGAGCAACGGGAGCAACAGGAGCAACGGGAGCAACGGGAGTAACAGGAGCAACGGGTGTAACAGGAACAACGGGAGTAACGGGAGCAACAGGAACAACGGGAGCAACAGGAGCAACAGGAATAACGGGAGTAACAGGTCCTACTGGGGGGATTGGCCCTATAACAACAACTAATTTGCTATATTACACTTTTTCAGATGGAGAGAAACTTATATATACAGATGCAGATGGCATAGCTCAATATGGTACAACGAATATACTATCACCTACTGAGGTTTCATATGTAAATTTGTTTATCAATGGAATTCTGCAACCACAACCATTCTATGAAGTTAGTACTGGTAAACTAACTTTATTGGATAACCAACCACCATCGCAAGGTTCTTCAATTATTTTACAATTTATTATTATTAATTAAAAAAGACAGATTCTTAATGTGAAAAGGAATCTGTCTTTTTTGTTCTGAATTACATTCGGTAACATTAAGTGACGATAAATTCAATTGTAATTGGAATTCCGCCGTCTAATGCATCCCCACCAGGAATTGTAATAGCACCAGTAGGACCAGTAGTAACACTGGAGTTCACGCTTGGTTGAAGAATACCGTTCACATATAAGTTGTAATACGTGAAAGTCGGAAAAGCGGTTGCAGTAGTACCCGCATCGTTTAAACAAGCTGTGGCAGCAATTGCAAAAGCTGCACCTGTACCTGTGCCGGCTCCTAGTGTAGATGTAAATCTTCTAGATGCCATAAATGGTTGAATGATAGGCAATTAATTTTCACTCCTTACAATATTTTATTAGAACGAAGTATAAAATAACTTGTCCACTATATTGTATGAGAGTTTTTTATAATAGAAACGGCTTCACCTTTATAAGGTGAGCCCAATTTTAGTAAGGAAATGTTCTTTATTTATATGAAAAAATGATGTTGTTACTTGCGGAATATATGTAAATCGTAAATTCGGTTTTTGTATTCAAATTAAAATGTGTCTTTGAACCTAAGAGATAAACGTGGAAAAATAAAATAAACTCTTAAGTTTAGGTATTTAATCTAAGCAGTCAATTATTAAAAACATATAATTAATATGTGAGTCATGAACATAATTAAATGACGTTTTCAAGTTTGATTATCATTCATGTTTCCTATTTTAAGAGAAACATATAACTCAACTACATTTTTCAATGGCATCTTTTATAGTACTTAGAATAGGAAAACACTCAACTATAAGAAAAGTAAGGAGGAAATAAATGAAACATAATGATTGTTTTGATCATAATAACTGCAATCCGATTGTTTTTTCAGCAGATTGTTGTAAAAATCCACAGTCAGTTCCTATTACTAGGGAACAATTAAGTCAATTAATTACTTTACTAAACTCATTAGTATCAGCTATTTCAGCATTTTTTGCAAATCCAAGTAATGCAAACAGATTAGTGTTACTCGATTTATTTAATCAATTTTTAATTTTCTTAAATTCCTTATTACCTTCCCCAGAAGTTAATTTTTTGAAACAATTAACTCAAAGTATTATAGTTTTATTACAATCTCCAGCACCTAATTTAGGACAATTGTCAACATTATTGCAACAATTTTATAGCGCCCTTGCACAATTCTTCTTCGCTTTAGATCTTATCCCTATATCCTGCAACTCAAATGTTGATTCTGCAACTTTACAACTTCTTTTTAATTTATTAATCCAATTAATCAATGCTACTCCAGGGGCGACAGGTCCAACAGGTCCAACAGGTCCAACGGGCCCAGCAGGAACCGGAGCAGGGCCAACGGGAGCAACAGGAGCAACAGGAGCAACAGGTCCAACAGG
Organism: Bacillus sp. EKM501B; assembly: GCF_011800505.1. Lineage (NCBI taxonomy): Bacteria > Bacillati > Bacillota > Bacilli > Caryophanales > Bacillaceae > Bacillus > Bacillus sp. EKM501B. Next base: position 82,262 of record NZ_JAALFZ010000018.1, on the reverse strand, counting down.
AGCGACAGGTCCAGCAGGTACTGGTGGAGCAACAGGAGTAACAGGAGCAACAGGTCCAACAGGAGCAACAGGAGCAACAGGGGCAACAGGTCCAACAGGGGCAACAGGTCCAACAGGGGCAACAGGTCCAACAGGGGCAACAGGAGCAACAGGAGCAACAGGAGCAACAGGTCCAACAGGGGCAACGGGCTTAACAGGAGCAACTGGTGCAGCTGGTGGCGGAGCTATTATTCCATTTGCTTCAGGTACAACACCATCTGCGTTAGTTAACGCGTTAGTAGCTAATACAGGAACTCTTCTTGGATTTGGATTTAGTCAGCCTGGTGTAGCATTAACAGGTGGAACTAGTATCACATTAGCATTAGGTGTAGGTGATTATGCATTTGTAGCACCACGTGCAGGAACTATCACGTCATTAGCAGGTTTCTTTAGTGCAACAGCTGCATTAGCTCCAATATCACCTGTTCAAGTGCAAATACAAATATTAACTGCACCTGCAGCAAGCAATACGTTTACAGTACAAGGCGCACCTCTTTTATTAACACCAGCATTTGCCGCAATAGCGATTGGTTCTACAGCATCAGGTATCATAGCTGAAGCTATTCCAGTAGCTGCTGGAGATAAAATACTACTGTATGTTTCATTAACAGCAGCAAGTCCAATAGCTGCAGTTGCTGGATTTGTAAGTGCAGGTATTAATATCGTTTAATTTGTTACAATGTTTAGTAGGAAATTAAACAGGGGTTTGTATATAGTCCTTCCTAATAAATTTAGGAAGGACTATATTTTTTGGGGAAATAAGTAATAAATCAATTGAACAATTACTCTTTGTTAAGTTCGTATAAAAAAGTATAATTTACCCTTTCTCATTTTAGTAATAAGTTATGTAACTTTAAAAATTTCCGGTCAGTAAAAAAAGATGAATTCTTTTAAAAAAGAATTCATCCATAAAATAAACTATTTATTTTTATTACAGTTACATCCTTTTTTCTTTACATAGCCTTGCTCGGCTAATTCTCTTTGCGATTGGGAATTGGAAGATTGAGAATTGGAAGATTGAGAGGATGCTGAAGAGCTACTATTTTTATTATAAGAGTAGTTTTTTCGATAGTTATAATTACTCATAGTACTATCACCTCCAATTTAATATATAAATATTATATGTATGTACACTATCAATTGTTACTATTTTTAATAGGAAGAGAAGATACAATAAAAAAATCTCCTTGGTATTTTCCTAGGAGATAAATGATGATTCTTTTGAAAATTTACAAATTAATAGCCCCAGTAAAGAGGAAAGTAATAAGAATCTTGGTGATACAGATTATGTTGTTGAGCGAGGGGCTGGGTTGGATAATTTTTCATTTCACGGTTTTGATTGCAGTTTGCCGGAGGACCAATTACAGTAGTTGATTGAATAGGGGAAACCGCTTGTTTCCATTGTTGTTCATTGAGACAGTAAGTATGGGCCATCATATGAGCTGGAGTTAACCTTAAAATGTCAGAACCGAAAATAACTTCTGGAGTTGGAGCATTGAAAATAGCTAATAAATGAGTATTATTTGCTGTAGCAATTTCGTAATGCCACCACGCTTGTGGAATGTTGGCAACTTGCCCGGGTTTTATCGGTAAGTTTAATATTTGATTCGTAAATGGATTAAGTAAAGAAACAACAGCAGACCCTGAAATACAATAAACAAGTTCAGCTGCATTTTGATGAATATGTGGTTCTACAACATTTCCTGTACTTAAATAAATATCTAATAAAGAAGTATTTTCTAAAGTATTTAATTGTTTAATACCAAGTACATTTATATAATTTTGGGCATCTTTCCGAAAAAAATTACTTTTATTTACATCATAAGTAAAATTGGTTGTGGGGGAGGTATAGTCGATGTTGGCAGTCAATTGTATTACCCGCCTTTCTATAGGTAAGTTAGGTTACAAAATTAGGATATGTGTCTAGTCTTTGTTTTGTGCTGTTGTCGGTAGCTTAATAAATTCACTTATTCCATAAAGAATAAGGTGTTAAGACCAAACTATATTCGTATTCCCATTCATACTTTGGATTGATGGAAAAAAGTAATGAAAATGTTAATTTAAAATTACATCAATCATTTATAAGGAGTGAATGTTCATGTCATTTAGTGAAATGATTAGAAATGAAGTACTCAGCTGGGCGGGTGTTTCTGAAAAACCGCATCGATTTGGTGGTATTGAAATAAATTATGGCAAGAAAGAACTTGGCCATCTTCATGGTGATAAATTAGCTGATTTACCATTTCCGAAGTTAAAGCGAGATGAATTAGTGAAGCAAGGCTTGGTAAAACCACATCACGTATTACCTGAATCAGGATGGATCAGTTATTATTTAAAGAGTGAAGAGGATATTCCATTTGCAATTGAGTTATTTCGTATGCAATATGATCGAATTAAAAAGTAATGAAATAAAGTAGGATAATAAAAATTTATTTTTATGTCACATCCCTCCTTAATCGTTCGTCTTGTATGTAGAACGATTAAGGAGGGATTTTATTATGAATACACTTGATATAGCAATTGTTGGCGGTGGGCTTGCTGGATTAACAGCATCTATATATTTAGCGAAAGCTGGAAGGAAAGTGATTGTATTAGAAAAGTCCAGTCAATTCGGTGGCCGAGGGATGACTACAAATAAAAATGGAATCTGCATGAATCTTGGTGCACATGCTTTATATAGAGGCGGGGCAGCGTTTATAACTTTTAATGAGCTTGGTATGACTCTTCCAGGTGGAATACCATCTACAAAAGCACATGGAATATGGAAAGGGGATATATTCACTATCCCAACAGATTTTTACTCAATTTTATCAACACCACTACTTTCTTGGTCTGCAAAAGTACAATTCTCACGTCTTATGATTCGTTTAGGAAATTTAGATGTAGGAGAAGTTCCGAAAATGAGTCTAACTACATGGGCAGAAAATGAAATAAAAGATCCAATGGTTCGCAATATATTTTATGCGCTATGCCGAACAACAACATATACGTTTGTTCTTTGGGATTGCACAACGATTGACAGAAGAGTACACTGTTGATTTCAAAATGGTCAATGGTATACCAGGAGTTATAGTTACAATAAACAATAAAGTAACTTATGTTCTTTCGTTTGCATTTGAGGATGAGAAAATTTCAAATATTTATATGATGGTTAACCCTGAAAAACTTATGCATTTAAATGTAAAAATATAAAAAAGCGCATTTCTTCAGAAATGCGTTTTTTATTATTTTTCCAACATTTCAAGAGGTACATCTTTTTCGCCAGCTACCTCAAATTTAATTTCCCCGTCTTCTTCATAAATACGTGTAATAATCGGTATAGTAATCATTAATTTTTTATGCTGCTTTCGTTTTCGAGCAGCATCTAAGCTAATCACGTTCATTTGTAAGCATCCTTTCTTCTGGAAATATATAAACAAAGAAAATGCGTCCGAAAAGGGCGCTTAATTGAATTTGAAATACCGATTCATTTAAATGGGGTTTATATAATTTAATAACTGCAATTTTAATATGAAATAATATGAATGGAATAATTGCACGTAGAAATTAACTTTACCAAAAAACGAAACAATATGCTATAAAAAAATTCAAATCTTTGTCATATAATAGGAAAAAGGTCTTTGTTTCGCATATAATGAAAGTAGACGGGCAGCAAGAGCTTTTTCATCATATTGCTTTGGAAAGGCGATGAAAAAAATGGATACGTTAGATTCATTATTATTTCAACTTGAACAATATGGAGAAGAGCATGATCGAAATAAAAAAACACGGGAAGAAAAATTACGGAATATTACTCGTGAGATGGGGCAATTTTTATCAATTTTAGTAAAAGGGTGTAGCGCAAAAAACATTTTAGAAATCGGAACTTCTAATGGCTATTCTACATTGTGGTTAGCTAATGCGGTAGAAGAAACAAATGGAAATGTAACAACTGTAGAGCTTTCTTCAGAACGAGTTGGAGAGGCACTTGTCAATTTTGAAAAGGCAAACCTTTTACAAAGGATTGATGTTCATAATCAAGAAGCAGGGGCATTTTTAGATGCGCAATTAGATCATTCATTTGATTTTATTTTCCTAGATTCAGAGCGTACGCAATACATGTGGTGGCTTGAGCATATAAAACGCATTTTACAACCAAAGGGTTTTCTTGTTGTTGATAACGCAACCTCTCATGCAAATGAATTAGCCGAGTTTAAAAAAATGATAGAAGAAGATGAAATGTTTGAATCGGTGTTATTGGCATTTCAAAATGGAGCATTCGTAGCGCGCAAGAAGAAATAGGAGTGAGCGCAATATAATTATCACATTGAAAAAGGGTGTATGTCAAAAGATTGAGTACAGAAGGATAGGAGAACATAATTTATAGTAACATACGAAGAATCCGCCTTCAGCATGTCGTTCTCTAGGTCTTAAGTCTGAGGAAAATTATGTTGTTTACAGGTATACTTATAGTAAGAAACAGGGAATGACTGCATAAACAGGCATTTCTAAAAAAATCGATTTCAAGCAATCAGAATGTATATGAAATACGATATAATAGATGAAATATAGTGCATATAAATTCGCACATATAAATAAAGGAGCGATTTTGTTGACTGAACTCGAGAAAAAAGAACCTGTATCGATCGTGAAAGATAATAATGTAGAAGTAGTGGTTGATACAGTTATAAAAGATGCAGAATTAGAGGAACTGAATAAAGAAGCTGATCTTTATGTACAAAAGTTAAATAGCGAGCAAAATACAGATTTATCAAAAGTATTGTCTCAGCTAGGAGATTTAGGAGATAAAGAGCAACAAGCAGCAGGACAAACGTTGTCAGCATTAAAACGTCCTGTAACAGCGATGATGAATGGAAAGAACGAAGAAATTCCAAATACATTGTTAGAATTACGAAAAGTGGTATCAGAACTTGATCCGAATTCATTAAAAGCAAGTGGTATGAAGAAAATTATGTTTAAAGTATTCAAGAAAAATCCACTTGAAACATACGTGCATAAATATCAATCTATAGATAAGCAAATTGAGGAGATTATAAGATCCCTTCTAATTGGTCGTGACAACTTACAAGAAGATACAGTTGGTCTTGAAATGCTTAAAGAGCAATCGCATGATAAAATTCACGCTCTTGATAAGCAAGTATACTTAGGGAAAAAACTTGCTGGCATGCTGGAAGCTGAGAAACAAAATCCAGAACGTCAAAGAGATATTCCATTAATTAACGATGCGTTAGAAAAGATACTTGTACGTACACGTAATATGCAGCAAGCGAAAAGTGTTTTATTACAATCTATCGCATCTGTAGACATTATTAAGAAAAATAATGAAAAGTTAACAGAGGCAATTCGTAATGCAATTACGATGACGCAAAACGTTGTAACGGTTTCAGCTGCTATTCAGTTAGCGTTAACAAATCAACGGAAAACAATCGATGCAGTGAATGCGACAAATGAAGCAATTGAATCGATGGTATTAAGTAATTCTCAAGCGTTAAAACAAAATACAGAAGAAACGACAAAATTGCTTGAAAACCCTGCTATTAGCATGGATAAATTACGTGAATCATTCCAAAATGTGTTCGCTGCAATTGAAGCATCTGAAAAATCGTCAGAACGTATTATCGAGTCAAGTAAGAAGTTCGTTATTGAACTAGACACATTTAATGATGAGATGAAGCAGAAACTCATTCAGCGTCCAAGGAAATAACGGATTATTAGAGGAGGTGAACAAATGAGTTTCATTCAAACAGTATTATTACTACTCGGTACATTGCTTTTAATAGCATTTACTGTCGTTGTTTTAGTCGTATATTTCGGACGGAAGCTGTATTTTTCATGGACGAAGCCATATAAAAGAGCGCAAGATTCTTTAGACAAGTTATCAAACAAATCAATACCGTTTCTACAAGAATTTACACAACATCCACTGTTTTATCGCTGGATTCGCACTGAAGGAAAGAAAGAACAAAATACATTAAATACTCTATTTTGTGCATCAGGTCAACGTACGAGAGAACAAGTCTTCTCGATGTTACCGAAAGAAAAGCAGAAAAAAGTGCATGTAATGGCAAAAACTACGAAAAAGCTTACGAATGAAGATATTGATGTAGCTGCGATGAAAGTGAAAGATTTCTTAAGACAAGAGACACAGCAAACTGTAAAACCGACAGACTTATCATTTTACAAATTGTATTTTTATGACCGTTATCCAGACGCATTAAATACAATTCAAGCGTATAAACGCTCAATAAATCCTTCATTACAAAGAACGGTTGATGATATTACAATTTCAGTATTGAATGCACTTCCGTACTATCAAGAGCAACGCATGTTTGAACAACAACATAAACTTGAAACGTTCTTAATGAAAGATTTAACGGCCATGTTATCGTTGGTAGTACAATTACCACCTTCACAAAGACCAGAGAAAGAAGAAGAACTGAAAATCTACTTGGAAAATTTCCAAAAAGAAATGGAAGTAGTAGAGCGAGATATTCGCGACTCAATTGATCACGATTTAAATGTGAAGATGAGAGCAGCGACTGAGAAGTTTAAGAATAAATAACAAAAAGCGCCTTAAAAGCTAAGTATCACAGCTTTAGGGCGCTTTTTGTTATGAGATTTTATTTTGCACTAACGGTAGTATGACTAGAAGCCACACTTTCATTATGCAATCGATCAACTGCAGTTACGACATACGTATACGTTTCTCCAGAAATAGCGGTTTTATCTACATAAATTTCTCCAAGTGTTGTTTTTCTTACAGTAGTAAGTAAATTTTTCGGATTTTGTATATCCACTTCATTTTTCCCATTCGCGCGGTAAATAGCGTAATAAGTAGAATCATTATCTCTATTGTCAATGATACCGATTGCAATACCTTCATCTCTTGGAATGGCACCTTTTAAAGTCGGTTGTTTTGGTGGATCATGATCAAGCCAAGGCATAGGTGGAATTAATGCAGGATATTTATATATGTCTTTTGAGAGTCTATCTTTAGCTCCAAGTGGATTGTTATTAATATCTTTTAAGCTAAAATGCATACTACCTTTTATTTCAGGATATAGCCGGTTTAATGCAATTTGTCTTGGATATTCTTCTGGATCAGACCAAGCAGGGACGGAGTTATTATTAATTTTATAGGCCGCTTGACCGATGTATAGGTGAATCGGTTTGTTATTTGTTTCTTTAACCCACCAATCTACTAATATGTCATATGCAGCTGGGGTGAAACCTATATTCCAATATATTTGCGGTGTAATGTAGTCAATATATCCTTTTTGTATCCACTCACGTGTGTCAGCATAAAGGTCATCATAGTTTCTTTGGCCTGCGGTTGTGTTAGAGCCAGTCGGATCGTCAGCTATATTTCTCCATACGCCGAACGGACTAATGCCAAACTTTACATATGATTTTTCTTGTTTTATAGCAGTATTTAAATCTTTTACAAGTTCATTTACATTGTTACGTCGCCAATCTTCTATATTTGTAAATCTACCGTTATTATATGTTTCGTACGTTTTCTGATCTGGAAATTCTTCACCGGCTACTTTATATGGATAAAAATAATCATCCATATGCAGCGCATCAATATCGTAATTTTGCACGATTTCTAAAGCACCTTCTGTTATAAATTTTTTCACTTCTGGAATACCGGGATTGTAATATAACTTTCCGCCATAAGGGACAACCCAATTGGGATGTTGCCTTGCAGGGTGATTATTTGATAATCGATTTATATCGGTGTGATTCATCGTTATTCGGTATGGGTTAATCCAAGCGTGGAATTCTATATTTCTTTTATGAGTTTCTTCAATCATAAATGCAAGCGGGTCATAACCAGGATCTTTTCCTTGTGTTCCTGTAATGTATTCAGACCAAGGACCGTAATTTGAAGGATAGAAAGCATCAGCGGTTGGTTTAACTTGTACAACAACTGCATTCATACCAGTGCTTTTTACATCGTCTAATAATCTTATAAATTCTTGTTTCTGTTTTTCAATGGGTAAGCCAGTTTTTGAGGGCCAATCAATATTCAGAACAGATGCAATCCATACAGCACGTAATTCATGTTTTTTGTATGCAGTATTTACTTCAGCATAAGTAGAGTGAGGGGGAATGAAAGAGAAAGGGATGAACAAGATGACGATACAACATATCATTAATAAACGTTTAACGATCATTTATACGCCTCCCTATCATATGATTATTTAAAATAATATAGGAGGCGAGGTTGACTTTGCAATAGAGAAAATTGCATATTGAAACATTAATTTAATAGGAAAAATATTTTTAATGAAATTTACTTTCATTATAACTAAATTCATTTATTACTTCATATGCTTGTTAGTAAAGTGAAACTTCCTTTCATTTGAAGGGTAATAAATTATAAGTATAGGAGGATTAATAAATGAAAGTTTTGTTCGTCTGTTCTGGAGGAATGTCCAGTGCAATTGTTGTAAACGCTTTAAAAAAAGAAGCGGAGAAAAATGGTGTGAACATGGAAGTGCATGCAATTGGAACGAATGAGGTAGAGGAAGAAGTAAAGAATGGCTGGGATGTCGTAATGGTGGCACCTCAAATAAGACACCGATTTGACTCTGTAAAAAAATTTGCAGAGGAGGAATCTATTCCGTGTGGCATCATTCCACCGCAAGCATACACGCCACTTGGAGGCCCGACTTTATTAAAAACTGTAAATGAATTAATTAGTTAGGAGGAAGCGTTATGAATAAGTTTGTCACGTTTCTTGATAAAAACTTATCTGGCCCGATGGCAAGGCTTTCTGAGCAGAGGCATCTACAAGCAATCCGTGATGGAGTTATTTCGGCGTTACCATTTATTATAGTAGGAAGCTTTTTTTTAATAGTAGCATTTCCACCACTGCCGAAAGATAGTTTCATATCGGTTTGGGCATTAAAGAATCAAACAAGTATATTGATACCATATCGTTTAACTATGTTTATTATGTCCTTATATATAGCATTTGGAATAGGATATAATTTAGCGAAAAGTTATAAATTAGATGCTTTATCAGGAGCACAGCTTGCGGTATGTTCACTACTTTTAACATTAACGCCTGAGTTAATTGATAAAAAAGGATTCATGCTTCCGATGACAAATCTTGGAGGTCATGGATTATTTGTGACGATGATCGTCTCTATTTTATCAGTTGAGATTTTAAGGTTTTGTAAGAAGAATAACGTAACGATAAAAATGCCAGAACAAGTACCACCGTCAGTATCACGTTCATTTGAAGCACTTATACCTGCAGCATTCGTTATTATTATGATGAGTCTTATTACAGTCGTTTTTAAAGTTGATTTACATTACGTTGTAGATAAACTAGCCGCACCGTTAGTAAAAGCTGGTGATAGTTACTTTGGCGTTATTATACCTGTATTTTTAATTACGTTTTTCTGGTCTTTCGGGATACACGGAGTATCAGTTGTAGGTACTGTGGCAAGGCCACTTTGGGATGTGTATTTAGGAAAGAACGGTGAAGCTGTAGCAAGTGGAGCGAGTCATTTTCCGTTTATTGCACCAGAACCGTTTTATCAATGGTTTATTTGGATTGGTGGTTCGGGTGCAACGTTAGGGCTTGTGTTAGCTATGATTATATTTGGTCGATCAAAATATTCAAAAGCATTATCGAGAACATGTATTGTCCCTGGGATTTTTAATATAAATGAACCGGTTATATTCGGTTTGCCGATTGTATTAAATCCAATTTTAATTATTCCTTTCGTCATTACCCCGTTAGTAACAGCTACTATAGCGTATGCTGCAACCGCAATGGGATTTGTAACACCAACGCATATTATGCCGCCATGGACATTACCTGCTCCAATTGGTGCATATTTAGCAACAGGTGGAGATTGGCGTGCGATTGTATTAGTTTTTATAAATATAACAATATCGTTCCTTATTTATTTACCATTCTTTAAAATGTACGACAAAAATATGCTTGAAATCGAAAAGAATGGTGACGGAGAGTCGGTTAATCCTTAATCTACATGCTGTTATTTTGAGTGATAGACTTTTTGTCTATCACTTCTTTCACATTAAAACTAGAAAGGGGGAAATAGAATGAATATAAAATTTAGTTATAAAGGTGTGTTTTTATTACTATTTGGAGTGATTTGTGCAAATTTACTTTTTGTCCCTTTATTAGGCATGCTAAATTTATCACAAATGCATAGTATTTGGCTCGTTACAAGTATTGCGGCAAGCGTTTTGCTTACGGTAGTTGTTTCTTTCATTGATGGATCGTTTGCATCGAAAGCTCAGTTGTTTTTTAGATTTATATTGTTTTCGATTGGTTGTACGTTGGTTACTTACATGATTGTTTTTTAGTAAATAGGAGGTCATGCATGTTATGTATGTTGCAGGGGTAATGTCCGGTACTTCGTTAGACGGAATAGATGTAGCACTCGTTCATATAGATGGAAGCGGTGTAGATTCTAAAGTTGAACTCATCCATTTTACTACTGTGCCATTTTGTAATGATATGAAAAATGATATCCAGCAGGCATTATCAATAGAAAATTCAAATGTACAACTTATATGCAGTTTGAATTTTAAACTCGGTTTACGCTTCGCAAACGCTGTAAAGGAAGTTTGTAAAGAGGCCAATTTTCCTTTGAGACAATTAGATTTAATTGGTTCTCACGGACAAACGATTTATCATCAGCCACAGCAAGATGGAGGTATGATTCCTTCTACATTACAAATTGGAGAACCAGCAATTATAGCGTATGAAACGAATACGACGGTTATTTCTAATTTTCGAACGATGGACATGGCAGCTGGAGGACAAGGAGCACCACTTGTACCATATTCAGAGATTATTTTATATCGTCACCAAACTAAAAATAGACTACTACAAAATATCGGCGGGATTGGTAATGTGACTGTAATACCAAGTCAACTAAGTGAGAAAAGCGTTATAGCATTTGATACAGGTCCAGGTAATATGGTAATGGATGAAGTATGTCAAAGGTTGTTTCAGTTGTCATATGATCAAAATGGTAACATTGCAAAACAAGGAGTAGTTGTAGAAGAGGTTTTGACATATTGTATGAATCATCCATTTTTGAAAATGAATCCACCGAAATCAACTGGTAGAGAACAGTTTGGAGAAGAATTTGTCAGTGAGTTATTAAAGCGGTTTGAAAAGCATAGTAAAGAAAATATATTGACGACTGTCACAAGGTTTACAGCAAGTTCAATTGTTTATCATTATAAGGAGTTTATTCTGCCGTATTATGAAATCGATGAGGTAATTCTAGGTGGTGGCGGAAGTTATAATGATACACTTGTAGAAATGATACGGCATGGATTGAAAGAAGAAAAATGTGCATTATTCCTTCAAGAAGATATAGGCTATTCTTCAGAAGCGAAGGAAGCAATCGCCTTTGCCATTTTAGCAAATGAAACATATCATCGTAATCCGAGTAATGTGCCGAGCGCAACAGGTGCTAAGAATTCCGTAATTTTAGGGAATATAACATTCCCTCCATACGCAGATGAAAATGAGGCGAACATATGAAGTATATGATTGGAGTAGATGGCGGGGGAACGAAGACAGAGGCAATTGCATTTGATCAAGATGGAAATGAAGTTGTAAGAGGTACGAGCAGATTTGGAAATGTATTAATAGATTTTGACCAGGCACTTTTGCATATTATGGAAGCAATTAATCAATGCCAGAAGAGTTTAATGAATGAGCATTGCGTTTGTATTTGTTTAGGATTAGCTGGTATAAGCGGAGGGAATACAAATGAATTAACATTACGTTTAAAAAAGAAATACGGAACAAAAATTGAAATTTTTAATGATGCAATGATCGCGCATGCAGCTGCTTTAAAAGGTAAGGAGGGAATATTAACTATAGGTGGTACAGGTGCAATTTGTCTTGGAAAGAAAGGAGAAGTGTACGAGTATAGTGGTGGATGGGGACATATTTTAGGAGATGAAGGAAGCGGATATTGGATTGCATTACAAGGTTTAAAAAGAATGGCGAATCAATTTGATCAAGGAGTTGCACTTTGCCCATTAAGCTTAAGGATTCAAGATGAGTTTCAACTTTTGACACCGTCTCATATAAAAAGCTTAGTATATACTTCTTCTAAAGATAAAATTGCAGCAATCGCGCCATTAGTTATTCAGGAAGCGAGAAATGGCAATGATGATGCGTATGAAATTATGATGCAAGCTGGAAAGGAATTGGCAAGGATTACAGTAAGTGTTTATAACAAGTTGAACTTTAAGCACTCAACGCCAATTGCAGTAAGTGGCAGTATATTGCGTTTAGTTCCTGAAATATTTGCTGTATTTAAGAAATGCTGTGAAGATAGTATGAAAGAAATTACATTCGTATCACAAGCAGAAATGGCAGTGAAAGGAACATATTATTTAATGAGGGATATATATTTTTAAAAATAGTGTATGAGAATTTTTGTATGATTTGTAAAAATATGATGTTAAAATGTATAAAGGGATGTATGTTAAAAACGTACAATATACGTAATAATTGAATATTGTATATGTAATCCCATGTAGAAAGTGAATGATTACATGATTAATAGTATGCAGTTTTTATATTTGGTGGCTTCTTATTTAATTGGAAACATATTGACCGCTTATATAGTAACAAAATTGAGACATAACGTTGATATTAGGGATGAAGGAAGCGGAAATCCTGGCGCAAGAAATATGGGGCGCGTATATGGAAAAGGGTATTTCATCGCTACATTTTTAGGGGATGCGATTAAAGGGGCAATCGTTGTTGCTGTAGCAAAATATCTTTTTGAAGATCCTACATTCGTAATGTTAACATTATTGTCCGTTATTATTGGACATATTTACCCAGTTTTATTTAAAGGCAAGGGCGGTAAAGGTATTTCAACATTTATAGGAGGACTAATCGCATTTGATTATTTGATAGCGCTTACCCTCTTAGGCATTTTTATTGTATTTTATTTAATATTTAAAGGGTTTACGAAGCCAGGACTAATTACAATTGCTTGTTTACCAATTTGTATGATTCTTTATTCTTATTCTATTGTTACCACTATATTAAGTGGAATGATTATTGTACTTATTCTATATGTGAATCGAGAATAAAATGAATGTTTAATAAGTGGGGATAATCTCCACTTATCATTTTTTATTAAATAGATAAAGGAGATAAGGCATGGGGTTAATTTATAAAGTTGCTGATCAAGATTGGGAATTTGAAAGTATACATAAATTAAATTATAAAACTTTTGTGGAAGAGATACCACAACATGAAGAAACGAAAGACCGGTTTCGTATAGATCGGTTTCATAAAGAAAATACATATTTAATTTGTTTAGATGAGGATAGATTAGTAGGTATGGTCGCAGTGCGGGGAAAACGACCATTCTCGTTAGATTATAAAATCTCAAATTTAGATGTTTATTTGCAAGAGCATGGAGAAAAAATGTATGAAATTCGTTTACTTTCAGTAGAACGTGAATATAGAAATGGAAGAGCGTTGTTAGGATTAATTCGTTTTCTACATCGTTATTTGCTTCTAAATGGATATGAATTAGCACTCATTTCTGCAACAACACGTGAACTAGCTTTATATGAGCAAATGGGATTCAAATCTTTCCATACGTTAGTTGGTACAGAAGAAGCAGCCTTCCAGCCAATGTATGTTACCCCTGCTATGTTTGAAGAGTCGAGTGTTGGGGGGATTATGACGAAAGAATATACGTTTTTACCTGGTCCAGTAGATATTGAAGAGAACGTTCGAAAGGCATTTTCTACGCGGCCTATTTCGCATCGCTCTAAGTCATTTCAAGTGATGATGGACAATGTGAAAAAACGGTTACTTTATATGACAAAAGCAAAACATGTACAGCTTATGTTAGGAACAGGGACGTTAGCAAATGATGCGATTGCTTTACAGTTACGTTCTTTAAAAGGGAAAGGACTAGTATTAACAAATGGGGAATTTGGTAATAGATTAGTTGGACATGCAAAACGAGCACAGTTACATTTTGATACGTATAAAAAGGAAATGGGAGATCCATTTATTTATACCGAATTAGAAGAAATCATGACAACTGGAAATTATGAATGGATTTGGTTTGTTCATCATGAAACATCTACTGGAATGTTAAATGATTTAAACGAGCTAAATACTCTTTGTAACGAGAATCAAATAAAACTATGTGTAGATTGCATAAGCTCAATTGGAGCAATACCATTAGACTTGAAGGATGTGTATTTTGCGAGTGGTGTTAGCGGTAAAGCGATTAAATCATATACAGGAATTTCTTTCGTTTTTTATAACCACATTGTAAAAATAAACGAGGCTGTGCCAGCCTATATGGACATTGGCATGTATGAAGAAAATGAAAACATTCCATACTCACAATCATGGAATTTAATTTATGCATTGCAAGAAGCGTTGAAGAGATTTGAAGATGAAAAGGTATTTGTAAAAATTAAAGAGACATACGAATATGTTGAAGAAGTTATTACTGATATGGGCTTAAAGCTTGTTTCACCTAAAGAACATGCCGCGCCAATTATACTTACTATTGTATTAAGCGAAGACCATTCTTCTAAAGTAGTAGGCGATGCATTAGCATTACAAGGATACATCGTTCATTATGAGTCATCTTATTTACAAAAGAATAATTGGATCCAAATTGCATGTTTAAATCATTATAAAGAACGCGATATGAAGAGGATGTTAAATTGTTTGCAAATGTGTTTATTTCAGAGTGGGGTACATATATAAAGATTTTTTCTTTTCGTATAAAGGAGCTACGACTTACGAAAACTTAGAAATAGAACTTTGGAAGAGGTGTCAGTATGATAACTAGAAAACTACCATTACATATAGACGATATTAAAAAAGCTCACAAGATTCTAGATAGAAATGCTCGTAAAACGCCATTAGTAAAATCTTTTTATTTGACTAGTAAAACGGGCGGAGAAATACATTTGAAATTAGAAAATATGCAATTAACGGGTTCTTTTAAATTTCGTGGCGCATTTAATAAAATGTCACGGCTCACGGATCAAGAAAAAGAAAGAGGTGTAATCGCATGTTCAGCAGGTAATCATGCACAAGGAGTTGCATTATCTGCTCATTTACTCGGTATTAAGAGTAAAATTGTTATGCCAATTTCTGCACCTCAGGCAAAAGTTGAAGCAACAAAAGGATATGGATCTGAAGTGATTTTACATGGTGAAACCTTTGATGATGCAAAGGTAAAATGTGAAGAAATTATAAGGGAAACAGGTGAAACATACTTACATCCATATGATGATGTAGAGGTAATGGCTGGTCAAGGTACAATTGGATTAGACATTCTTGATGATATGTGGGATGTAGATACTGTCATTGTACCAATAGGTGGAGGCGGAATTATTTCTGGTATTTCTGTAGCATTAAAATCTTTTAATCCATCCATTAATATAATTGGTGTCCAAGCAGATAATGTTCATGGAATGAAGGCATCTTACGATAAAGGCGCAATCGTAGAACATTATGAGGCCCCTACTATTGCAGATGGTTGCGCAGTTAAAATACCAGGAGAATTAACATTTGAAATTGTAAAAGAATTAGTAGATGATATTGTAACTGTATCAGAAAAAGAGCTGGAAGTAGCGATGAAAGATTTATTACAACGTGGGAAAGCTGTTGTAGAAGGTGCAGGTGCATTAGCAACTGCTGCACTTCTTGCGGGAAAAGTTGATAGTTATATAAAAGGGAAAAAAGTAGTGGCTGTTATATCTGGTGGGAACGTGGACTTACAGCGCATATCAAGTGTATGTGAGCACTTTTTTGTCGCTAATGAAGTGAAATAGTTTTATGAAAGAAGAGCTAAGAGAAATGATCTTAGCTCTTACTTTTTGTCTACCATTTACTGTAAGTAGTAATAAACTTGCAGAATTTGCTGTCTAATGAATTGTTTTATTTAAGCGCCTATTTTTACACATATCTTTAATGTTACAATAATTATTTCAATATTGTCGAAACGTAAGCAGAAATTTAATATAATAGTTTTAATGTGCTAATGAGCGGTGAGGAGGGCAGGTCATGAATAAAGAAGAACAGGTCATGAACGGTTTCAGGGAATTATATAATAAGCTGGTTTGGCTTAATAAAGATAAGATGGAAGAAGGTCTTAAAGGGTTTAAGTCTTCTGAAGTCCACTGTATTGAATATATTGAAAACAATGCAGATTCTAACGTGACACAACTCGCAGAGGCTTTTTATGTGACTCGCGGTGCTATAAGTAGAATGACTAAGAAGCTCATACAAAAAGGCCTTGTTGAAAGCTACCAAAAGTCAGAAAATAAGAAAGAAATTTATTTTAAGCTTACCGAACAAGGGAAAGAAATTTATAAAATCCATGAAGATCTGCACAAAGAGTTTCAAGAGCGGGATAAAGCTGTATTTGAGCAAGTAACTGAAGAAGAATTCGACAGTATAATTAGCTTTGTGGAAAAGTATAGTAGACATTTGGATGCAGAAATAAAGAAACAAGGTATACATATTAAATCGTAATACATTTTAATAATAAAATGGCAGCCTTACTCTAATATGAGAATAGGCTGCTTTTTTATTATTTTATCTTTGTTGACTAATCAACAAAACAGGGTTATCATTTTGTTGACAAAGCAACAAAATATTTTAAGGAGAGAAGTTAAATGTCTATATTTAGATCACAAAATGAAAGGGAAACTGAAAAAAGCATAGATAAACATGCTTTACTATTCGGACTTATTTCTGTATTTCTTTGTGGTATAGGTTTCAGTATCATCATGCCTGTAGTCCCATTCTTAGTACAGCCATATACAAGTAATCCGGAAGAACAAGCATTAGTTGTTACACTACTAACTTCCGTATATGCGGCCTCCGTGTTTTTAGCTGCTCCAGCACTCGGGGCTTTAAGCGATAAGTATGGCCGTCGTCCATTACTTTTAATATGCTTATTTGGTTCTGCAATTGGGTACTTAGTTTTTGGCATAGGAGGAGCTTTATGGGTATTATTTGCTGGACGCATAATAGAAGGTATAACAGGTGGGAGCATAAGTACTATCTTCGCATATTTTGCAGACATCATTCCGAAAGAGCAGAGAACGAAATACTTTGGATGGGTGAGTGCAGTTGTAGGTGTGGGAACTATTATTGGACCAACTCTTGGGGGCTTACTTGCAAAGTTTGGTCATTCTGTACCTTTATACTTTGGAGCGTTCATAACTTTATTAAATGTTTTATATGGTATGAAATACATGCCTGAGAGCCTTGACAAAAATAACAGGTTAAAAGAGATTACTTTTGTAAGGTTAAATCCTTTTGCACAGCTAGCAAATATACTTTCCATGAAAAATTTAAAATGGTTACTTATCTCAGCGTTTTTACTTTGGATACCTAACGGATCTTTACAAGCAATTTTCACGCAATTTACAATGGATACTTTCAGTTGGAAACCTGCATTAATCGGACTTATGTTTTCAATTTTGGGCTTTCAAGACATTGTTTCACAAAGTTTTATCATGCCAAAGCTTTTAATCAATCTTAGTGATAAACAAATAGCAATTCTTGGGATGGTTTCGGAGATTATAGGATACAGTTTTATTGCAGCATCAGCTGTATTTTCACTCTCTCCACTACTTATCGTTGGAATGCTAATGTTTGGTTTTGGGGATTCAATTTTCGGGCCTTCATTCAACGGGATGCTTTCAAAGTCTGTCAATTCTAATGAACAAGGAAGGATTCAAGGTGGAAGCCAATCTATTCAAGCTTTAGCAAGAATGATTGGTCCGATTATTGGAGGACAAATCTATGTATCACTTGGTCATGCCGCACCTGCTTTTATGGGTATGATTCTTATAGTAGCGGCAATAGCAGTTTTGTATAAGGGAACGTATGAAACTGTATAACAGATAGATATAAGAACAAATAAAAGGGAGTCAGAACTTAGGAACAAGTGCTGATTCCCTATTTGTTTACGGTTTGAGAGCTAAGAGAAATGCTTTTGTTTAGGAATTTATTCTGCTATGCTCTCATGGTGAAGGGTAATATTCAGTGAGGTGGAACTATTATTAATTACAGTTAGCTTTATTTGAAAGTAAAAAGGTAGGTAAATGACTAGATAATTTCATTATGCTTGTGCTGAAGTAAATAATGATTCCATCTTTACTTTGCTCTTCTCTCGAATTTCAGCATCTGCATGGCGCATCACATATTTATGCGCTACAGCGATTGCTAAAACATCATCTAATAAGCCAATCCCAATAATAGCAGCTATATCTGGAATGAAATCGATTGTTAATACGTAATAAGATAAAGCGGCTAATATTATGAATTTCGCCTTAGTAGGTAATTCTTTCTTTTTCATTGTGTAGAATAAAATAATACTTTCATATACGCTAGATTTACCGAGGTTTACAGAGCTTTTTTTGAACTTTTTCCAAAGTGTCTGTTTCTCCATATAAACACTCCTTTTACAAAACATAGATTTTTTAAAAGGATGGACAAAGAAGTGAGAGATTAATCAATTTTATTGTTTTTCTTAATTATATATTTCCATAAAAATAGGGGATTACCTGTTTAAAATAATATAATGTGGATTATGTAACGATTCATAGTGTTCCGTTACATAGTATATATATTGTAAAATGTATGTGGATGATTTAGTTATTATTATGCATTTTATAAGCGGTATGGGGGAAGCAAAATGAAAATAATAGAACTACCAATTGAATTCGAATTTAACGGGCAAAAACAATGTGTTTATCCAAGTTTAATTATAGTACATAATGAATTAACATTAGTCGATACAGGATATACAAGTTTTTTACCTTTAATTGAAAATGCAATATTAAAACATGGATATGAGATGAAAAACTTAAAAAATATAATTATTACTCATTATGATGATGATCATCTAGGGGCTTTATATGATTTCAAAGTGAAATATCCTCAAATTAATATTATTGCTAGTGAAATTGAATCTAACTATATTAGTGGTGATATAAAATCAGAGAGGTTAGTTCAAGCTGAAGTAATGTTAGAACGTATGCCAAATGAAGAAAAAGAATTTGGTAAATGGTTTATACAACAGTTAAAAAATATAAAACATATTTCCGTCGATGAAAAAGTGCATGATGGTCAAATGATTTTGAATAATGAATGTCAAATAGTAGCGACGCCAGGACATACTTCGGGGCATATTTCATTATATTTTCCGAATTTAGATTGTGTAATTACGGGAGATGCGGCTGTTCAAGAGAATAGTGAGTTAGTAATAGCTAATCCGAATTTTTGTTTAGATATAGAAAAAGCGAAACAGTCTTTAAATAGGATTAAAAGTTTTAAAGCAGCAGAGTATTATTGCTATCATGGAGGAAAGCTTACTGTATAAACTAATGAAAACCGGTCTTTCCTAAATCGAAAAGATCGGTTTTTTAGTTCATATATTTTGCGATTTCAACCAAATCAGTAACATTATATTTCGGTAAAATTGAAATATATATGTAAAGAAGAATATATATAATTTGAGCAAGGGTATAGGGGGGAGAAGATGGGTTCGTTATTTGCTGTAATAGCAAAATTAAGAAGTTCATTTTGTCTTCTACTAACATGGAAGCATTAATAAAATCTGAGAAAAAGCAAAAAGAATTTGTTCATCTAGTACAGGATGAATATAAAAAAAGAAGATAAGAATTTTTTTATTTTTCATATTTGGCGAAACAAATGGTACAATGAAAGCTAATGTGAAAAATAAGGAAAAGAAGTGGTCTATTTGAAAAACTTTTTAGAATTAGGAATTAGTGAAACTTTTAATCATACATTACGTGAAAATGGAATTACAGAAGCAACACCAATTCAAGAGAAGGCAATTCCTGTTATTATGTCAGGTAAAGATATTATTGGGCAGGCGAAAACAGGAACGGGTAAAACGTTAGCATTCGTGTTACCGATTTTAGAAAAAATCGATCCAGAGTCTAGTGATGTTCAGGCCTTAATTGTTGCACCAACAAGGGAACTAGCTCTGCAAATTACAACTGAAATTAAAAAAATGCTTGTTCAAAGAGAAGATATTAATGTACTAGCGATTTATGGTGGGCAAGATGTAGCACAACAATTGAGAAAATTAAAAGGTAATACACATATTGTTGTTGCAACACCAGGACGATTATTAGATCATATACGACGTGAAACAATTGATTTAAGTAATCTTTCAACGATTGTACTAGATGAAGCGGATCAAATGCTTTATTTCGGTTTCTTATATGATATTGAAGATATTTTAGATGAGACACCAGGTAGTAAACAAACGATGTTATTCTCAGCAACGATGCCAAAAGATATTAAAAAATTAGCGAAACGTTATATGGATGAGCCGCAAATGATTCAAGTACAAAGTGAAGAAGTAACGGTTGATACAATTGAGCAGCGTGTCATTGAGACGACAGACCGTGCAAAGCCAGATGCACTTCGTTTTGTTATGGATCGTGATCAGCCATTTTTAGCTGTTATTTTCTGTCGTACAAAGGTTAGAGCAAGTAAGCTTTATGATAATTTAAAAGGATTAGGTTATAATTGTGCTGAACTTCATGGTGATATACCTCAAGCGAAACGTGAAAGAGTTATGAAGAGTTTCCGCGAAGCTAAAATTCAGTACTTAATCGCAACGGATGTAGCAGCTCGTGGACTTGATGTAGATGGTGTAACGCACGTATTTAACTTTGACATCCCTGAAGATGTAGAAAGTTATATTCACCGTATTGGCCGAACAGGACGTGCAGGTGGATCAGGTCTTGCAATTACGTTCGTTGCAGCGAAAGATGAAAAACATTTAGAAGAAATTGAAAAAACGCTTGGTGCACCAATACAAAGAGAAATAATCGAACAACCGAAGATAAAACGTGTAGATGAAAACGGAAAACCGGTACCAAAGCCAGCTCCGAAGAAATCAGGTCAAAATCGTCAAAGAGATAGCCGCGAAGGTTCAAGAAGTGAATCAAGACGTGAT
Organism: Bacillus sp. EKM501B; assembly: GCF_011800505.1. Classification (NCBI taxonomy): domain Bacteria; kingdom Bacillati; phylum Bacillota; class Bacilli; order Caryophanales; family Bacillaceae; genus Bacillus; species Bacillus sp. EKM501B. The sequence goes on along the minus strand of NZ_JAALFZ010000018.1, from coordinate 61,188 downwards.
TCAAGAAATAGCTCAAGAAGTGATTCAAGAAATAGTTCTAGAAATGAAAATAACCGATCATTTAATAAGCCAAGTAATAAAAAAGGTAGTACAAAGCAAGGTCAGCAAAGACGTGGCCGTTAAATAGTTATAATTGTAAAAGAGTCGCAAAATATTGTGGCTCTTTTTTGTTTGTATACAACAAGGATGATGGCAAGAAAAAAACAAAATTTCATTCACCGCATTTGAAATTTATAAAGGGAATTTTATAGTCCAAAACCATTAGTGCAAGGGTATTACTATCATTCAGCAGAACACTTTGGTTAAAAGAAAAGGTATTGAAGCGAGCGAGTATTTTCATTATACATTCCGCAATTATTGAAATAGAACAAGAGAAGTTTATGAAGGATTAAACTCGTATTGGTGTACGATCGTTGGAAACTGGAAAACTAATTTGTTAGTTTTGATCGATGAGGAACTCGAGAAGCACCACTGCCATCCTTATGGGGAAATTGCTTACGACGACGATGAAGGTAATGTAGTGATAATATGCGAAATAAGAAAAAAGGACTAGCAGTCGTACCTGCCGTCCTTTAATAGGAGAAAAGTAATCTTGTTTAGAACTACGCATAAACAGAAAATCTGCTTGTAATTAGTTTTACCCTAAATATACGTGTCTATACAAAAAAGGGATAAGTAAAAGATACTTATCCCCGGAAGGGAAATCCCAAGCACCAAAATGGCTCGTATTGGTCTGCAGGTTCAAAAGTAGTATATGTAAAACGAAAAATCTCATACAAAAAGCAGACAACGATTTTGGTTGTCTGCCAGTGAGTTCAATGAGTTAGCTAATTGTGATAATTTGCATCCCCATTGCGAGAAGAGTGAAGCTGCTAGTTCAAACAGCTTGTTGGTATTATTTTCGATTTCTTAAAAAATATACAGAGAAAGTAGATAAGTGAAGAACCTACCTGTTTTTGCTGTAACAAAAGAAAGAGGTATTGGCCGTGGACACGGCGGCTTGAAAATAGTATGTATTTTTATTTGGAAAATATTCACGGGGTGAAGAAACGTGGAATGTTTGATAAAGGTGTTTGTGAAATTAATCAGCTAATTAGTAAAACAAAATAGTTATTTGGAAGAAAAGGAAAATGAATATGAGATGAATTGAAGCTGTTGAAAAATTACTTGAAGTGATGAAAGAATGCTTTTGGAACGGAACATCTTTAAAGGGTGAAGCTAATGATTTTAATATTGTATCTTGGCTGATTGAAGAAGCGACGCGTAAAACAAAATAAAGATTTCATTTTGTAGCAATGGAGAATAGATATGTGTACTTATTGGGGGAAAGTAGATAAAGAGTTCTTTAAGAGGCAAGAACCGGAACAAAATAAAAGAGCGGCTAGCAAAAGCTAACTGCTCAATACAAGGAGATACAGAGAAGACTACTTTAAATGAATGTTGGCATACAGCCCACATTCAGTATTGACCGAATATTTATTTTAAATTCAATTTATTTAAAGTAAACATCCCAACAGATAAAATGGTTGCGCCTGCTACAGAACCTAGCCAGTCTCTCCAGCCTAATGTATTTAAAGATGCATCTGTTAAATCCGTAATTAAGAAGATAGCAAACATTAATACACCAAATGCTAAGCATCCCCAAAATGTTTGCAAATATTTAATCATCTTCTTTCGGAACTTGCTCATATAAATCACCCTTATTAATAATTTATATTTTTATAAATAAATTATCACATATACAAAAATTAAAAGTGCGAAATATGCAATATTACATATTGGAACTCAACAAAATACTCCATTGATAAGTACATAGATCGAACGGAGGCATCGTTCTTTTCCTAAAATGAAAGGTGACGATAAGAAACATGAGATACGTTTTAAACAAATTGAGCGGACGTTAAAAAATAAAAATTTATAAAGGAAATAGAAAGTATGGTGTTGTATATGTACGATAATAGGAAACTTTTTGCAAACTAAACATATAATTTTAATAGACCGACAGTCGGTCTGATGGGAAGGAGAACTTGAATGCGAATTGTAAAGGAGTATGAGGAGCGTAGAAAGGAAATTTTAGAAACAGCTGAGCGTTTGTTTCTTACGAAAGGTTATACGAAAACAACCGTGAATGATATTTTAAAAGAAATTGGTATAGCAAAGGGGACGTTTTATCATTATTTTAAGTCGAAGGAGGAAGTAATGGATGAAATCATTATGAGGATTATTAAAGAGGATGTCACTAAGGCGAAAAGGATTGTCTCCAATCCCGATATCCCCGTTTTAGATAAGTTATTTAAAATTTTAATGGAACAATCACCAAAATCAGGAGATGTCAAAGAAAAAATGATTGAACAATTCCATCAACCAAATAATGCAGAAATGCATCAGAAAAGTTTAGTGCAATCCATTATACATTTATCTCCTGTATTAACGGAAGTTTTAGAGCAAGGAATAGAAGAAGGCATATTTTCTACTCCATACCCACAAGAAACAATTGAATTATTACTCTCTTCAGCACAAGTCATATTTGATGATGGTTTATTCCAGTGGAAACCGGAAGAAATGATGAGAAGAGCTAAGGCTTATATTAAAATGATGGAAGTATCTGTTGGAGCGAAAGAAGGGTCCTTTGATTATATGATCGAGGTTTTAATGAAACAGAAATAGCTTTTTTCTGTTTGGGTGTTATAGACCGGCAGTCGGTCTAGACTAAATGAAGGATGTGATGAAGATGCCAGCAAGTATTCAATCTTCCTTGAAAGATTTTCACTTAATGGTAAGTGGTCAAATTATTACTATTTTAGGTTCAACACTATTACGTTTTGCACTGTCTTTATATGTGCTAGATATAACAGGACGTGCCGATATATTTGCAGGGTTATATGCCATAACGAGTATCCCGTTTTTGTTAGCTCCTCTTGGCGGAGCGATAGCAGATCGTTTCAACCGCCGTAATGTAATGGTCATTTTGGATTTTATAAACGCTGCTATTGTATTAAGTTTTATAGTTTTGTTATTAACTGAATCGGTATCTATTTTATTGATTGGAGCAATTATGTTTTTACTAGCAGTCATTAGTGCAATGTACTCACCAGTTGTTATGGCAAGTATTCCGCAATTAGTTCCAGAGAAAAAGTTAGAACAAGCAAACGGTATCATAAATGGTGTGCAAGCATTATCTAATATAGTTGCACCTGTACTAGGAGGAATATTATATGGCATAATTGGTTTGAAAATGCTCGTAATAACAAGTTGTCTTGCTTTCTTTTTATCTGCAATTTTAGAAATGTTTATTACAATACCTTTTATAAAAAGAGCGCAAGAAAGCCATATCATACCGACAATTGTAAAAGATATGAAAAAAGGTTTTCTTTATGTTTTAAAGCAACCTTTTATTTTGAAGGCTATGTTACTTGCAGCTTTACTAAACTTAATTTTGACACCGTTATTTGTTGTTGGAGGACCTATTATGTTACGAGTAACTATGCAGAGTAGCGATACGATGTATGGAATTGGAATGGGATTAATTGATTTTGCAACCATATTAGGGGCATTGTCAATCGGTTTCTTTGCTAAAAAGTTACAGATGAAAACATTATATAATTGGATGCTTATCATAGCTTTATTAGTAATGCCAGTGGCACTATCAGTTACACCGTTTATTCTTAATTTAGGATACTATCCACCATTTATCCTCTTTATACTTTCTTCTCTTCTAATCGCAATGATTATGACAATTGTATCCATTTATGTGATTACTGTAGTCCAAAAGAAAACACCAAATGAAAATCTAGGAAAAGTGATGGCATTTATAACAGCGGTATCTCAATGTATGGCACCAATTGGGCAAGTCGTATATGGTTTTATGTTTGAAGGATTCAGTACGAAAATTTATTTACCTATATTTGCTATTAGTTTCATAATGATAATAATAGCGGTGGTGACGAAGAAAATATTAAGAAATGAAGGGAACTAGCTTCATATGCTTAGAGTATTAGCGAAACCCAATCCTAATCAATTCTTCATCATTTATTTCAATTACGAATCTATATTCTTTGTCTAATAGCCAGTAATAAAAACTGACTGCATCAACGTCAACTAGTGATTGGAATACTTTATCAAGATTTGTACTTACTACAGGGATTTCATAGTTATCCCGTATTATAAAAATCTGTTCGTCAAAATCTAGTTGGTTTGCTCTAATAAGGGAAATTAGTTGTTCTTTGTTCGAAGCTATGAATTGATTATCTATCTGTTCCCAATCTATTCTTCCCGAGACAATTATAGGAAATGAATTCATTAAAATAGTAGCAATCTGCTGGCTTTTTTCTTGGGAGAAAATGAGAGTTTCGTTTCCTAGGGATTCAAGGCATTCACTAAACAAAGGGTTTGTGTCATTGTTGTTTTTGGTTTTCAGTGCTCTTAACTTTTGTCGCAATTTCCATTGTCTTGACGATCTATCATCCATTTTTAACATTCCTTATACAATTATTTAAGAATGAGTATAGCATATAAGGGAAGTCTTTATGAAAAGGAACTTTTTAAATATAAATTAAACAAAAGCGTTATTTGAAAAAAAGCCTTTTAAGGAAAGATAAGAGGCCATCAAAAAATATAACAACATGAAAATTTTATATTATGTATATACAATTTAAAGAGTTAGTGGAAATAATAAAATGTATAAAATTCTTATAAAAAAGCCCTAGGATTAGGGGATCTAGGGCTTCCTCTGTTGGTATATCTCACACGACATTATAAAAAGAAAAGAACTTAATGAAGATAACACATGAATGTTTCGTAAATGTATCAAAAAAGTGAACAAAAACGTTATTTTATTAGAAAAATATGATTGTATGAAATATCATGTATGAAAGAAGAGGCGTTAGCAAAAATATACCTTAACGAAATCGACTTTATTTTTCAGCAAAGTATTCTTCTTAAGTGACTCATGTTGTAAAGGTAGCAGCGAAAACAGAAAGAGTTCTTTTTTTGCAGACTGAGAAATTGTTAGTGAAATACGGATGGGGAAATATGAACATGATTATTTGAAAGTACGGGAAGAGAAATTGCTAAAATGGCAAGATGTACTTGGATTTTAAAGAAAAAACTCCTATTGAATGTAGGAGTTTTTTCTTTGTTTGAAAGTTCAAAAAGATATATAATAATTTTCTGACTATTAATTTGTGGAGGGGTATTAATGAAAAATGAAACGTTACACACACAAGAAGACATTTTAAAAATGCTTGATTCATTATTAAGACCTGCAGAACCATTTTGGAATGAATTTTATGAGAATAGAGAAAAGGATGTTCCGTTTTTTGGAAATGTCCCAGATGAGAACCTAGTTTCGTATATACAAAAAGAGAGAGTTTCAAAAGGGAAAGTATTAGAACTTGGGTGTGGTCCAGGTAGAAATGCCATTTATTTAGCGACTCAAGGATTTGATGTAACAGCAGTGGATTTATCTGTAGAAGGCATTAATTGGGCTAAAGAAAGGGCATTGGCAAAAGAGGTAGCAATTCATTTTATTTGTGATTCAATTTTTAATTTAGAGGTTCAAAACGAATTTGATTTTGTATACGATTCGGGCTGTTTGCATCACATTCCACCGCATAGAAGAATAAATTATGTGGATTTAATTAAAAACTCATTAAAATCGGGTGGTTATTTCGGATTAACATGTTTTGCGGCAGGTGATTTAGATGAGCGAAATGGATCGGAAATAACAGATTGGGACGTATATAGAGAGTGGAGTCTACAAGGTGGTCTTGCATACTCGGAAGAAAAGTTAAGAGAGATATTTAAAGAATTTGAGGTAATTGAGATTAGAAGAATGAAACAAATGAAACAACCGAAAGAAATGTTTGGAGAATCATTTCTTTGGACAGCATTATTTAAGAAGAAATAATAAAGTAGATAATTGACAAACTCATCGTTTTTATAGACAATATATTAAAAGGAACGTACGTTTGGTTTTGTTGGCGTATGTTTTACATAAATACATAACAAGGGGCTGTCTCCATATGAGTAACGCAAATCAAAAAATTACTACGTTTTTAATGTTTGAGGGCAAAGCTGAGGAAGCAATGAATTTTTATACGTCACTATTTGATCAATCAGAAATTGTAAGTATTTCTCGCTACGATGAAAATGGACCTGGTAAAGAGGGAACTGTAATTCATGCAACTTTTACGCTAAATGGCCAAGAGTTTATGTGTATTGATAGTTATGTAAATCATAATTTTACATTCACTCCAGCTATGTCTCTTTATGTAACTTGTGAGACAGAAGAAGAAATTGAAACGGTCTTTCATAAACTAGCGCAGGATGGAGCGATTCTTATGCCTTTAGGTTCTTATCCGTTTAGTAAAAAGTTTGGCTGGTTAAATGATAAGTATGGTGTATCTTGGCAGTTAACTCTTGCTGAATAAAAAAGAAAAAGCGTAGCTTATTTGTTTGTCAAAGATGTTCATCTTGTATGGAATGAAGTTTCTAGGGTTTTAAAGAATAAAGGTGTTCTTATTGCTGGATTTACAAATCCGTTACTATGGATTTTTGATGATAACCAAGAGCAAAAAGGTATTCTGGATGTTAAACATTCAATTCCTTCATCAACATTGGATTATTTACCAGAGGATGAAGTTCAAGATTACATCGATTCAAATCAAACAATAGAATATGCGCATACTTTAGAAGACCAAATCCAAGGCCAAATTGATGCTGGTTTTGCTATAACAGGTTTTTATGAGGATGATTTTGGTGGAACAAGGATATTGGATAAGCATATTAAAACATTTATTGCGACAAAAGCTATAAAATTAAAGATGGATTAAGAATTTTTGCTTGTCGCACGGGGCGTTAGTCGAAGAAGGCTCTTAAAATAGAAAAGGATGGTACTTTCCATCCTTTTCCTTATGTATTTTGAGTGTCGAAACTATTCTCAAAACAAGTTTTACACTACTAGTTGTATAATTAGGTTATGCTTTTATATTAAGAATTTTGCTGACCGAATCTTTTCCCGAGTTTAGCTAACAATTCAGGTTGATCGCTTTGGCTCATTATAACTTCAATAAAGATAAGTTGATTCTTATTAAAAATTATATTTGTTAAGACTTCTGCTAATTCTGCTTCATTTTCTACTTTAAATGTTAGACTTTTTTCTTCTGATCCAAATATCATTGATAGTTTATTGTAATCCCACATCTGTATGTCATTATAAGGTTGGTTTTGTCCGTGAATGGCACGTTCAACAGTGTATCCGTTGTTATTGATTAAAAATATAATCGGTTTTAAATTTTGACGTAGTATAGTTGATAACTCTTGGGCAGTTACTTGGAAAGAACCATCACCAATAATTAAAATGTTGCGCCGTGATAAATTGGCGAGCTGTGTACCAAGTAGAGCGGGCAGTGTATATCCGATAGATCCCCATAACGGTTGTCCTACATATGCAGTGTCATTAGGTAGAGGGATAGCAGCACTACCAAAGAAAGGTGTTCCTTGCTCTACAATTAAGACGTCGTTTTCTTGTAAGAAATGGTACATTTGCTGCCAAAAACGTTTTTGTGTGACCATTTGTGCTTTTGGATTGAACTCTTCAGTAAAAGGTGATGATTCTAAAATAAATGGCTTAACGTCAAGGGTATCTTTATTACGATGCTCAATTGAATCACTTAAATGTTGTAAAACATCCTGCATTACAACTGGACCGTATTTTTTATCTATAATTTTCACAGTGTAGGGATGGATTTCTATAACTTGTTCTTTTGTAAAACCTTGTGTGAAGCCGCCTGTAATAGTATCAGTTAACTTCACACCAATACTAATAATACAATCAGATTCATCAATTCTTTTTCGCAAGTACGGAGAACTTACATCACCAGTATAAACACCTATAAATTGAGGGTGTTTTTCTGGGAATATTCCTTTTCCCATACTGAACGTCGCGATGGGAAACCCAGTTTTTTCTACGAATTGATGTAAACTTTCTTTAGCATGAAATCGATCTACTTCAAAATCAGCTAAAATAACAGGTTTTTTGGCACTATTTATTTTTGAAATGGCATGTAGAAGCATTTTATTTAATGCTTCTTTATTACTTAAAATAGGTTTATTTATAATAGGTTCTGTCGGTTTATTAATTGGTTTATTATACACATCAATCGGCAAATTAATATGAACAGGGCGTTTTTCATTCCAACATGCACGTAAAACACGGTCAATTTCCTCAGCAGCATGCTCAGGTGTTACATTTGTTTGTGCTATAGTGATTTCTCGATACATATTGGAAAAGTGATCGAACTTTCCATCTCCTAACGTATGATGGACGATTGCTCCATTTTCCATTACTTTTGTTGGTGGCGTACCTGTAATTTTTATAACTGGCACGTTTTCCGCATATGAGCCAGCAATACCGTTAATAGCGCTTAATTCTCCAACACCGAAAGTAGTAATAAGAGCGGCGATTCCTTTTATGCGAGCGTACCCATCTGCTGCATATGCAGCATTTAATTCATTACAATTGCCAATCCATTTTAAACTTTTATGTGCTATCACATCATCTAAAAAGGCAAGATTATAATCACCAGGAACCCCAAATATATGTTCAATTCCTAATTCGTGTAGTCTATCCAATAAATATGTACTTACAGTATATTGTTTTTTCAAATGAATCATCTCCTAATTATGCAATGAATGTTTCAATAGACTAAAGAAGTTCTAATGCGTTGATTAAAATATTCATTACTAGATTGTGGTATAATTTACATACAGGGGGAAAGTAGATGACACAACATAAAGAAGAACAGATGAATGAGGCATTAGCATTATTTTATTTTGCATATAAAACATTTACTGAAAAGCCAGATGAAATTATAAAAGAATATGGCATTCAACGAGTACATCATCGAATTTTATTTTTTATCGCACGTTTTCCAGGGATAAGTGTAAATGAGTTATTATCACTATTAGAAATAAGTAAACAAGCTCTCCACGGGCCGCTACGTCAACTTGTGGAAAAGGGCTTAATTGAGAGTAATGAAGCTATGCATGATCGACGTGTGAAACAGTTGTCTTTAACAGAAAAAGGTACAGATTTAGAGAAAAAACTGAGTGATGTACAAAGACAACAAATGGGTGCTATTTTTTCAAAATTTGGTGAATCATGTGAGGACAATTGGCACCAAGTTATGAATGAAATGGCAAATAGCCGATCAGGTTTTGATGCTTGGATATCGAAACGTGAAATACCAGTCGATCAAAAATAATGAAAAAACTTCTGTTTTTATCGTTTGAAAAAGAGCAAATTTTATCCATACATTTGGCAACTATGATTTGGTCATAGAGTGAATGGATAAAAAGATACATTACTAGATACTTTATACGTGTACGCAATGGAACAATAAAATTCACATTTCCGAAAGGGGAATTATAATGATAAAACTTGTACTTATTCGTCACGGACAAAGCTTATGGAATCTTGAAAATCGCTTTACTGGATGGACAGATGTTGATCTATCAGAGAATGGATTAAGTGAAGCGAGAGAAGCAGGAGCAATATTAAAGAAAAACGGATATACTTTTGATGTGGCTTATACATCTGTATTAAAACGCGCAATTCGGACGTTATGGATTGTACTTCATGAGATGGATCTTACTTGGGTTCCAATACATAAATCTTGGAAGCTAAATGAAAGACATTATGGTGCATTGCAAGGGCTGAATAAAGATGAAACTGCTCAAAAGTATGGTGAGGAGCAAGTTCATATTTGGAGAAGAAGTGTTGATGTAAGACCACCGGCTCTTACTGAAGACGATCCTCGATATGAAGCGACCGATCCAAGATATAAAACACTCAAAAAAGGTGAATTTCCATTAACTGAATGTTTAGAGGATACGGAGAAGAGAGTACTTGCTTATTGGCATTCAGAAATTGCGCCGACATTAAAAAGTGGTAATAAAGTAATTATTTCATCACACGGTAACACAATTCGCTCGCTAGTAAAATATTTAGACAACCTTTCAAGTGATGGTGTAGTTTCATTAAATATTCCAACTAGCATTCCGCTTGTTTATGAATTAGACGAAAACTTACGTCCGATTCGTCATTATTATTTAAGTATGGATGGAGAAGTACCTGAAGGGGAAATTCCGAAACATATTTCTTTTTAATACGAAAATTTGAAATGAATGCTTGTCTACATATATAATATAGACTCATGGTAAAGTGAAATTTTAATCAGTGGGGTCTTACTGCCCACAAATAGCAGGATAAAAGACGTGGTACCTTCTAATATATATGCGATGTAGCTAATTTTAGAAGCTTGTCCACGTCTTTTGTCATAAAGAGAGCAGCTTGCGCATGTAATGATATCGTGAGTAGTTTTTGAATGGAGGGTGATGTGATTAATGATCTCTAACATTCGAATTGGCTTATTTGTTTTAGCGATTGTCTTTGTAGTCCTTGTTTTCTTTTATTGGAAAAATGAAGAGTTGTACGAGGAGAAGAAGCAACGTATTAGAAAGACTTGGTATGGTTTGTTTATCATATCTGTCACCGTGTATTTCATGATAAAAGGAATCGATTTAACCCTCTGGAAAAATCTTTTAATGTTTACTGCAATGGTTATTTTTGTTGATATTTCGTTCATTTTAACGCCTAATATTTCAGAAATATGGGGTGCAAAATTTAGCGATATTGGCAAGACAGTTCAATCCATAAAACGATCATTAATTGCATCTAAAGCAAGAGGAGAAATATACACGACAATTATTCAAAATGTTAATCCAGCAGTATTCGGTACGATGGAATGGCATACGGAAGAGGAATATACAAAGAGCTTAAATGCATTTTTAGATTCATATGGGGAAAAGATTGGCGCGAAAATTGTTGTTTTTGAAGCTGCGAAGGAATTAAATACAAACTTTCGTGGTATTCGCTCACAATTTAGTATTATCGTCCCGTTAGAACATATCGAGCAATTGAATGAGCAGAAAGCGGTGCAAGTAGAAAATGTCGGGATTATACCAGCAAAAATAGTAAGTGACGTTTTCATTGTTATTGATGGAAAGAAAAATAACCTGCAAGATCGGGATTTTGAAAATGTATATAATTTAACAATACATCATAGTTATTTTAGTAAATAAGGACAGAATCTTTTTCTGTCCTTTTCTTCTATACATAAATTAAAAACAAAATCCGACAAAGTTGAATAAAATTGGACAATCATTCCTACACTAGCATGTAGAGGTGATTGTAGTGGTAAAAGATTATGACAATGATTTTTTTAAAGAAGATAACGAAGATACAACAGATTTCTCTTTAATAAAAGGGGATACGTTGCAGCAAGTAGAAGAATTAGAAGAAGAATTAAAAAGAAAATCATAAGTGTACACTCTTTCTACATTTGCTATATAATATAAATAAAAGGTTGTATCTTTTTGAAAAGGGGGAGAAGAGATGGCTGAAGTCAATGTACAAAAGTCTTCGTTTTTTAAAGAAAAAAAAGAAGAATCCAATACAGATTTCTCTCTTGTGAAAGGTGCATTAACGGAGAATATAAATCGGTTAGAGAAACTGATGAATAATAGTAGTTCAAAATATATACAGGTGAAAAGAACAAAAGAAAATGCATAGAGCATTTTCTTTTGTTTTTTTATTTAATAGTAAACTTATCTTTTACTTTTTTAGGTAAATCTGTTTTCTGAATCTCTTCATAGGACTTTACTTCAATTGATGATATTTCATTGTTGCTATTATCATCTTGATCTACATAAAGGCGTAAAAACGCGTCTTCATTTAATTTATGATTGTTTTCTTTTTTTGTACTTCTAAATGTAATTTGTTTTTTGACGCCATCTTCATCAAATGCGGACAGCGTATAGTTTCGTAAGTTTCTATGATCTACTTTTTCGATAGTTCCTTCGTCTTTTATCTGCATGTAATATACATCTTTACCAATTCTATTTAGTGACGCTCTCTCACAGCCAATAGTAAAACTAAAAAATAATAAACATAGTGTAATAATTGCTAAAAACTTTTTCATTTTCTTTATCTCCTTTAATGTGTTTCTTTAAAAAGTATACGACTATTATTAAATGAGAAAAATCGATGTAGATTACAACGCCCTTACAATGTTGTAAGAGTGTTGTACATAAAATGAACAATAAAAGTTAAAAGAAAGATAAAATAATGAATCATGGTATAATGATATGAGACTTACATATTATTTTTTCATTTTGAGAGGAGCTTGAAAAATGTATTCTACTTTAGAACAATTAACAAAGCACCCTGTATTTTTTCATTTTGCAGAAATTTCAAAGATTCCTAGAGGATCAGGTAATGAAAAGGAAATTAGTGATTATTTAGTGGGCTTTGCAAAAGAGCGTAACTTAGAAGTCATTCAAGATGAAGCATTAAATGTCATTATTAAAAAAGAAGCAACAGCTGGTTATGAAAATGTACCAGCTATTATTATTCAAGGTCATATGGATATGGTTTGCGAAAAAAATCAAGCAACAGTACATGATTTTGAAAAAGATCCAATTGAATTACGAATCATTGGGGACATGTTATATGCAAATCAAACAACTTTAGGTGCTGATAATGGTATTGCAGTTGCGTATGCATTAGCTTTATTAGATTCAAAAGAAATTCCGCATCCAGCACTTGAAGTCGTTATCACTACTGAAGAAGAAACGACAATGGGCGGAGCTTTTGCTATTGATCCAAATCATTTTGAAGGAAAGATATTTATAAATATTGATTCTGAAGAAGATCATAAATTACTTGTAAGTAGTGCAGGTGGTGCGAAAGCTGTTGAAACAATTCAAGTAATTTGGGATGAAACGCCAGCGAATATGGATGCATACCGTATATATGTTGGTGGTCTAAAAGGCGGCCATTCTGGTATGGAAATTGATAAACAACGCGGTAATGCGAACAAAGTATTAGGACGAGTATTACGTGATTTATCAGTACATACGGAGTTTTACATAAGTGAAGTTCACGGCGGATTAAAAACGAATGCAATTCCGCGTGAAAGTGTAGCTACAATTTTAATTCGTACAGAAGATGTAGGACAAGTAGAAGAAAAACTAGAATCATGGACACGTGTATTACAAGAAGAAATGCGTGCTGTTGATCCAGATGTTCATGTTACACTGACAAAATTGGATGAAAAAGTTGAAAAAGTATTTGCTAAAGAGACACAAAAGCAGCTTATTTCATCATTATTCTTAATTCCAAATGGCATTCAAAGTATGAGCATGGATATTAAAGGTCTTGTAGAAAGTTCAACAAATTTAGGCGTTATTGAAACGTTGCAAGATGAAATTAAATTACGTAACGAAGTGCGAAGTTCTGTAAGTAGTTTAAAACAACATGTTGCAGAAGAAATCAAATATATTGCTGAATTAGTTGGTGCTACATTTGAAATAGAGTCAGAGTATCCAGAATGGCCATACAATCCAAACTCACAAATTCGTAATTTATTTGAAAAAGTACATCAAGAAAAATACAATAAAGAAATTGAAATCTTCGCTGTACATGCGGGGATTGAGTGTAGCGCATTCGTTCAAAAGATGCCTGAATTAGATGCAATTTCATTCGGACCAGACATTTTCAACGTCCACACTCCAGATGAACATATCAGTATCTCTTCTGTAGTGAATAACTGGGGATTCTTCATTGATGTAATGAAGGGTACGAAAGAATTAGCTAAGTAATAACGACGAAATAAAAAGGAGTCTATAAAAATTTATAGGCTCCTTTTTTGTATTGGAATTTATCCCACTATTTGCCGGGCAGCCCGATTGGTTCAACTAATAATCAGTGGGGGATGAATAAAACCACTACTGATTAAAGTTTCACTTTATGAGAAGTCATTTTTCGTTAGTATGTAATATTAAGCTTGAACAATTAATAAGGATGAATTGTTGATGTTTTTTAGTACTGATAAAGGGGTGGAGAAATGAAGGGAAGAAATCATTTTATTGTTTGTATGTTTTTATTGTTTTTCACATTTAGTTTTATTGGTGTTCAGAAAATAATAGCAGAAGAAGTTGAATTTTCAGGAACAACAGCTCCATTGAATGTAAATGTTAGAGAGGCAAAAAGTTTAAATGCAAATATTGTAGATGTGATTCCCGGAAATACAAAAGTATCTTTTAAAGGATGGGAGTATGGTGAAGCGGTTAAAGATTACTGGACAGGAAATTTAGATAATCGTTGGTTTTATTATTTTAAAGATGGAAAAAAAGTATATGTAACGTCAGCGTATATTAATGGAAATCCCCCAAGTACACCAACAGACCGTAAATTATCTGTACCTAACATATTACAAGAAAGATCAAATTGGTGTTGGGCAGGCACTTCGGTTTCAGTTTTAAATTATTTTGGGAAAACTCCTTCACAAGATCAGTACGTTAGGTATGTTAAGGGTGGATCATATAATAATCCTGCAACTTCACGTGAAATACAATATGGATTATCGGGATATGGTGTTAGCTCAGTTATAAGTTCTGGAGCAAAATCTTATGATTGGTTCAAAAGTCAAATTAATAGTAATCAGCCGATGATTGCACTCATTATGTGGCAAAATGGAGCTAACATCGGACACTTTCTAGTACTTGATGGATTTTATAAAGGGACAAATGGAACAGATTATATAACATACATGGACCCTTGGTATGGTGATCATTATAATCATAATTTCAGTACGTTCCATAACAATAATAATTTTTGGTGGAGTGAAACTGTTTATAATATCCATGCAAACTAATAATATTAAAAGCGGGGGTTCATAAATGGGAAAACTACTTAAGCTTGTGATACTGTGCATGTGCTTAATGACTGTTATTATTTTCGCTAGTAAAATTAGTTATGCATCAAAAAATAAAAGTGAATCAGTACAATCGATCGCATTAAAAGATTATCAATATAGTAAGGGAAGTTCTTCTGAAAATTTAAGTTTTGAAAAAATAACAACATCTCCATTTTCGTTACCAATCTATGAAACAATTCCAGCACAGCAAATTTTAAATAGCTCTGAATTTAAGAATTTACTATTACCAACAAATGAAAAGCTGTGGTTTATTATGAAGGGTGAGCAGCCAGAAGGACTAATTGTTGCGAATGATACTGAACCGATTCGAACGGGCGGAGAAAATAGAAGTAAAGATTTATATGGATTATATAAAGCAATAAAAAATAATACAAATGAAACAAAAGATATTAGTTATTTCGAATTTGAAGGGCAAGGAATATTGGTAGTAAATCAAAATAATGATCAAGAAATATACCTTAGTAAAGGTGCCGCTGCCATATTAAAACTTCCTGCTGGTCAAAAAGTATTGAGCAGTGAAGTAATACAGAAAATGAAAGAGAGAATTGTAACTGGTTTTGAATAGTGGTAATATTTGATTTTTTTTGTTTATACAAGGTTGAATAGGGAACAGGATCAATGGTAGCATTAGGGCATCTTTACTGTTTGAAACCTAATAGTGTATATAAAAAGGTTAGAGAAGTTAATTCTCTAACCTTTTTATATTAATGTCTGAAATTTAAAAAGTGATGGAGTAAACCAAATAATAAAAGTTTGTCTGCTCTTCTATTTTTATTTGCAATTTAAACTCGTTATATTCAGCTATCTATTGTACAACCTTTTTACATAGCTGAATTTTTTTATTTGAAAATAAGGGTGCATCTATAAAACCATAATGATAAACTAAAATACCTAATTCCACTCTAGAATTAATATGCCATTTTTCTTTAATATGATTAATTATCGTTGAAATTCTTCGAGGGGTAACATATATTTTTTTTGAAATTTCTGCATCTGTGTATCCTTTTGCTACATAAATAGCCACTTCTAACTCTCTTTCGGTCAACATTCTTTTCATAAAATACGCTCCTTCGAAATTATTTATATAAAAATCAAAAGAAACTATTAAAAGAAATAAAGGTGAAAAATCATATTTATTTTAATCCGGCTATTTGCGGGTAGTAAGACTCCGACCTCAAAATTTAGATGTGGCAAAGAAGTCGGACTCCCTGTAAAAGCCTGCCTGGGGTGGACTAATAATCAGTGGGGGTGAATAAAACGCACATTGATTATTAGTGAACCATACTTTAATAATTTCTCGTATTGTGATACAAGTTTGTAAAAGAAACTATAAATCCATATAATTAGTAATTGTAACTATATCAATTTTACATTACATTAAAAGTTGGAAAATATTCTTATACTCATAAAGTGTTACATTTGAGGGAGGAAAGATGGAACTCTACAATCTTGGTATTATTATTAAAGAACTTAGAAAGAAAAAAAACATGTCACAATCTGAATTATGTCATGGAATATGTTCACAAAGTCAAATTAGTAAGATAGAAAAAGGTATTATTTATCCATCTAGCATATTGTTGTATCAATTATCTGAAAGACTTGGTATTGATCCAAATTATATATTCGCACTAACCAAAAATAAAAAAATAAAATATATTGAAAATGTAAAATGTGTAATGAGAGATTGTGTAAAACAAAAACAATATAATGAGCTTTATGAAATAGTAAAAAAAGAGAAAAATGATAATAATTTCCAATCAAAAGAGGGTAAACAATTTTTATTATGGCATGAAGCGATTGCTATATATTATGTAAATGGAGCAACAAGTAATGCTTTTGACATTTTAAATAGAGCACTAAAACAAACCTTAAGTAGTACTAACTTTTTATCAGAAAAAGAAATAAGCATAATGAATTCAATTGCTATAATACATGCAGAAAATGAAGAGTATGAGAAAAGTATAAATATATTAAAACAAAGTTTAATTAATTTTAATAAGATAGAATTTCCTAGAGAAAAAGAAATCAAATTAAGACTCATTCATACGTTAACAAAATGTTTACACCTTGCAAATCAATATGAAGAAGCAATAAAGTATAGTGAAATAGGTATAAAATTAGCCATAAATATGAATACTTTATACTTATTAGGTGAATTGTTTTTTGAAAAAGGTGCAATTTTATTGAAAGTTCAGCACTCTAATGAAGTTGGTTTAACAGACATAAAAAAAGCATTATTTATATTTGAACTAACTGAAAGAAAACAATATATAAAAATGATCAAGGAAAAATATATTAAAAATCAAGAATAAACAAGAAAGAATTTTAACATAAACTATTCCTAATTGTTATTTATTTCTAAAAAAAGTACTGTAATACGAACTATTCCTAATTGTTGTTTATTGCTAAAATGAATACCGTAATATTAGATAAATATAAAGGGTGGCATTTTATGAAATCAAGAGGAATTACTCGTAAAGCAGATAGTATGGGGCGTATTGTTATTCCAATGGAAATAAGACGGAGTTTAGGAATTGTAGAAAAAGATTCTCTTGAAATGTTTATAGAAGAGGATCAGATTATTTTACGAAAATATCAATCTCCAAGAGCTTGTGCACTTACAGGAGATATTTCAGACAGCAATATTTCGTTAGCGAATGGGAAGATTATCGTAAGTCCAAACGGGATGGAACTGTTAATAAAGAAGTTACAGCAATATCTTTTAAAGTAAAAGATAAGTAAGAACTTTAAAATAGAATATACTTGGAAAAAGTCCTCTATTCATTTAGGGGGCTTTTTTATTGTTATCAATAAAATTGAGAGGCCGTAGTTGGTTCAATGGAATACGGATTACCTTATAAATAGTCTGACTATTTTTTATAAAAAAACTATTTATTTACATTTTTTTGTTTCGTGTTATATTTTTAATGTTAACATAGTTGTATTGAAAATTCTGATTTTAAAATTAGGAAAACTTTAGAAAATGAAATACTCTTACTTGAATTGAAAATCATATAAACATAGTTTGAAAGTAAAGTATGAAAATGAATCAGATTTTCAAATTAAATTTGCCAAATCAATGGAGGTTCGTGGGGGAAATGTAACTAAGAAGAAATCTCTTATACTCCATGTTTTTTATTTGTAAATCGGTAATTCTAATAGCTCTGACGAAAAGTAAAGGAGTAAAAAAGAAGTGGATAGTTTGTTTAATAGAAGATAGGGTGTAAAAAATAAAACAACGGAGGTTTTATAATGAATAAAGGAATACTGCAGATTACAGAAATTGAAGAAATTACCATTCCGAATCTATTGAAGGATAAAATGAAGAATCTGATAGAAAATGAATTAAAAACTCATAATCCTTATACTTGTGATCAAGAAATAGCAGCATATTTTTCAAAAGAGTGGCTTAATTGTTTGATTGACTATTCAAAGAAAACTCCGAATTCAGACATGAAAAATCTACTACATATGATAAAAATAGCGAATTGTGGTGGGAACGTACCGCCTATCCTTATTAAAAATACTCCATATGATCCTATAGAAACACTATTACCTGGGGAAAATCGCAGAGGTTTTAATTATGGTGAAGACGAACACGATAGAATGAAAAAATATTTTTATGCAGAATGGGTCACATGGCTTTTTGCCACACTTTTTAATTATGATGCTTTAATTCACCCATCCGAACATGCAGGGAAAAATAGATTTCATCTCATTTCACCTTTAAACAACGATGAAGTTTTGCGAAATGTCGGTGCAAGCACCGGTGGCGGGAACTTTTATCAACATAACGATGCCACAGTGTATACAGATATGAAAGACCAATCAGATATTGAAGCAAGATTGAAAACATTCAATACGAATTTAGAAATTGTATCAAATAGACTTAATAAATCCGTGGAACGAATAGTGTCTGAAATTACTTGTGGAAAATTTACTAGAGTTGATGCTCTTTTATTAAAAGGAGTGTTAAATTTAAAAACTCAAACTCATATTGGAACGCCAAAATTACTTCAAAAGCATCTTGAAGAAAATTTCTTCAGTAAAGATGACATATTGGCGATAAGTAAAATGCCTATTGCTCATATCGCAGGAATGGCTGATGGTGAAATATCGGGATTTGTAGGGGAAATAAACCAAATTATATTTTTAGATGATAATGGTGATATTATTGCAACTTGTTTAAATGGAGCAGAGAATAGATTGATTTATGTAGGAGAAAGTGAAGAAGAAAAATTGAAATTTGACATGTTTTTAGAACTCTTACGAACAACGCCTACTTATAAGGTTCCACTTACATCTGAAGATTTATTAATTATCCCAAATTCATACTATGGTAAACAAACAAATGTAACTCATGGTAGAGAAAGGTTATCTGAGGAAGAATATAAAATCCCGATTGGAAATAATAAATACGGAAGAAGAATTGTTTGCAGGCAATACGTTTCCAGCCGATTACGTGATCAGAAAGAAAGTTACTTTAAAGATTTAATTAACTAGTTTAAAGAGAGGAGGGAAGATGGGGAGGTTTGGGGTATAATAGCTCAAGCCTTCCCATATTCTTTGTATGGATTTTACTATTGAATTACTCATACTACTATTTTTAGTAGCTGTATTAGCAGGATGGATAGATACGATTGCTGGAGGCGGTGGTATGATAACTATCCCGATAATGTTATTAGTAGGTATGTCTCCTTCTGTAGCGATAGCAACTAATAAACTGCAAGGGAGTAGCGGAACTCTCATGGCAACAGTGTTTTTTATTAAGAAGAAAGAAATTAATCTTAAAGAAATGCGTTTGTCCATCTTAATGACCTTTTTTGGATCAGTTTTCGGTGGATGGCTTGTTTTACAGATACGAGCAGAATATCTAATTATGATATTACCTTTTTTACTTGTTTTTATTGGCATTTATTTTCTATTATCTCCAAATATAGCAAACGAAGATCGACCGAGAAAAATAAGTATGTTGTTGTTTGCGTTAACAGTGGCTCCGTTACTGGGATTTTATGATGGTTTCTTCGGCCCAGGAACAGGTAGTTTAATTGCTTTAGCATTCATTCTTTTATGTGGATATAGTGCTACACGGGCGACTGCAAATGCTAAGATTTTGAACTTTACAAGTAATTTCGCTGCTTTGTTGTATTTTATTATTTTTGGCCAAATCGATTGGACAATTGGATTGATTATGATGCTTGGTCAAATAATAGGATCATATATTGGGGCGAAGATGGTGCTTACAAAAGGGACGGCATTAATACGACCAATAGTGGTTATTGTTTGCTTTGTCATGGCAATTAAGATTTTTTTACAAAATATGAACTAAATGTAATCAATATGTTATTTGTATCAAAGTTAGAGTGTTTTCATGTTCCTATTGCAGTATTACGCTGTTTAAGATGTGTTCAAAATTACACAATTTGACTAGTGTAATGTATTGCGTTATGCTTTTTTATAGTATAAAAGAAAGGCTTGAAGATAATGATTCGTCGTTTGAGAAAGCTAAAAAATGTAGCAGTCGTAGTAAGCTTCTAAGTAAATAGCAATATATATAATACTTAGAAGCGAGGAATAAAGTTATGAAGCATCCATTATTTAATCATTGGTCAGAAACAAAGTATATAAAAGATATAGTAACAAATCCACTCATTGAAGTAGGAGAGTACTCCTATTATTCAGGCTATTATAGTTATCAAAATTTTGAAGATGGCTGTGTAAGGTATTTGTGGGGAGATGCTAAGTCCCAAGCACTGTTCAATCCAATTGAACAGATGGGATGGCACCTTGACAAACTCATTATTGGGAATTATGTTTGCATAGCAAGCGGGGTAGTCATTTTAATGGGTGGTAATCATAATCATCACTCAGAATGGATTACAGTATATCCATTCGCTGAGCAAATTAAACAATCATATGAACCTAAGGGAGATACAGTCATTAAAAGTGATGCTTGGATTGGAATGAATGCTATAATAATGCCTGGCGTTACTATTGGTGAAGGTGCAATTGTTGCTGCAGGATCAGTCGTAAGTAAAGATGTTCCGCCGTATACAATAGTTGGTGGAAATCCTGCTAAGGAAATAAAGAAACGATTCACTGATACAGAAATAAACATGTTAATGGAAATGCGTTGGTTTGATTGGGATAGGAAATTGATTGAGAAGGCAATTCCGCTGTTATCTAGTCCATCCATCGAACCATTATTTGCTTTTTATAAAAATGAAGTGAAAAATAAATAAATCAGTTAGAAAAACTACATCCAGTATAGGGTGTAGTTTTTTATTTTTTGTAAATGTGGAACAAATGTATTATTTAGATTGTCTATTAACTGTAATCCTAAAAAAATATGAAAGTGTGAATCATTTTGAAAAATATAAGGGGATTAAAAATAAGGATATGTGTGGGAATACAAAGTATTAGCGCACCTAAAAATGTCGGATGAGATGGTCTATATGAAAGCGATTCTAACGTTTTATATGTATATACAATTTGAGAACACTTTCTATTTTTTTGCGGGATTATGTTAGAATAACGCTTTTTTTAAGTACAAAGAAATTGGAGGTAACAGAAGTGAAAGGTATGTTTTGCAATAGAGTTATTGCAATAGTAACAGTGCTTACAATATTTTGTAGCATGGTCGTTACAATTGGAAAAGCAGCAGCGGAAACAGATCCTGCTATAGACGTTGAAGCAGGGTCAGCAATTTTAATAGAAGAAAATTCCGGAAAAATTTTATATGAAAAAAATGCAGATGAATCATTGGCAATTGCTAGTATGACAAAAATGATGAGCGAATACTTAGTTCATGAAGCGGTGGATAAAGGAAAACTTAAATGGGATCAAAAAGTTAAAATCTCTGAATATGCACATAAGATTTCGCAAGATCGTTCACTATCAAATGTTCCATTAGAAAATGGTGGCTCTTATACGGTAAAAGAGTTATATGAGGCAATGGCAATTTACTCTGCAAATGGTGCAACAATTGCTTTAGTTGAACAGATTGCTGGTAAAGAGGTCAATTTTGTAAAAATGATGAACGATAAGTCAAAAGAGTTTGGTATGAAAGATTATAAGTTTGTAAACTCTACTGGCTTAACAAATCAAGATTTAAAAGGATATCATCTAGAAGGGACAACTCTAGAAGAGAAAAATAAAATGTCTGCAAGGGATTGTGCAATTTTAGCACAACGTCTTATTCAAGATTTCCCCCAAATATTAAATACAGCAAAAATTCCTAAAAAAACATTCCAAGAGGGTGGTAAATATCCAATTGATATGGCGAACTTTAACTGGATGTTAAAAGGCTTAATTAAGCAATATGAAGGTGTAGATGGTTTGAAAACAGGAACGACTCCAGAAGCGGGAGATTGTTTCACTGGTACAGTAGAAAGAAATGGTATGCGACTAATTTCTGTAGTGATAAAAGCAAAATCTCATACGGCACGTTTTGATGAAACAAAGAAATTATACGATTATGGATTTGCGAATTTTGAAGTGAAGAATGTCTACGGAAAAGATTCAGTAATAAAAGGACATGAAACAGTTCGAGTGGCAAATGCAAAAGACAAAGATGTAGTAGTTCAAACGAAGCAAGCTGTTTCACTTCCAATGCCGAAGGGCAATAAAGACATTTATAAAAAAGAATTTAAAGTATCGAATAGGGAACAAGAAGCGCCTATTAAAAAAGGTGTAACAATTAGTAAAATGATTATCTCGTCTAAAGATAATACAGATCCTGGGTTCTTATCAGG
This sequence comes from Bacillus sp. EKM501B, assembly GCF_011800505.1. Classification (NCBI taxonomy): domain Bacteria; kingdom Bacillati; phylum Bacillota; class Bacilli; order Caryophanales; family Bacillaceae; genus Bacillus; species Bacillus sp. EKM501B. Next base: position 38,591 of record NZ_JAALFZ010000018.1, on the reverse strand, counting down.
TAATTCATTACAAATAGACCTTGTAACAAAATCTGATGTGGAACAAGCAAATTGGCTTACACGTTTTATACGTAAAACAGGATCTTTTTTTAGTGGTATGTGGGATCGTACGATTGATATAGTAAAAAGCTAATTTTATAGGATACAACTAAATATTAGTTTGAAACAAAAGGTTTCCAAGCACTATAGATTCTTATGTGGATAGCTTGGAATGTCAGGGTGTAATTTTTTCTTCTTACTTTGTGCATTGCAATGACACTACTTTTTTCTATAGTTTCGTATCATTTAATCGAAAAGAAATGTATCAACTGGGCAAAACAAAGAACAACAAATTTTTTGAAAAAAGTATAATTCCTAGAGGGATTTTATTTCTTTAGTAAATATACGAATATGACCGATTCCTTAGTATACTTGGGAATCGGTCAATTTTGGATTCTAAATGTAAATATAGTAAAGTGGAATATAATTGAAATCGAAAACCACTTAGAAATAACAATTACGGTGTGAGCTATTGTATAGTATAGATATGTTTAAAAATAAAGGGGGAATACATATGTGGAAGCGATTTGTAGCAATTGGTGATAGTTTTACAGAGGGGATAGGGGATGAAGTTGAGGGAATTGCATTAAAAAGCTGGGTAGATCATTTTGTTCAACTGTGTGAAAAAGATATAGAATATGCCAATTTTGCAAAGCGTGGGTTAGTAACTGAAGAAATTCGCTTGCAGCAATTGGAAAAGGCGTTAACTTTTAATCCAGATTTGGTTAGTCTCATTGCAGGGGCAAACGATGTTTTAAAAGGACGTTGGAATCATGATGCATATAAGAACGATATGGAATTTATGATAGATACATTAAGTAAAGCAGGGGCTGATATTATTATAGCAAACCTTCCTGATTTTACAGTTAGGCTTCCTTTTGCTTCTGAAAAAAAACAAGAAATAAAAGAACAATTATTAGAGGCAAATGAAGTTATACATTCACTGAGCAGAGAGTATAAGCTTCATCATGTTGATTTTTGGAATCATCATTTAGTTAATGACAATACGCTTTGGTCTAAGGATTTAATTCATCCAAACTCAAAAGGATATGTAAAAGTTGCTGAATTGATTTTTAGTAGTTTGCCTGTACAGAAGACAAAATAATAGTTTGCAATGTAACGAATATGATATTAAGTGTATGAAGCTATGTTTTTTAGTAAATGGAAAGAACTAAACATTTAGCAAACAAAGCGTTTCTACGATATATTTCTACAGTAGTGCACAAATACAGAATCACAAAGAAAGATCACTTATGGAAATAGGTGGTCTTTAAATGTTTTTATAACTAAATTAGTATATACTGTATTACTAACAGTTTCGTACTACAAAAAAATTAAGTTCTCTTATAGAAAAACTGATTTTATATTATCTTAAAATATAATAACATGTTCAAATCATATTTTAGGTATGTATCCTAATTGTGAATGATGTGTAATTTTTTTGAAGTATAAATATCCAATAAATAAAATAGGTAGTAGGTGCAGAAGTATTAATACTATATTATTTAATTCTTGTTATGAGTACATTAGTGATTAGTAATATTATATTTTTATTATCAACTTTAGTTATTGGAATTAATTTGAATAGAAAATATGTAGGATAGGGAAAGGTACATATACTTTAATGTATATGTACCTTTTTATTTAGTAGGATTTATAGTCTCTATAAACTATTATATTAATAAAATTAAAAAACTTTATTCTTAATATTCCTATGGTTAAAGCTATCTATAAAATGAAAATATAACCAAATAATAGTTTTGTTATGATTTGTGGATTTGGTTTTTTTATCCGAATTTTCTGATTCAAATATTTCAACTTTATGAATATAGTAGGTGAAATATTTGTGTGATAGTATTTGAGATAGAAAAAAGCCAACTTTAAAAAGGATGTGAATTGAATGTGCAAACGACTGTAAAGGGTTATATTAAGGCAACGTTTAGCTGTTATTAGTGTAAGGTAAAGATATATTTTGTAACAGTTGATATAAAAATGAAGAAATAGGTACGCTTTCTCTTGTCTGACTATTTTAAATATATGAAAAATAAGAGCGGTTTGAGTTTTGACGAAGTTAAATTCTAGGTGAGATGTCAATAATGATTAATTAAGTTTAATAAAGAGGTACCTTATACGCAAAAGCGTTTATATTAGTAACCTAAGGAGCTTGCTTTTATGAAAACTACTGATTCAAAAGGCCTATTAGGAAATAGGGTTTATTTACAAGTTTTCTCTGCCTATTCATTGCTTATGCTTGGTGTTTTTATTGATATGTTAGCGATTATGACTATAGTTGGGTTTGAATGGGAAGTAGATCCTACTATGATTGGATTGATTCCTGTTGCATATGCACTTCCTGGAATTATTTTTGGCTCATGGGCAGGTGTTATTGCAGATCGTTTTAGAAAAATTCCAATTATGATGTTCTGTAATCTAATGGTTGGTCTAATAACAATTGCTCTTTTATTTGTACAAGATATCCACTGGCTCTTAGTGGCATTAATGATTCGTTCCATTTTTATTGTTTTCTATTATCCTGCACAGCAAACACTAACAAGACAGATTGTATCCCCGGACTTGCTTACTAAAGCAGTAAGTATCAACGGAATAGTAGAGCAGGGTACAAAGATAGTAGGCCCACTTATAGGGGGCATGTTGTTGAGCTGGTTTCAACCAGAGTTCTGCCTCATTATAAGAGCTATAAGTTGTTTATTAGCTACTTTAGTTTTGATACCCACAATAAAATTTAAAGAAACTATATTGAAAGAATTTGTTGAAAAGCAAAAACAAAGTACTTGGACCGCTTGGGTACAAGGGTGGGGTTATGTGTTATCTAATCGGATAATATTATCAACCATGATTTTCGTTACAATAGCCATGGCGGTATTACAATTAGTAGACTCACAATTCCCAACTTTATTTAAGAGCTTATTCCCACATGATAAAAGTAAAATGGGATATATCATTTCTATTATTGGTCTTGGCGGAATACTTGGTGCATTACTAACTCAGAAATTAAAACAATTTCAATATGGCTGGGTAGTATGTGGAGGTATGGTTTTAATGGGAATTGGTTTTGGGGGGATTGGTTTGATAACGCCCGGTACGGTCTTCGTTTTAGCCTATTTAATTAGTTTTATCGCTGGTATCGGAAGTGGGCTGATGCTTGTATCTAATCAAGTCATTTTACAAATAGAATCGGATCAAGATCAAGTAGGAAGAGTATTTGGTATACAAAGCAGTTTAACAAACGCAGTTCTAATTATTTCTCCTGCTATGAGTGGTCCATTAGTGCATTTGTTTGGAGTAACTCAACTCTATGTTTATGGAGGAATTGGGCTTGTTATTATTGGAGTAATTGGAGTTTCACTGCAGAAATATTTATGGGCTAAACATAAACACGAACCTATAAGAGCAAATAATTTTTGAAGGGAAGATTTTTATGACCAATGAGGAATGTTATCCATTAAGCCATCCGCAGCGAAGAATATGGTATACAGAAGTTATTCATTCTGATAAAGGAATATGTAATTTAAGATTTTTATTTAAACTTCATCGAAAAATGAACTATTCAAAATTAAACCAAGTTGTGAATCGCGTTATCAGTGAAAATGACGGTCTGTGCATTAGGTTAAAAGAAAATGGGCATCAAGAACCTAAACAATATTTTATTAAACATGAAGAACAAGAATTTGAGTTTTTTGATTTCAGTAATGTGGAGAATACAAATTTGCTTGAGGAATGGATTGAGCAGAAAACAAAAGAAACGTTTACATTATTTAATTCGAATTTATACTATTTCGCTTTAATAAAATTAAACGATAATGAATGTGCGGTCTTTGGAAATGTTCATCATATTATTATGGATGGTTTATCAATTCAAATATTTACTGAGCAGATTGCAAAATATTATTATGACATGCATAACGAGAATGAGGAAGGCGAAATTAAAAATTCATATGTTCAATTTCTGACTAATGAACAAACATACTTGAATAGTAGTCGTTTTCAAAAAGATCAAAAATTCTGGTTAGAGGAATTTAAAACACTGCCATCTGTGACCGGGTTGAAGCCTTATAATACGTACCAAGTTAGTACCAAAGCATCACGTGAGACGTTTATATTAACGGAACATTTGAAGAGAAAGATAGAAAAATTTTCTGAAGATTACAAAATTAGTTTATATACTCTTTTTGTTGCTGCTTTCTCGTTGTCCATGTATCGGTGGACCTCATCGCTTGATATTGGTTTAGGAATGGCTTACGGCAACCGTATGACTAAAATGGAACGAAAATTGATTGGAATGATGGTGAGTACAGTTCCTTTAAGAATGGATATTGATCCAGAAGAAGAAGTACTTTCATTTATTAGTAGGGTGTCCAGAAAACAAAGTAAATCATTAAGACACCAGAAATATCCATTTGATTTGTTATTAAAGCAGATTAATAAAGAGAGTAACAGTAATGTGAGACTTTTCGGAACTACGATTGATTATAGGGATCGTGATGAAAGTGGTGACTCACTATGGATTCCAAACCGTGAAGAAGTACAAGATTTTGCAGTGCATATTGAAAATCTAATTGATATAGACTCTTTACATGTACATATTGATTATCGTGAGGAGCTATTTTCTAAGGAAGAGATAGAACGATTCTTTAACGTTATGCTAGTGATACTGGAAAATATTTTTGAAAACCCAAAGCAGAAGGTTGCTGAAATAGAAATCATTTCTGAGGAAGATAAAAGAAAAAGTTTAGTTGAGTTCAACAATCCTAAACTGGATGTCCCGCCTCAAGCAACTATTCATGAAATGTTTGAACGGCAAGCGATGATTTATCCAAATGCTATTGCAGTTACGTATGAAAAAGAAAAAATTACTTATAAGGAGCTTAATGAACGTGCAAACCAGTTAGCTCATTATCTGCAGAAAAAAGGAGTAGGACCTGATACTTTAGTTGGACTGTGCGTTGAACGTTCCCACGAGATGATTGTAGGTATTTTAGGGATTTTGAAGGCTGGTGGGGCTTATGTCCCACTTGATCCAACATATCCAGAGCAACGACTTCAATATATTTTAGAAGATGCTAGCATTCAGTTATTCGTAACGCAAGAAAGTTTAAAAGAATTGAACTGGTTACCAGAAAATGTTGAGTCGATTTGCCTGGATCGTGATCAAGATGAGATTGGGAAAGAAAGTAAGACTTTGCCGGTTTCTAGTGTCGGTCCCCAAAATCTGGCATATGTAATCTATACTTCGGGATCAACGGGAAATCCAAAGGGCGTTATGATAGAGCATCACAATGTCATTCGGTTATTTAAATCGACGGATTGTTGGTATCAGTTTAATGAAAAAGATACTTGGACGCTTTTTCATTCGTATGCATTTGATTTCTCAGTATGGGAAATTTGGGGAGCATTATTATATGGTGGAAAATTAGTTGTTGTTCCGTACTGGATTAGTCGATCACCTAAGGATTTTTATCAATTATTGGTGGAGGAAGAAGTCACAGTTCTAAATCAGACACCTTCCGCATTTCGACAATTAATACAAGTGTGTGAACAAGAAGATAAGAATAAAAATTTGCAGCTGCGTTATGTCATATTTGGCGGAGAAGCGTTAGAACCTACTAGCTTGTTACCGTGGTTTCAAAGGTATGGGGAGAAAAACCCACAGTTAATTAATATGTATGGAATTACAGAAACTACAGTTCATGTTACATATTATCCAATTACTTTAGATGATGTGCAGCAGGCTTCAAGAAGTAATATTGGAAAGCGGATTCCCGATTTAGAAGTGTATATACTAGACGCTTATCAACAACCTGTTCCTATAGGTGTTGATGGTGAACTTTATATTGGCGGGGCAGGGCTTGCACGTGGGTATTTAAATAGACCTGAATTAACAGCAGAGCGTTTTATATCTCATCCATTTAGTAGTGATCTGAAAGCAAGATTATACCGGACAGGAGACTTAGCGAGGTATTTGCCAGATGGGAATCTAGATTATCGTGGAAGAATTGATCATCAGGTTAAAATACGTGGTTTCCGAATTGAGATTGGGGAAATTGAGTCTACTTTACATACATATGCATATGTAAAAGAGGTAGTTGTAATTGTAAGAGAAGATCAGCCAGGCGATAAACGATTAGTAGCATATGTTGTAGGAGATGGAAATGTAGATGCGTGGAGAGAGTATCTTAAAGCGAAACTACCAAGTTATATGGTTCCTTCGGGATTTGTGGCGATGGAAGCTATTCCACTTACAGCTAACGGTAAAGTTGATCGTGAGGCCTTACCTATGCCGGAGGAAACGCAGATTAATAGTGAATGTGTTGGCCCTCGGAATAGTAACGAACAGATACTAACTACCATTTGGAAGAGAGTATTAGGTGTTAAAAAGGTGGGAATCTATGATAATTTCTTTGAAATTGGTGGCGACTCGATTCTCAGTATTCAAATCATATCTCAAGCAAGTCAAGTGGGGTTAAAACTTACTCCAAAGCAAATGTTTGAATGCCCAACTATCGCTGAGCTGGCACAAGTGGCTATAGAAACGCAGGGAGTACAAGCGGAGCAGGGAATTGTGATAGGTGATGTGCCTCTTACTCCAATTCAGTGCTGGTTCTTCGAGCAAGAACATCCACATACAGAGCATTGGAATCAATCAATGCTTTTAAGAGTAAAAGAAAGATTGGATGTGAAATTACTAGAGGGAGCGATATTAAATTTACTGAAACATCATGATGCTTTACGTTTCCGGTACGAACAGTTACCAAACGGAACGTGGAGGCAGAGAAATGAAGGGACTGATGAGCTGTCAGTACTCCATGTTGTAAAACGGAATCAAGTTAATGAAAAAGAGTGGAATAAAATAATACAAGAAGAGATGAATATTCATCAAGCTAGTTTCAATTTAATTACTGGTCCGTTAATGAAAGTAGTGTACTTTGAAGATAACTTGATTGAAAATGATCGAATATTCTGGGTGATACATCATTTAGTAGTAGATGGAGTGTCATGGAGGATTCTATTGGAAGATTTACAGGTGGTATATAACCAGATGAAACAAGGTCAAGAAATTCGCTTACCTGCGAAAAGTACATCTTTTAAAGAATGGTCTGAACGACTTCAGACATACAGTGATTCGGGTATTTCAAAAGAAGTAAAGGATTATTGGAATGAACAAGTAGAAAAAGAAACGATGAAAATTCCAATGGACTATCCAATACAAGAAACGACAGAAGAATCGATTGATCAAGTGACGAGGACTTTAGGAATAGAAGAAACACAAGCATTGTTTCACGAAGTTCTAGTCACTCATAAGACAAGGATTGATGAGGTACTATTAACGGCATTAGGACAAGCTATCGTCGATTGTACAAATCAGCAAACCGTTTCTATTCATCTAGAAGGACACGGGAGAGAAGAGATGATTGAAGGTATTGATTTATCAAGGACAGTGGGCTGGTTCACGAGTATTTATCCCGTTCATCTCAATTTTCAAGGAACTCAGACACCTATTGAAGGGTTAAAGGCAGTCAAAGAGCAATTGCGTCGAATCCCAAATCGCGGAGTTGACTATGGTATTTTACGTTACTTGAATAAAGGATTACTTCCGTTTTATCAGCAAAAGCCTTCAATAAGCTTTAACTATTTGGGCCAATTTGATCAGGTGTTTTCAAGGGACTCTTTGTTTATGCAAGAGACAGGATTTACATTTTTAGATCATGCTCCAGATTCCAAACCATCTCATCTAATTGATGTTATCGGAATGGTGAAAGATGAAAAGTTACATTTTATTTGGATGTATAGTAGGGAACAGTTTTCTAAATTAAAAATTCAAGTGATAGCAGATGGTATGTTGAGGCATCTTCGTCAACTTATAAATAAACCAACAACAGAGTCTGCTTTTACGGTATCAGATTTTGCTGATGCAGAGGATCTTACGGAAGAAAGCTTGAGCAAAGTATTACTTAAATTAACAAAGAAGAGGGTGTAAAAATGGGAGACGTTATTGATATATATGGTTTATCACCTTTGCAAAAAGGAATACTGTTTCATACTTTATACGATCAAGATGATGAACATTCTTTTTCCTATATTGTACAAGTAGGTTTCTTGCTCGGGGGGCAATTGGATGTTGATACTTTTGAAAAGGCTTGGGAATATGTTATTAATCGACATGAGGTTTTACGTTCAGTATTTGTATGGGAGGAAGTAGAAAAGCCACTACAAGCGGTTTACCAACGTCTTCCTTTTACTATTCATCAAGAGGATTGGAGCACCTATCCACATGAGGAAAGGGTGAAGAAATTACAACAGTTTTTGAATGTAGATCGTAGAAAAGGATTTTTATTGGATGAAGCACCATTGATGAGAGTCACTGCGATTAAAGAAGCAAAAGAGGAAACGAGAATTATTTGGACACATCATCATATTTTGCTAGATGGATGGAGTGTGTCATTGGTCTTTAGTGAAGTGATGGAAGTTTATCTCAAGATGATAAAGGGAGAATTATTGACTCTTCCTAAATCTCTTCCTTATAAAAAATATATCCAGTGGATAAATAAACAAGATCAAAGTCAAGCAGAGGAATTTTGGAAAGAAGAATTAAAAGGGTTCTATGCACCTACGCCATTAGCAATGGAAAGAAAGGATCAAGGACAAGAGAAGGGCTATGGAGAGTGTGTTTATCAAGTATCTGAGAAACTTACTGAGAAGTTACAAGAGTGGGTACGAAATAGTCGATTAACGTTGAATACGTTAGTACAAGGTGCATGGGCTTATTTGATGAGTAGGTATAGCGGTGACAGTGACGTCGTATTTGGCGTAACTAGCGCTGGACGTCCTACTGATTTAATGGGAGCAGAGAATATGGTGGGGCTATTTATTAACACATTACCTACCAGAATTCGATTAACGGATAATACATCAGTAGTAGATTGGCTTCGTAAAATACAAATGAAAGAAATGGAACGAAGACAGTATGAGTATAATTCGTTGATAGATATTCAAGGCTGGAGTGAGGTTCCGCGAAATAGCTCCTTATTTCATACCTTGTATGTGTTTGAAAATTATCCAATTCAAGGTGAGAGAAATGATGATTTAAGATTACTAGATGTTACAAGCACGGAACAAACAAATTATCCTTTAACACTCATTGTAATGCCCGGTAAGAAAATTACTTTAAAGTTGATGTATGATCGAAGCTATTTTAATGAAGAAACAATAAATCTGATTCAGAATCACTTATTGCAAATATTAATTCAGATGACGAAGAGCCTAGATTCAAAACTATTTGAAATTACTCATTTAACAGAAGAAGAACAGATACAGTTACTAGAGGAATGGAATCATACTCAATTTAATTATTCGGCTGAAGGCATGATTCATACGATGTTTGAGGAGCAAGTTAAAAAAACACCGGAAGCAATCGCGGCTAGTTACGAAAATGAACAAATTACCTATAAAGAGTTGGAGAAGCGTGCAAATCAGCTAGCTCATTATCTACAAAAGCATGGTGTAGGCCCAGAGTCTCTAGTTGGGGTATATATGGAACGTTCATTACAAATGATGATAGCGTTATTAGGTATTCTAAAATCAGGAGCAGCGTATGTTCCACTTGACCCTACTTATCCAGAGAGTCGACTTCGATATATATTAGAGGATGCTGGAATCGAAGTACTAGTGACGGAAGAAAATTCTAAAAATTTGTTTGTATCTGAAAAAATAGAAACGATTTGTATGAATAAAGATTATACTGCAATTGAAAAAGAAGAATCAACCCCATGCATAAGTGGTGTAACAGGAGAAAATTTAGCGTATGTTATGTATACTTCAGGATCTACAGGGAATCCAAAGGGAGTAATGATTGAGCATCATTCAGTAATTAATTATCTAGAATGGATGCAACATAAATATCCGCTTTCTGAAAAGGATGTGGTCTTGCAGAAAACGCCATTCTCATTTGATGTCTCTGTTTGGGAATTGTTTTGGGGCATTCACGTTGGTGCAAGTGTATCTTTCCTACCTCCAGGTGGAGAAAAAGATCCTTCTATTATAGCTGAAGTGATTAAACAACATCAGGTTACTATAGTTCAATTTGTACCTTCGATGTTATCTGTTTTCTTAGACCACTTCAATCATATTGAATTGAACATGAATTGTTCGTCCGTACGCCATGTATTTTCTGGTGGAGAAGAACTAAGTTCAGGGTTGGTTAGACGATTTCAACAGAAATGGAATTATAGTGGACAAGTGAAATTAACCAACTTTTATGGACCAACTGAAGCCACTATTTATGTGAATGCATTTAATATTCAGCCTAATCAAGAATTTGTTTCTATTGGGCAGCCAATACAGAACACGCAATTATATGTATTAGACCAAAATCAACGCTTGCAATCAATAGGAATTGAGGGTGAGTTATATATTGGTGGTGCTGGTTTAGCACGTGGATACTTAAATCGTCCGAATCTTACTGCTGAAAAATTCGTTTCGCATCCATATCGATTTGGGGAACGACTATATCGAACAGGAGATTCAGTAAGATATTTAACTGATGGAAATTTAGAATTTATAGGTAGAATGGACCACCAAGTCAAAATGCGTGGTTTTAGGATTGAATTAGGAGAAATTGAAGCGACTTTAGAAAAATGTTCGTTTATTAAAGAGGCTGTCGTATTAGTTAGAGAAGATCGTCCAGGTGATCAACGATTGGTTGCATATGTAATAAGCGATGGAAATACCGAGGAGTGGAGAGAGTATTTACAAAAACAATTACCGAATCATATGATTCCAGCGCACTTTATAGAGTTAGAACACTTCCCGCTTACTCCAAATGGGAAAATTGACCGAAAGGCCTTGCCAGCACCTGATGAGCAAGCTATTGAAGATTTAAATGTGCTACCTCGGACGCCATCGGAAGAGCTTATTGCCTCGGTTTGGAGTCAAGTATTAGGAACAGAAAATATTGGCATTCAGGATTCCTTCTTTGAACGTGGTGGGCACTCACTACTTGCTACTCAAATTGTCTCTCGATTGCAAGAACTGTTCCAAATTAAAATTCCATTACGTGAACTTTTCAAGCACGATACAGTGGAAGCATTGGCGAAACGAGTGGATCAGTTACGAAAAGAAGATAAAAAACGAGAGGTTGCTCCTCTTGTACCTATGAAACGAGAAGAAGTTATCCCACTTTCCTATGCGCAGAAACGTCTATGGTTTATTGATCAATTAATGCCAAATAGTGCTATGTACAATATCCATGCAGCGTGTCGCTTAACAGGTGAATGGTCAATTGAAGCATTGGAGGTCGGATGGAATCAATTGTTGGAGCGTCATGAATCATTAAGGACGACAATTCTAGAACAAGAGGGTGAACCTTTTCAACAAGTTCAATCTCATGTGTTCAGGCATATTCCTCAAACGAATCTAACAGATCTTTCTTTGGAAGATAGGGAAAGAGAAATGAAACGCCTTATTCAAAACGAGGCGGAGGAACCATTTCATTTTGGACAAGGTCCTCTGATTCGAACACGAATATTGAAAGTGGACAGGGAAGAATGGGTTCTCATTTGTACGATGCATCATATTATTTCAGATGGATGGTCAATGGGAATCTTACTTGAAGAATGGATGGCTTTTTATGAAGGAGCACTAACCGGAAAACCAGTGGAATTGAAGGAGTTATCTATCCAATATGCAGATTTTGTTATGTGGCAGAAGGAATGGCAAAAAGAGGAGAGTTTGAATCAGCATCTTCAATATTGGAAGGAAGAATTATCTGGGGAACTACCGGTTTTACAATTACCGATGGATCGTCCTCGACCTGCAGTTCAAACCCATCGTGGTGCAAGTCAGTCCTTAATAGTGGCGAATTCCTTACAGGAAAAGCTCAAAGATTTAAGTTTGCAAGAAGGATGCACTTTATTTATGACATTGATGGCAGCGTATCAAAGCTTCCTTTCTCGTTATACAGGACAGGACGACATTATAGTTGGAAGCCCCATCGCTAATCGAAATGTGAAAGAGATTGAGGGATTAATAGGATTCTTTGCAAATACGTTAGTTTATCGAGCTGATTTCAGTGGAAATCCGACGTTCCAAGAACTATTGTCGCAGATAAGAAAAAAAGCACTAAAAGCATACGAGTATCAGGACATCCCATTTGAGAAAGTGGTAGAATCCGTAAAACCTGAACGGAATACAAGTCATTCACCAATATTCCAAACTATGTTTACTTTACAGAATACGAAACAAGAGTTTCTTCAGCTATCCGAAAGACAAATGGAACTCATGGAAAGCCATGTTTCTGTTGCCAAATTTGATTTGAGTTTATTTGCTTCTGAGACGGAAGAAGGATTATCACTAACCTTTGAATATAATACTGATTTGTTTAATGATACAACCATTAAACGTATGGTAAATCATTTTGAACATTGGTTAAATCAAATTGCCTCTTATCCAAAATGTTTATTATCAGAATTGAATATGTTATCGAAAGTGGAATATAAGCAACTACTAGAGGAATGGAATGAATCAGCCGTTATAGATATAGAAGATAGTACGATTCATACAATGTTTGAAGAACAAGTGGAAAAAACACCAGAAGCAATTGCAGTAGTGTGCGAAGATGAAGAACTAACATATCGAGAGTTGGACGAACGCTCGAATCAGTTGGCACATTATTTACAAAAAAATGGTGTAACATGCGAAACATTGGTTGGGATTTGCGTTACACGTTCATCCGAGATGATTGTCGGTCTCTTAGGAATTATGAAGGCGGGAGGAGCATATGTCCCAATTGATCCAGCGTATCCGGAAAGTCGACTGCAGTACATTTTAGAAGATGCTCAAATAAAGGTACTGGTGACACAGGAAAAGTTACAACAAAAAATGGTTATACCTACATTCGTTAACGTCATTTGTATTGATCGTAATCGAGCAGAAATAGAACAAGAAGTTACTACGGTATGCACGAGTGAAGTGACGGGTGATAACTTAGCCTATATTATCTATACTTCAGGTTCCACGGGAAATCCAAAGGGAGTAATGATTGAGCACAGGAATACAGTAACAATGATTCATTGGGCGCATCATACGTATTCTCGAAAGGAATTAGCGGGAGTATTAGCTTCAACTTCACTATCTTTTGATTTATCCGTTTTTGAAGTATTTGTTCCCTTAACGATGGGTGGTAAGGTGATTGTCGCTGAAAATGCTCTACATCTAGACAAGTTGTCTACCAAAGGTGTGACTTTGGTTAATACTGTGCCATCGGCAGCAAAGGAACTGGTTCGAGCAAAAACAATTCCTTCTTCAGTAAAGGTAATGAATTTGGCTGGAGAACCGTTACCATATCCGCTTGTTCAAGATTTATACGAGAGAAGTACGATTGAGAAGGTGTTCAACTTATATGGACCGTCTGAAGATACTACGTATTCCACGTATCTGGAATTAGAAAAGGGTGTCATGCATAGGGTACCACCAATTGGTAAACCAATCTTCAATACAGAAGTATATGTATTGAGTGCTGAACAAAAAATGGTTCCAATTGGTGTAGTTGGTGAGTTGTACATTGGTGGATCAGGGTTAGCACGTGGATATTTAAAACGCCCTGACTTAACGAAAAATCGATTTATACCGCATCCGTTTAAAGAAGACGAGCGAGTATACCGGACTGGAGATCTAGTAAGGTATTTGCCGGATGGAAATTTGGAGTATGTTGGACGAATTGATCATCAGGTGAAAATTCGTGGGTTCCGGATTGAACTAGGAGAAATCGAAGCGGTATTACAAAAGCATACATTAGTTAACGAAGCTATTGTGATGGTGCGGGAAGATTATCCTGGCGATCCACGTTTGATTGCCTATGTTGTAGGAGACGGTGATTCTCAAAAGTGGCGTGATTATCTCAAGGACCAACTACCAAATTATATGATTCCATCCTATTTTGTTGGATTAAATGCATTTCCACTCACTCCTAATGGAAAAATTGATAGGAAGGCTTTACCAGCACCAGAGAAGCAGGAGATAGCGAGTTGTTATATTGCTCCTCGTACGTCTACGGAAAAAACAATTGTTTCGATATGGCATGAAGTTTTAGGCATGGAAAACATCGGAATTCAAGATTCGTTTTTTGAAATTGGTGGACATTCATTACTTGCTACGCAAGCTGTTTCCAATCTTAAAGAGGCTTTTGGAATCGAGATACCATTGCATGATTTATTTATGTTTCATACGGTGCAGCAATTGGCAGAACAGATTGATCAATTGCTCGATAACAAAAATCAAGAAATGCAGAATGATAGTAAGGAGAATATAAGCCTTCAAGATTATATTCAAAAAGAAGCAGAAGTGAGTAATGATGAAGAATTACTGGAACTGCTTAAGCAATTAGAAGAGTTATCAGAGGAAGAAGCACAAGGGATATTTGAGAGTAATTTGATTGAGGAAGGGGTAAAAAAATGAGAAGTGATTTACTTGCAAAGCTGAGTTCACTTTCTCCTGAGAAGAGAGCATGGCTTCAGAAGCAAATGCAAAAAAAGGAGAATAAAGAAGCACTCCCGTTGTCTTATGCACAACAACGTTTGTGGTTTATGGACAGATTTAACCCAAACAGTTCTTTATATAATATTCCAACCGTATGGCATCTAAAAGGAAATTGGATACCTGAAGCATTAGAGAAGGGATTCAATCGACTCATTGAACGTCATGAATCATTACGAACTGTTTTTAAAGAAATAGGAGAACAGCCTGTGCAACAAATTGTCGAATTCCTTCCTAGAGCATTACCTGTAAGGGATTACTCTCAACTTCCTCTAGAAGTAAAAGAAAAAGAGGTAGATAGTTTAATTGCGAGAGAAGCGCAAGAACCATTTGATTTAATGAATGGTCCTTTAATTCGTAATCAGCTTGTTCAATTAGAGAAGGATGAATGGTTATTACTGTGTACGATGCATCATATTATTTCTGATGCTTGGTCCATTGGTATATTCATGAATGAATTCCTTGCTTTCTATGAAGAAGAAACGGGCGGAAATCCTGCTAAATTAAGTTCATTATCTATTCAATATGCAGACTTTGCGAAGTGGCAAAAGGGGTGGTTGCAAGGTGATGTGCTAAATCGTCAGCTTACGTATTGGCAGGAAGAATTGTCTGGTGAGCTTCCTATCTTACAACTGCCAGTGGATCGACCTCGACCGGTTAAGCAGACTTACTCTGGGGCTGCGCATCATGTGATTTTTCCTTATAAATTGCTCAGTCAATTGAAGGATATAAGTCGACAAGAAGGATCTACTTTATTTATGACTTTAATGGCCGCATACCAGAGCTTTCTTGCTCGTTATACGGGACAAAAAGATATTCTAGTTGGTAGCCCGATTGCAAATCGGAACCATAAGGGAGTAGAAGGATTAATTGGTTTCTTTGTTAATACGTTGGTTTATCGATCAGATTTGAGTGGCACCCCTACTTTTCGGGAGATTTTGAACCAAACAAAGAAAAAGGCGTTAAAAGCTTACGAATATCAAGATATACCATTTGAAAAAGTGGTAGAAGCTGTGCAACCTGAACGAAGCATGAGTCATTCTCCTATATTTCAGACCATGTTTACGCTACAGAATATAAAACAAGAACGACTAGATTTGCCTGATAGAAGTATTGAAATGGTAGAAAGTAATATGTCTATTGCTAAATTTGATTTGAGCTTAACTGCCTATGAAGTGGAAGAAGGTCTATTCGTCTCATTTGAATACAACACGGATTTATTTGATAGTAGTACCATTGCACGTATGGCAGGACATTTTGAGAACTGGCTAAATGAAATCACGTATCATCCAGATGAATCATATACAAAGCTGTCAATGTTATCGGATACTGAGCAAAAACAACTCCTAGAAGAATGGAATGATACGGACGTAGTTTATGGTCATGATTGTATGATTCATGAGCTATTTGAGCAGCAAGTTGCACGGACACCTGACGCAGTGGCGGTAGTTTATGAGGGTGGAAAGCTAACGTATCAAGAACTAAATGAAAAATCGAATCAATTGGCACATTTTCTACAAAAACGAGGTATCGGACCTGAATCATTGGTTGGTATATGTATTGAACGTTCTCCTGATATGATTATCGGTCTCTTTGGGATTTTGAAGGCAGGTGGGGCTTATGTCCCACTGGACCCAAGTTATCCTGAAAACCGCCTGAGATATATTTTGGAGAATTCACAAATTCAAGTGCTGTTAACAAAAGAGGCACTACAGGACTGGTTACCTAAAGATATTCAAGCAATTTGTTTAGACCGGGATCAAGTGATGATTTCTAAAGAGAGTAATTTAGCTCCGGTAAGTGGAGTAACAGCAAATAACTTGGCCTATATTATATACACTTCGGGTTCGACGGGAAATCCAAAGGGGGTAATGATTGAACATCATTCCGTTATCAACCGCCTACAGTGGATGCAGAAAAAATACCCATTGTCCGAGGAGGATACAATCCTACAAAAGACACCGTTTTCATTTGATGTTTCTGTATGGGAATTATTTTGGTGGTCATTTGTAGGAGCACGTGTTTGTTTACTTCCACCAGGAGGAGAGAAAGATCCTGCGGTGATTGAGGAGTATATTGAACGATATCGCGTGTCCACCATACACTTTGTTCCGTCGATGTTATCTACTTTCTTAGATTATATGGAACTATATAATTCGAAAAGGGATGTATCGTCTTTAATTCAAGTTTTTACTAGTGGAGAAGCGTTAAACACTGAGCATGTTCGCCGGTTTAAGGGGATCTTTTACAATGTTCAGCAAACAAAGTTAATTAACTTGTATGGTCCTACTGAAGCGACTGTGGATGTGACTTATTACGATTGTGATTTAGAAAAAGAAGCAATGATTATTCCGATTGGTCGTCCAATTGATAATACAGAGTTGTATGTGTTAGATCAATATCAACAAGTGGTCCCGATTGGTGTGGCAGGGGAACTTTACCTTGGAGGAGTAGGATTGGCACGTGGCTACTTCAATCGACCGGATTTAAC
The DNA here is from genome assembly GCF_011800505.1 of Bacillus sp. EKM501B. Classification (NCBI taxonomy): domain Bacteria; kingdom Bacillati; phylum Bacillota; class Bacilli; order Caryophanales; family Bacillaceae; genus Bacillus; species Bacillus sp. EKM501B. The sequence continues at coordinate 21,514 of NZ_JAALFZ010000018.1, read as the reverse complement.
TACTGAACGTTTTATTCCGCATCCTTTTAAGGACGGGGAACGATTATATCGAACGGGTGACTTGGTGAGATATATGAATGATCGTAACTTAGAATATATTGGAAGAATAGATAACCAAGTTAAAATTAGAGGATTCCGAATTGAATTGGGAGAAATTGAAGCAGCTTTACATGATCACTCATCTGTAAAAGAGGCAGTCGTGTTGGTGAAGGAAGAACGACCAGGAGATAAGCAGTTAGTAGCTTATGTAGTGGGTGAAGGGGATGCTGGAGAATGGCGTGAATATCTCAAGAAGCAATTACCACATTATATGGTTCCGGCATACTTTTTCCAAATTGAAGGTATGCCACTCACTCCAAATGGTAAAGTGAATCGGAAAGCATTATTGGAATTAGAAGAACAGTTCATAAGTGAAGATATTACTTCATCACGAACACCAGTGGAGGAGCTCATCGTTTCCGTTTGGAGCCAAGTGTTAGGAATAAAAAATATTAGTGTTCAGGATTCCTTTTTTGAAATCGGTGGTCATTCACTACTAGCTACTCAAGTAGTGTCACGTTTACAGAGAATTTTTCAAATCGAATTACCAGTACGTGAACTATTTGAATATACAACGGTGGAGTCACTGGCAAAGCGATTAGAACAGTTACGTAAAGGAGATAAAAAACGAGAGATTCCGCCACTAATACCAATGAAACGAGGAGAAGCTATTCCACTATCTTATGCCCAACAACGTTTATGGTTTATTGATCAATTTACACCTAATAGTGCCCTTTACAATATGCCAATGGTATGCCGTCTTACAGGGAATTGGCTACTTGAAGCATTGGAAACGGGATGGAATCAACTAATAGAACGTCATGAATCACTGCGGACGGTCTTTCAAGAGGTGAATGGTCAACCCGTACAGCAAATTGAACCGTATGCTTTTCAATCAATTCCGAAAACGGATTTAACTATGCTTTCTTCTGAAGATCAAGAAGAAGAAGTTAAACGTTTAATTCAACAAGAAACAGAAGTACCATTTGATTTAACAGAGGGTCCATTAATCAGGACAAGTATTTTGCACGTGGGAGAGGAAGAATGGATACTCCTTTGTACTCTACATCATATCATTTCAGATGGATGGTCAATGGGAATCCTACTTGAAGAATGGATGGCATTTTATGAGAAAGCAACGGATGGAAAGGTAGCGGAACTTGAACCATTACCGGTTCAATATGCCGACTTTGCTCAGTGGCAAAAAGGATGGTTAAAGGAGGAGGTGCTTGATCAACAACTCCAATATTGGAGGGAAGAATTGTCTGGGGAGCTTCCTGTACTCCAACTTCCTGTGGATCGCCCGCGTCCCGCAATACAAACTCATCACGGGTCGACATACACTATGGTTCTGCCAAGCACGCTACATGATAAATTGAATGAACTTAGTCGAAAAGAAGGGGCTACGCTCTTCATGACGCTTTTAGCTGCATATCAAAGCTTTCTATCTCGTTATACGGGACAAGAAGATATTCTGGTCGGAAGCCCAATTGCGAATCGGAATTATAGAGAAATTGAAGGACTAATTGGTTTCTTCGTTAACACGCTGGTTTATCGAGCTAATTTGAGTGGTAGACCGACATTTCAAGATGTACTGTATCAGGTTCGTCAAAAGGCATTGAAGGCGTATGAATATCAAGATATTCCATTTGAAAAAATTGTAGAAGTTGTGCAACCGGAGCGAAGTACAAGTCATTCGCCAATTTTCCAGACTATGTTCATCTTGCAAAATATGAAACAAGAGTTACCGGTGTTATCTAGTAGAAGTATTGAAATGATAGAAAGCCATAGTCCAATTGCAAAGTTTGATTTAAGTGTAATGGCAGTTGAGACGGAAGAGGGATTACTTTTTACTTTTGAGTACAATAAGGATTTATTCAATGCTACTACTATTGAACGGATGGCAGGACACTTTGAGAAATGGCTACATGAAGTTTCTCATCGCCCACAAAATCCGTTGCATGACCTGAGCATGCTATCAGAAACCGAGCGTACTTTGTTATTAGAAACATGGAATGACACTGTAATGGAAATGTCTCATCAGGGTCTTATTTGCGACAAATTTGAGGAGCAAGTAGCAAGGCGTCCTGATGCGATTGCGATAGTTGATCAAACAAAACAGTGGACTTATGGTGAATTGGATACACAAGCAAATCAGTTGGCAAATGTTTTACAGCGAAAGGGAGTAGCCCCAGAGTCAGTGGTAGGGGTTTATCTTCCGAGATCAGCTGAGCTGATGGTAAGTTTACTAGGCATTTTAAAAGCTGGTGGAGCTTATGTCGTTTTAGATCCGTTGTATCCAAAATCAAGGTTAGAATACATGATTGAAGATGCAGGAATTCAATTTGTAGTGACGGCGGAAGGACAAGACGGACATTTCGCACACGTCGAAATGGTGAGGTTAGAAGAATTAACGGTGGAAAGCGTAATCGCACCTACACGTCAAATAAATCCAGAGAACTTAGCCTATATTGTTTATACCTCTGGTTCTACAGGAAAACCGAAGGGTGTAATGGTTGAATATCGCTCATTAATGAATATGGTTTCTTGGCATCAGGAAGTTTATCATATTTCAGCAGAGGATCGTGCGACTCAGATTGCAGGGGTTGCTTTTGATTCGGCTGTCCAGGAGATCTGGCCGTATCTAACTGCTGGCGCAGCACTCTACTTGTCAACAGAGGAACTGAGAATTAATCCAGAAGCACTAAGGGACTGGCTCATTGATTCACGAATAACAGCTAGCTTTGCACCTACGCCTATTCTGGAAAGGCTCTTGAAATTATCTTGGCCAGATAAAACGGATCTTCGTTTTATCATTACTGGTGGGGATCAATTAACGCAGTACCCATCTAACGATATTCCTTTTGCGGTAATTAATCAGTATGGTCCATCGGAAAATACCGTTGTTACCACAGATTGTTATGTACCTGTAGGAGTGACAACAGGTACGCCATCGATTGGTCGACCGATTGCAAATACAGAAGTTTATGTGTTAGATTCTCATCTTCAGCTAGTACCAATTGGCGTAATTGGAGATCTCTATATTGGAGGGAAGAGTCTTGCACGTGGATATGCTAATCGTCCGGATCTTACAAAGGAAAAATTTATTCCACATCCTTTCAAGTCAGGAGAACGTCTCTATTATACAGGAGACAAAGCAAGTTATCTTTCTGATGGTAATCTCCAGTTCCATGGACGTATAGATGACCAAGTAAAAATTCGTGGTTTCCGGATTGAATTGGGAGAAATAGAAGCTGTTTTGCAGGCACATTCTTCTGTGAAAGAAGCAGTTGTATTGGTACGAGAGGATAATCAAGGTGATAAGAGATTAGTAGCTTATGTAGTTGGTGAAGGAAGTGTCCATGAATGGCGAGAACATCTACAAACACATTTACCAAATTACATGGTTCCAACAAACTTTATTGAGATGGAATTTTTACCACTTACACCGAATGGAAAACTTCATTTGAAGGCATTGCCTATACTTAGTGAACAATCCGCTGAAAATACTGTATACCCAAGAACTCCGCTGGAAGAACTTATCGCTTCAGTGTGGAGTCAAGTGCTAGGAATAGGAGACATTGGTGTTCAGGATTCTTTCTTTGAGCTTGGTGGTCACTCTCTACTTGCTACACAAGTGGTCTCACGCTTACAGGAAGTCTTTCAAATCAAATTGCCAGTACGTGAACTGTTCGAATATTCAACGATCGAGGCATTAGCGAAACGAATGGATCAGTTACGTAAGGGGAATGAAAAACGAGAAATTCCACCATTGGTGCCGATGGAACGTGGAAATAATATTCCACTATCTTATGCCCAACAGCGCTTATGGTTTATTGATCAATTTGCACCTAATAGTGCACTTTATAATATGCCAATGGTATGCCGTCTTACAGGGAATTGGTTACCTGAGGCATTGGAGTTGGGATGGAATCAGTTGATAGAGCGTCATGAATCTTTGCGGACTGTATTTTATGAAGAGGATGGCCATCCTGTGCAGCAGATTCAACCGTACGTTTTCCGTCCGCTTCTGCAAATGGACTTAACTAAGCTTTCATTAGAGGAGCGAGAAAGAAAGTTGGAGCAATGGATTCAAACTGAAGTCGAATCTCCATTTGATTTAGAACAAGGGCCATTATTCCGTGGGAAACTCATAAGAATTTCAGAAGAAGAATGGGTTCTTCTGTGTAATATGCATCATATTATCTCGGATGGGTGGTCGATGGAAATCTTGCTTCAAGAATGGATGGCATTTTATGAGAATGCGATTGGTGAAAAACAAGCAGAGCTGCAACCACTACCAGTTCAATATGCCGATTTTGCTCAGTGGCAAAGAGACTGGTTGAAAGATGAAGTACTATATCAACAGCTTGCATATTGGAAGGAAGAATTATCTGGTGAGTTACCAGTCTTAATGTTGCCAATGGATCGTCCGCGTCCGCCAGTGCAAACCCATCATGGATTAACTCATAATGTTTTGTTGTCACGCTCATTACTGGATAAATTAAACGAACTAAGTCGTCAAGAAGGGGCCACACTTTTCATGACCTTATTGGCATCGTATCAAAGTTTCCTTGCTCGTTATACGGGACAAACGGATATTATTGTTGGTAGCCCAATTGCAAATCGAAATTATCGAGAAATTGAGGGGCTAATTGGTTTCTTTGTCAACACTTTGGTTTATCGAGCTGATTTAAGTAATGCACCGGCATTTCAAGAGTTGTTATCTCAAGTACGGATAAAAGCATTGAAGGCGTATGAGTATCAAGATGTTCCGTTTGAGAAAATTGTAGAGGTTATCCAACCTGAACGAAATACAAGCCATTCTCCGATTTTTCAAACCATGTTTACTTTGCAAAATACGGGACAGAAGCTACCAGAACTACATGGAAGAAATATAGAAGTAATGGAAAGTAATGCTCCGATCGCTAAGTTTGATTTAAGTTTAACTGCTGCAGAAGTGGAAGAGGGTTTATTACTTACTTTTGTTTATAGAACTGATTTATTTGACAGCTTAACTATTGAATCCATGGCTGAACATTTTGGGAACTGGTTGAATGTAATCGTGGAGAATCCTGATAAATCATTAGCTAAGTTGCCTATATTATCAGGATTACAGCAAAAACAGTTGGAGGAGTGGAATAATAATACTGTAGCATATCCACAGGAAAGTACGATTCATCAGCTGTTTGAAGAGCGAGTAAATCGTACACCTGATGCGGTAGCAGTGGTAGATGAAAAACAGCAGTTAACATATCGAGAGCTGAATGAAAAAGCTAATCAATTGGCCCACTATCTTCAGCAATGTGGGATTGGGACTGAATCATTAGTTGGAATTTGCTTTGAGCGTTCAGTTGAGATGATTGTTAGTATTATGGGGATCTGGAAGGCTGGAGCAGCCTATGTTCCATTGGATCCATCATATCCAGAAAGTCGCCTACGATATATTTTGGAGGACACTGGAATTCAAGTATTAGTTACGAACGAGTCATTGGAAGATTGGATACCTAAAGAAATCAAGATAGTTTGTCTAGACAGGGATCAAATAATGATTTCACAAGAAAGCATTCTTTCACCAAAATGTGAAGTAACAGGAGAAGACTTAGCGTATGTTATCTATACTTCAGGATCAACGGGGAATCCAAAGGGTGTCTCGATACAGCATCATTCTGTACTAAACTTGTCGTATGGTTTACAAAAAGAGGTTTTCGAACATGAGATACCATCTAACATGCATGTCGGTTTAAATGCGTCAATTGCCTTTGATGCATCTATCCAGCAATTACAAATGCTGCTTTATGGTTCAAGTTTGTATATTATTCCAAGCGAAGTACGAAGTGATCCGGAGCAGTTTGTAGCTTATATTAGGGAGAACAAGTTAGAAATCTTTGATATAACACCTTCATTGCTTCAATTAATTATAGATGTCGGATTGTTAGAAACGTGCGATGGCGTTCATGTTCCAAGTAAGGTACTGGTTGGTGGTGAAGCAATTATGCCGTCATTATGGGAACAGCTAGTAGAGACTGATAAAATCCAGTTTTATAATGTATATGGTCCTACAGAATGTACGGTTGATGCAACATGCTATCATATCAAGAAAGGTAGTAAGAGAGTAACAATTGGACGTCCATTGCCTAACATCCAAACTTATGTATTAGATAGAAATAGGTTGCCAGTTCCAGTTGGTGTAATGGGGGAACTTTATATCGGAGGAGCAGGTCTAGCAAGGGGGTACTTGAATCGTCCAGAGTTAACATCCGAACGATTTATTTCTCATCCATTCAAAGAAGGCGAGAGGTTATATAGAACAGGTGATCTAGTGAGATATCTTCCTGATGGTAATATAGACTACTTAGGAAGAATGGATAATCAAGTGAAGATTAGAGGATTTCGAATTGAACTTGGAGAGATTGAGTCGACTTTACAAGAGCATGACTTAGTAAAAGAGGCAGTTGTAATGGTTAGGGAAAATCAGTCGGGAGATAAGAGGCTGGTAGCTTATGTAGTGGGCGAAGGCAGTTTAGAAGAATGGCGAGAGTATCTTAAAACAAAACTGCCAATCCATATGATACCTTCCTACTTTGTCGAAATGAAAGAATTACCGCTAACCATAAATGGAAAGATTGATCGGAAATCGTTACCTATACCAGATTATCAAGGAACACAAGAAGGATACGTGGCCCCAAGAAATGAACGTGAACATAAGCTTTCTATCATTTGGGAACGTGTGCTAGGTTCAAAACGTATTGGTATGAATGATAACTTCTTTGAAATTGGTGGAGATTCAATTCTTAGCATTCAGATTGTCTCGCGCGCGAAGCAAGTTGGTTTACAATTGACACCAAAACAAATATTTGAACACCAAACAATTGCTGAGTTGGCGCAAGTAGTCAAAGAAGAACAAGGTGTACAAGCTGAACAGGGAATTATAACTGGAGAGACGATACTTACACCTATTCAGCAAAGGTTTTTTGCACAAAATCATCCTAACCCACATCATTGGAATCAATCCATGTTCTTTAGAACGAAAGAGAAATTGGACATAGGATCACTGGAAAAGGCGGCAGGTAACCTTCTACTTCATCATGATGCTCTGCGTTTAAGATATGAACGTTTACCTAATGGGGTTTGGAAACAGTGGAATGAAGGAATAGAAGAACAATTGATGCTTACTGTCATTTCATTAGACGAAGTGCCGGAAGCTGATTGGCATCAGGTTATTCAAAAAGAGATTAATATTGCACAAGAAAGTTTGAATTTACATGATGGTCCGCTAATGAGAATGGTGTATTTTGATGAAGGTGAGCACGCTGGCCGATTATTTTGGACAATTCATCATTTAGCCGTGGATGGTGTTTCTTGGCGAATTTTATTGGAAGATTTGCAAACAGCATATACGCAAGTAGTCCAAGGGCAGAAAATTCAATTACCTATGAAGAGTACATCTTTTAAAGAATGGTCGGAGAAATTACATCATTACGCTGAAACTGGCCTATCAAAAGAAGTGCTACATTACTGGGAGGAGCAGGCTGAACAAGACGTAGTTAAATTGCCGGTAGATGGTACTATAAGTAATCCAGTAAGCGCAGTAACTGAGGAAATTACTGTGGTGTTAAATGAGAATGAGACCCGTATGTTATTGCAAGAGACTTTAAGCACTCACCGTGTCCAAATCAATGAAGTATTATTAGCAGCATTAGTACAAGCTACGGCAGCATGTACGGGGCAGCCGATATTGAGCGTAGATTTAGAGGGACATGGTCGAGAAGAGATTATTGAAGATGTTGATTTATCGAGAACTGTGGGATGGTTTACAAGTATTTACCCAGTTCATTTAAATATTACTAGTGCTAATACGCCAATTGAAGCATTAAAAGCAGTTAAAGAACAAGTTCGCAAAATTCCTAATAAGGGTGTTGATTATGGGGTGTTGCGTTACATGAACGCAACAATGTGTGAGCAATTAAGCTCCCAATATACACCGTCTATTAGTTTTAACTATCTTGGACAATTTGACCAAATGTTTTCTAGCGATGCAATGTTTATTCCGGAGAACGAATTTAAGCGTTTAGATCATGCTGCCGGTTCCAAGCGATCGCATGTAATTGATGTAATTGGGGTTGTAACGGATGGAAAACTTCAATTCACTTGGGTATACAATGTTGGACAATTTGCCAAATCAACGATTCAAAGTATTGCACAGAATATGCTATATCAACTGAGTACATTGATTCAATTTTCAGATAGAGAATCTGCACTGACCATTTCGGATTTTGCAATGGCTAATCTTAGCCAAGAAGGTTTGACAAATGTACTAAACAAAATGCATCGCGGAAAGAACAATCAGATTACTGATTTATATCCACTATCACCTTTGCAAGAAGGTATGATTTTCCACACATTGCATGACCAAGGGGATGAACATGTTGCACCGTATATAGTGCAATTGAGTTTTATGATTCGAGGAAAAATGAATATTCCTACATTTGAGCAGGCGTGGAAATCTGTAATTCAGCGGCATGAAATTTTTCGTACAGCATTTGTATGGGACGAAATTGAAGAACCTGTACAAGTGGTGTATGAAAATATCCCATTTAAAGTGAATAAAGAAGACTGGCGTACAATGACAAGTGAAGAGATAGAGGAAAAAAGAAAAGTCTTTTTGGCATTAGATCGAAAACAAGCCTTCCAATTTGATGAAGCACCATTGATGCGGGTAACAGTCATTCAAGAAGGTGAGGAAGAATATCGGATTGTTTGGACCCATCACCATATTTTACTGGATGGATGGAGTTTACCATTAGTATTTAATGAATTACTTACAGTCTATCAGAAGAGAATGAATGGAGAAGCTGTGAAGTTACCTAAGTCCTCACCATATAAGAAATATATCCAATGGTTAAGAGAGCAAGATAAGGAGCAGGCGGAACAATTCTGGAGAGAGAAGCTAAAAGGTTTTACTGCGCCAACTTTGCTGGGCTTAGAAAGTAAAGAGGAAGAAAAAGGTTACACAGAGAAGGTTACGTATTTATCAGAAGAGCAGACTCAAGCGTTACAAGGATGGGCGAAACGCAATAAACTTACTTTGAGTACAGTAATTCAAGGTGCATGGGCATATCTCATGAGCCGATATAGTGGAGAAAATGACATTGTTTTTGGTGTAACAAGCTCAGGGCGTTCTACGGAGATTATTGATGTTGAAAACATCGTAGGTCCTTTCATTACAACGTCACCGACGCGAATTCAATTGATGGATGATATAAAATTAATAGATTGGTTGCAGAAGATACAAGAGGAAGAGATAGAAAGAAGACAATATGAGTATGCTTCTTTGACAGAGATTCAGGGGTGGAGTGAAGTTCCTAGAGGAATACCGCTGTTCAATAGTTTATATGTGTTTGAAAATTATCCAGTGAAAGAGGAGTCTTCAGAAAATCTGGAAATTGGTGAATTGGAAGGGGTAGAACAAACCCACTACCCATTAGGGTTAGCTGTAGTTCCAGGAATCCAGTTATCGTTAAAGTTAATGTATGACCGTAGTAAGTTTAATAGAGTAACCATTGAACGAATGCTGGGTCATTTACACAAAGTGTTAATGCAAATGCTCAAAAACATTGATCAAAATCTATCGGAGCTAGTATATATTACGGAAGCTGAACAAAGAAAGCTATTGGAAGAATGGAATAATAATACTATATCCTATCCACGTGAGAATGCAATCCATCAACTATTCGAAGAGCAAGTAAATCGTACGCCTGACGCGTTGGCAGTGGTAGATGAAAAACAGCAACTAACATATCGAGAGCTGAATGAAAGAGCTAACCAATTAGCCCATCATTTACAGAAATGTGGAATTGGGACAGAGTCATTAGTTGGCCTTTGCTTTGAGCGTTCAGTTGAGATGGTTGTTGGTCTCATGGGAATTTGGAAGGCCGGAGCAGCCTATGTTCCATTAGATCCATCGAATCCGGAAAGCCGCCTACAATATATTTTAGAAGACACAGGAATTAAAGTGTTAGTTACAAATGAAGTATTACTAGGCTGGATTCCTAAAGACATTAAGACAGTTTGCCTAGATAGGGACCAAGCAATGCTTTCTCAAGAAAGCAAACTTTCACCAATATGTGAGGTAACAGGGGAAAACTTAGCGTATGTTATCTACACTTCTGGTTCGACAGGGAATCCAAAGGGAGCTTTAGTACAGCACCATTCTGTAATAAACCTATCATATGGTTTACAAAAAGAAGTTTTCTCACATGAGATACCTAGTAATATGCGCGTTGGTTTGAATGCATCAATTGCCTTTGATGTATCTATTCAGCAATTACAAATGCTGCTTTATGGTTCAAGTTTATATATTATTCCAAGTGAAGTTCGCACTAATCCAGAACAATTTGTGTCCTATATTAGGGAGAATAAATTGGAAATGTTTGATATGACACCTTCATTACTTGAATTACTAATAGATGGAGGATTGCTAGAAATAAGTGCTGATGTTCATGTACCAAGCAAGATATTGGTCGGTGGTGAAGCAATCATGCCGTCATTATGGGAACAGCTAGTAGAGACTGAAAAGATTGATTTTTATAACGTATACGGTCCTACAGAATGTACGGTTGATGCAACATGCTATCATATCAAAAAAGATAGTAAGAGAGTAACAATTGGACGTCCGTTGCCAAACGTTCAAACTTATGTATTGGATAAAAATTTGTTACCTGTTCCAGTTGGTGTAACAGGTGAGCTATATATTGGGGGTGCAGGTATAGCGAGAGAATACTTGAATCGCCCAGAATTAACAGCAGAGCGATTCATCTGTCATCCATTTAATGAAGAAGAGCGTTTATATCGTACGGGAGATTTGGTTCGTTATTTACCTGATGGTAATTTAGATTACTTGAGAAGAATTGATAATCAAGTGAAAATTAGGGGCTTTCGTATTGAACTTGAAGAGATTGAAGCGAGTATAGAGAGGCATCCATTGGTAAAAGAAGCAGTAGTTTTGGCAACAGAGGATAAATTAGGAGAGCAGAGATTGGTTGCTTATGTAGTTGGAGATGGTAGTATGCATGAGTGGCGTGAGTATCTCAAGACACAAGTACCAAATTATATGGTTCCCGCACACTTTATTAAGGTAGACGAGATTCCTCTTACAACGAATGGCAAAGTTGATCGAAAGGCATTGAACAATTTAACTATTCATAGAGAAAATAACTTCTCTACACCAATCATTCCAAGGGATGAAATTGAATATCAGTTGATTAAAATCTGGCAGGATGTGTTACAGATAGAAGATGTCTATGTAAATGATGATTTCTTTAATAGAGGAGGACACTCTCTCCTTGTAATTAAATTAGTTTCAAAAATTAGGGAGAAGTTTGGAAAAGAGATTAAGGTTTCAACATTGATTAAGAATCCAACATTGGAAGGAATCGCATGCCTTATTCGTGATAAGCATGATATGACGAAATCAGTAGCAGCGCTAGTTCCACTACAAGAATCAGAAAAAAGCCCTTTCTTCTGTGTTCATCCGTTTATGGGGAATGTATTCTGTTATATTCAACTAGCAAGATTACTTAAGAACCATTGTTCATTTTATGGTTTACAGAATCCTCTTATAGAAAAGGAAGAAATTGATGAATTGACCTTGCCGGAACTAATTCAACTTTACATTGAAGAAATCAAACGTGTTCAGCCAGAAGGCCCATATCGTCTTGGAGGATGGTCTTTAGGCGGTGCAATTGCTTATGAAATCGCAACTGTGCTAAAGAATCAAGGTGAGGAAGTTGAGTTGTTGATACTAATGGATACTAAAGTACCTTCAGAGCAAGATCGTAAAACAAGGGAGGATATGCTCTCATATATATCTGAACATTTCATTCCTAGAGATCTTACTGAGCAGGAAGAAGGGCTCGTTCATAAGCAAGATATGCTTGTGGAGCGATTAATTATGGAAGGAGTACTCCCGCCTGATGCAAATCTTATGAATTTGAAGCAAGTTATCAATGCTCATAGGAAATGCCTGAACTTAATGGCAGAGGATGATTTGATACCATACTTTGGAGAAGTTATCTACTTTAGTGCTGAGGAAGGAAAAGAGTTGTTTACAGATTGGGGACCTTTATTAAAAGGAAGAGTAAATAGGTATTCAGTCCCTGGATCACATGAGGAAATAGTAGACTTCCCCGCAGTTGAAAAGATAGCTAAGTACCTATTAAATGAATTTGAAGGGATAAAAGAAACATCCCTTTCATTAACTGAAAAGTAGAGAGTGCAAAAGATGCAACGCTATGAATGAAAAGGGGAGACCAATAACTGCAAATAAAGTGTAGGCAATAATGAATATATCAAGAGTATTAATTTTTAAGAGGATAATGGAAAATTTACTTGATAGAGACATAGAAACCTATATGAGTTGCTCATAGAATGATGTAAATCCTCTCTATTTTTTGTAATAGAAACTAATGCTTTGATGATATTATTGAGGAAAGGTGCATATTTTCATTGATATGTAAATATGCACCTTTTCTATTGTATTTGCAATTTAATAAAGTTAATTTGAATTTATGTAACGCACATATATGAAGCCATCTTTAAAAAAAGGAAGTGATTTATCATACACATTCAAGCTGTGAAAATACCAAAGAATATTGAAAGTCATTTGTTTAAGCAACTTAGTAACTTGGTTTCAAATGAGAAGAAAGAACGAATGAAGCGTTTATTAAACTCATGCGACGTTAATAGGACACTGATAGGGGATTTACTAATCCGATCTCTAATCTGCCAAAAGTATAAAATTAATAATGAAGAAATTAGATTTAAATATAATGAGTATGGAAAACCTTTTGTTGAAAATTTTTCTGACTTTCATTTTAATCTGTCACATTCAGGAGAATGGGTGGTTTGTACTACTGCTAATTTTAATGTGGGTATTGATATAGAAAAGGTTTCAGAGATAGAGGCGCTTAAATTAGCAAAAGAATTTTTTTCAGCGGATGAATTTTATGATATATCTAATATGAATTCTGATGAACAAATTAACTATTTTTATGATTTATGGACATTAAAAGAAAGCTATATAAAAACGATTGGAAAAGGGCTTTATACCCAATTAAATTCATTCTCTATAAAAAAAGAATCACGAGCTTTAATTTTATACAAGAATATACCTAAGAATTTTTACTTTAAACAGTATAACATTGATCCAAATTATAAGTTATCTGCTTGTGCAACAAGGGATGAATTTCCGCAAGAGATAATAATTAAAGAAATTTATGCAATTTTCCAAAAAATATACAAATTTGAAAGTAAGGAGAAAATCAATGCAGAAGACTAAACTTTTTTGCTTTCCACATGCTGGGGGATCTGCGTTTAGTTACGCAAAATGGAAAAATCACTTTAATCCATATATTGAGGTAGTCCCGATAGAGTTAGCTGGTAGAGGATATAGAATTGAAGAAAACTTGTACCAAAGTATGGAAGAGGCAGTAAATGATGTCTACAATAAAATAGTTATGCAGATAGATGATTCGCCCTACATTCTATTCGGGCATAGCATGGGAAGTTTGATCGCCTATGAAGTAGCCAGAAAAATAAAAGATTCTAAAAACGTATCGCCTGAATTTCTTGTTTTGTCCGGTAGAAATCATCCAAATAGTAAAATAAAAAATATCAGACATAATCTTTCTAATGAGCAATTTAAAAGAGAAGTTATTGCAATGGGAGGTACACCATCTGGGGTACTGCAATCAGAAGAATTAATGGAGATTTTTCTCCCTATTCTAAGAGCAGATTTTAAAATCGTTGAGACGTATATTCATGACAAAAATACACAACCATGTGATATTGATTTTCTTATATTTAATGGGGAAAATGATGAATTTACTACATATGATCAAGTAATAAAATGGGAACGATACACAAGTAAAACGTGTACTTTTCATTCTTTTGAAGGTAATCATTTCTTTCTAAATGAAAATATTGAAGAAATAGCAAATAGTATTAAAAGAAAGTTAGATTCTAAAAGATTATCAAATAGTTTTTAGTTTTTTAAGTATACTCATAGCTAACAAAGAAAAATATGAAAGATGAAAAATACAGGCATTGCTGAAATTTTATTGAATATATGCATAGAATCCTAAACGAACTGTTTAAAGGCAGAGACTCTAAGCAAAATGTATATGAATTAACTTTAGTTTAAGTTGGCTTTACCTATAATACCATTTAGAGTCTTTATTATACTTAGTACAAAGTACATAACAGTTAGGGATGCTGTATGTAAAGCTAATGAATATGTGAAGTGAAAAGGCCGACTCTTATAATTATGAGTGGGCCTTTTGGTTTTATGGATATCAAATTAGTGAGCAACATTTCAAAGCGTATCTTGTGATATAACTAAGTAGATTTTTTTAAACAAGGGGATGATGAGATGAATAAATTGAAGGGGAAAATTGCATTAGTAATAGGGGCTAGTAGAGGGATAGGTCGAAGTATTGCCTTACATTTGGCACAGGCTGGTGCGTTAGTCGTTGTTCACTTTAGTAAAAGAAAAGAAGAAGCAGAAAGTGTAGTGGATAAAATTAAAAAAGATGGCGGTTCCGCATTTGCGATTCGTGCAGACTTAAGTACTTTTAATGGCATTAATAAATTGTATTCAATGATGGATCAATCTCTTCAAAAATATATAGGTGATACTACATTTGATATCCTTGTAAACAACGCTGGAATTGGGCAGGTGTTAACGATAGAGGAATCTACGTTTGAAATATATGTAATGTTTAGATACCTAAAGGAGTCTACGTTTTTTAGTAGGGTCTTTCTAGCTAATGATAAGGTACCAGCAAATAAACTATTTTGTCTAATTGACAAATAGAAAGTTTACATAACGTTTTTCTGGTAAATAATTATGAGTCAAATAGTGTGATCAATTAAGTTATTTAGTCCTAAATCATAAGATTTTAATACAAAATACTATAATTTGATTAATAATAGTAGTGAAAAAATATTAAATATATCTAAGTTTTAAAGCGAATATTAGAAACCGGTGTACCGCATTCTTATTTCAATAGCACATATGCAAGTATTAAAGTCCAGAACTCATCTGGTAGCGTTATGTACAATAAGGAAATTATGGGAAATAGACAACAAAATGCTGAAACGCAAACAGTACCTGTAAAAGAGGGAGATTATATAGAATTTACTCATATAGGAGGGGAAGCAGCAAAGGAAAAAACACGCGCGACTTTAACTAACCTTGAGAATGGAAAACAGGAATATATCGGAAAGAAAAGAACATATGGGGTTACATCTACAGGATTAATAAGACAATAAACGTATAAAAAAGTTGGGGAAATCCCCAACTTTTTTATACGTTTTAGTCAAGAAGATTCCTTCTTCAAGGAATGCGAAGTGAGTAGGTAGAGGTAAATTGGCTTCGAATAAGGTATGGCAGGAAGCTTTATCAATAAGTATGCAAATATTTAAAAAACTAATTTTTATACAAAAAGTGTATACTTACGACAAAAAAATTTACCTTAACCAACAATTTTGCTTTTAGTAAATTTAAGGTGTGTAATTAATATACATTTTTCGAGGAAAACGCAGAATTCTGTCAAATTATCTTCATTTACATGACTGTGAACGTGGTATAAAAATGAAGCATATCCAAAATTATTAAAGGGGCTGAAAAAATGATTAAAAAACTTATTATTGGTTCTGTTGTTTTAGGAACAGCAATAGGAGTAAGTAAACCTACATTTGCTTCAACAAATTATTCTCCATCACAGTTTCAAGATAGGGGAGATGCCCAAGTTCAATCAATACCATCGCCATGGCAGTATTTAGGGCAAACCTCTAGGGAACTTCAAATTAAAACTAAGGATCCAAAAGTGCTTGCTTTTGAATTAGCAAAAGAAGCTCCATTTTACGAAGATGAATTAGTGGATGTGTGTTTTGCAATCTTAAGAGAAAATGTAGATGTAGTATATTGGACAAGTAAGGAATGGGCTAGATTTGAAGTAGGAAATTACGAGTTTAAACATGAAATGAAAATTTATAGAGATAAAGAACGTCAGCAATTAATTACTTCAATAGAATCATAAAAAAAGAAGCTATCTTTAGTAAGATATGCATCCAATAATGTAGACAGGAAAAGAGAGCACATAAAACTGTTGCGATATTGGAAAGTAAACTAAAAAAACAAGTATAATTACTTGTTTTTTTAGTTACAGTAATTATTTAGAAGGCTTAGCTTGTATATGTTCACATATATTTATTGGATAACCATAATCCTCTCTATACTATGATTGGGATACAAAAGCTAGAAAGGTATCAATCCATTTATTCTTAAATTGAATTACCATTCCTCCGTCATGGTAGGTTTCGTTATATTTTGAAAAAACACTTCACAAACAATATGTATTACTTTATGGGAACATTATTAAATTTGAACGATATTAACAATGCTTTGTTGATAATTAGCTAAAAAAGTATTGTACGATTAAATGTATTGTGTTACATTTGTGTTACAAATTTGTTGCGAAATGTTATAATTATTTCTATATCATTTCCTTTTGTTTCCTTAATGTTACGAAAGGTATAGATGTTTTATGTGTATAGGAGTGTGTGTAGTAAAGAGTCTGAGTTGAAAATACGTGCACACTTTAAATTTCCTTTCTGTCTGAATGAAGAAGACTACCAACTAATTAAAGGGTTCAAAGTAACAACTTTAAATAAAATGTGCTTCCTTTCCCACACACAATTGAGTACATATTTAAAGTACAGCCTAGTTGCTACACTGACTCTTGTACATATAAACATTAAGGTGAAATAGAGATAAGGATTTATTACATAATAAGCATTACTTAGCTAAACGTAAAAATATTATCTGTGCATTTTTATGAAATGTTAAAATGTCTAGATGATATTTTTGAAGATTTCTTGGATGTGTTTATGAATAAAAATTTCTAATACTTAATGATTCTCTACTACTGCAATATCCAATAATTTATGTAATAGGATTTATAAGGTGTATGTACATTCACTTATATAGGGAAAATGAGGTTTTTCATATGAAGTATAGTTATAAAGTGTTTATATTTATTTGGACAATTATTTTATTGTTTTTTCTACTTTATTATGGTTACAGTGAAATTTCTGATACCAAGAAAGTGCCAGTTATAACAATCAAAAAATAGAAGTAAAGAATATTGAGAAAACCAAATGAGATAAAAATAGATACAGTAGAAAGGCTACTACAGGAAGTAATTAATCGTACGAAGTTAGATGAAATATTGAAAAGAAAAAAATTAATGGAAAATATGTTGATTACTGCTTGGGGAGAAAATTATAAATATCACAATCGGTATAAAGATATTCATGAGTTATTCAGAGGTTACCATTTACACTGCCTTAGGAAAAAAGGATGTGTTACCGAGACACCCTTTATATTTAAGTAACGATTCAAGCTAATAGATTACATAAAACCAGAGCGGATTGTACATCGTCTTATTCGAACTATAAGAAACCATGAACGAACAAGTAAAGCGGGACTTACAGCAAACTGTAATGGTGAAACAGGAGGAGACGCATGGGTGTGGTTTTCAATTTGTCATGAAGAACATCCCGTTGCTGAATCCACCGCTTGCTTATTTTGTATCAATAAACTTATAGAAGACTATCATAAAGAGGTATGTATATTTTTTCCGAGATGCAGATGCATTTGCGAAGTAGAGAGGTGAAAAAATGCTTGTAAAATATCCACGAACATTGCATGTTCCTTGGTCGATAGGGGTAACAAGTGATGACCGTGTTCTACAAAATATGGACGGATTTGAAAATCAAGAAGTGGTCGTACTAGAAAAGTTAGATGGTGAAAATACATCTCTTTATAAAGAGGCTATTCATGCAAGGTCGTTATCAAGTGGTCATAACCCATCGAGAACATGGGTAAAAACGTTACAAGGAAGTATGGGGGGATAGAATTCCAGAAGGCTGGAGGATATGTGGTGAAAATGTGTATGCTTGTCATGGCATTCACTACACAGCACTGACGTCCTATTTTTATGTCTTTTCAATATAGAATGAGAAAAATGAATGTTTATCGTGGGATGCAGCAGTTGCATGGTGTAAAAAGTTAGGCCTTGCACACGTTCCAGTGTTATATCGTGGCCCCTATAATGAAAAGGTAATTCGTTTGTGCTACAACGGTACTTCACTCTTTGGAGGGATTCAGGAGGGGTATGTACTTAGATTAACGGATGCGTTTCACTATAATGATTTTTCAAAATCCATAGGGGCATTTGTTCGAAAAGACCATGTGCAAACCAATCAGCACTGGATGACACAAGCGGTTATCCAAAATAAATTAGCAAAATAAAAACACGCAATTCCAAATGGAACTGCGTGTTTTTTCTTTTTTTAGCATCATTTGACGTTCATGTATGGTTACTCTTATTAGAGAATATGTCCCCTAACCACGGAAAACTATTAATTTATTAGTTTTTATTCGTAACTTTTAAAGTATCTAATACGACTTTAGTTGTGTCTGCAATAAGCTTATCATCATATTCTGCATCTTCTTTATCATGATTAGAAAGGATGGCAAGAACAATTGGCTTTTTATTTGGTGGCCAAATAATTGCAATATCATTCCTTGTTCCATAAGATCCTGCGCCTGTTTTATCAGCTACTTCCCATCCTTTTGGTACGCCCGCACGAATCAACTTATCTCCAGTCGTATTTCTCTTCATCCAATCTACTAATAATTCACGTTTCTCTGTTGGAAGTGCAGATCCTAATGTAAATGATTGAAGTGTCTTAGCGATCGCTTCTGGTGTACTGGTATCGCGCGTTTCTCCAGGATGTACTTCATTTAATTCAGGTTCAAATCGTTCAGATTTAGTAACCGTATCTCCCGTTTCTCTCAAGATTTTTTCAAATGCGGATGGACCACCTAACTTTTTAAGAATTAAATTATGTGCCGTACTGTCACTATATCGAACAGAAGCATCTGCAAGTTCTTTTAACGTCATTCCTGTATACACATGCTTTTCTGTAATTGGATTATAATTAGAAAGGTCTTCACGCGTATACGTAATCCCTTCATCAAGAGCTTCTATTGAGTTCTGACGTAAAAGAGCTCCCGCTGCTAATGATTTAGATGTAGAGGCAAATGCAAAACGATC
The DNA here is from genome assembly GCF_011800505.1 of Bacillus sp. EKM501B. Lineage (NCBI taxonomy): Bacteria > Bacillati > Bacillota > Bacilli > Caryophanales > Bacillaceae > Bacillus > Bacillus sp. EKM501B. The sequence continues at coordinate 2,288 of NZ_JAALFZ010000018.1, read as the reverse complement.
ATTTGAATGATAAGCAATAGTTTGATTTGTACCTGTATCCAGAGCATAAATACCAAGCTTAGCATTATATTCTTTTTCAAGCTTAGCAAAAGAATCATGACCTGTATTTTCTTGTTTAATTTGCTTTATTTGTTTTGTTTGCTTAGGTGGTCCAGATGGAGTATTACTATTAGAACACCCTATTAGTGTTACACATGAAAGTAATACGACAGGTACAATCTTTTTGTAGGTAAAGAACTTGTTTAAAACGTACATGAATTTTCAACCTCTTTCAACGATATATGGATTTTGTTTTGGTATTTTAAATACCGATGTTAATTAAAGCGGGTGTTGGATACCGATACTTCTGAAGTTGAATTTTAACAGGCTAAGCAGAACCAAAGCGTTTATATGAATGAACAGTTGCTGTTTAGGGTGTTTCTTTTTTTATAGTTTACCTGTGAAAGTATTAAACTCGTAACATTTAAATGAAGTATCTCAATACACACTTTTTTACATCACTTTACTTTGGGGAATAATAAGTCCTTTCATATTTTTAGGGATACACATAATAGACACTCTAAGTAATAAATTTGTTCCATTTTAACTTGGTAAATGGTAAAGAAAATACAATGAATTGTAAATGAAATCTGTACGGGAATCTAGTACCGTATAGTACAGTGCATATGAAAAACTCCTCAATGCTATCTCTCAAAAAATAATAATTCTCGGCTTTATAGACTGTATTTTCAAAAATATTGCGAACTTGTAAGAAAAATGAAAGGTAATTCAATATGAGATAAACAACCTTACTACAATGAAAAACAGAATCATTATTAAAATCATGAGATACGATATCAAGTTATTTGCGTGTTTAATACATTTGACCAAATATTCCAGTTTTAATAGGAAAAGTCAAAATGTAGACAAGTATCTTCTATCAAATCTCATTCTTAGTGTGTACATTTGGAGGGAATTTCTCATATGAAATTAGTAAAAGTAAAAGATCTTAGTTAGGAGAAAGATGAGAATGCTAACAAATTCTATGGGAAGGTGAAGAAAGAAGGTAGCGTAGGTCTATTCATTAAGAGTAAGCTTGAGGAGATTATATCAGCTAAGTTACTCTTTAGCGACACAGTTAATCCTGAGGGGGATGAGACAATTACAAAAGAACAGCAAGTTGAATTTCACTTCTAAGAGGGGGCAGACGCCTCTCTTTTTTTATGTCGCAAATAGCATTAATTCGTTAAGTAATTTATATGAGATTATCTTAAATAAGTTAGTTAAGAAAGAAAAATAAAAGTGAGTAACAAGATAAAAATATACAGGTACGTAAAAAATAAGGAAGTTGTATTTGCAAGTGTTTTAGTTGGGTGTGATATCAACCGTATGGGTAAAGATGAATATTACGTTCAAATTAATATGGATGGAAAAGGAGGAGTTTCAAAATCTATGGATGGTAAAGTGATGGGAAAGGAGTATGAATATACATTATCGGGTTTTGATAAGGAAGGTAAAGAAAAAGAGTTAGAATTTATCGCACAAAAGAATCTTCGTAAAGAAGCATTCCTACGTGTATATCATTTAGATAAAAAGGTGTAACAGCTTGGGAGGAAGTGCTGGAAGACGGGATCCCTAAGAAAGCAAAAAAACTAGGTGTGAAATAATCAGTTATTTGTGATGGTGGATTCTCCTAGGTGGAGGGTTCGCCGTTTTTTATTATATGTTATGTTGTGGTTTTTATATAAAGCATATTGAAAAGATGGATTAAATCTTCTGGAATGATGTCTCCATAATTAATAACTTGTACAATAACCTTTCAATTATCACTAAATCCATTCATATCAACAAGTTGTCCCATATATCCCTTTGTAGCAATATCTTTTAAAGTACGCTAAAAAATACCCTTTATTTTATCTTTATCTTATCTTTACCTTATCTTTAAATTTTTATATTAAACTTGAAACCTTAAAGTATTGATGTATGAGTCTAAAAGGATGGGAGATAGATGTTCATTACATAGTTTATATATAACCAATTACCTTTGAAAAATTGCATTTCTTATACGAGGAGGAATATATGAAGGATACAAGTAAAAAACAAATTATAAAAGTGTTCCTTATTAGTATTTTAGGCTTAGGAACAATACTTGGAATGCTATATTTTAATCATAAAACCAATATTCAACAAAATAAAGCGCTAGCCACCGAAAAACGTGTATTGCAATATGAATCTACCTTGAAAAAAGAATTAGAAAAATATAATTTAGGAGAGAAAACAGCAGTTTTATTAGGAATTATGTACCAAGA
>NZ_JAALFZ010000017.1:0-86966 GCF_011800505.1 Bacillus sp. EKM501B | reverse complement strand
TATTCTCCTCGTAGTAAACGACTTAGCGGTATCAATGTATATATGACAAATACTCCTACAGATATTGTCCCAATGGGACAAGTACATGATTGGTATTCTTTACGTTGGCAAATTGAGATTTTATTTAAAACGTGGAAATCATTCTTTCATATTCATCGTTGTAAAAAGATAAAACGAGAACGATTGGAATGCTATTTGTACGGGCAACTGATTGCCATTCTACTCTGTTCTTCTACCATGTTTCAAATGCGGCAATTACTTCTTAGAAAAAAGAAGCGAGAAATGAGTGAATATAAGGCCATATATATGATTAAAGATTACTTTCTTCTTCTTTTTCAAGCTATACAAAAAGACACCCAAGAGCTATCAAAGATTCTAATTCGCTTGTTCAATCTCCTACAGCAAAACGGGCGAAAATCTCATAGATATGAGAAGAAAACAGTCTTTGATATATTAGGTGTCGTTTACAATTGTACCATGCCTGATAATCAAGCGGCTTAAATCAAAAAAATGAAACCCATTAGGGTTTATTTCGTATGCAAATCTTTAAATTCCCTATACGTAGCCTTTAGAAAAAAGAAATAATCTCTACTATAATTGACGTTGTATGAGCTTAGCTTGATAGCGATGTGGCGGTACCCCTATGCCAATCAAGCTAATATTTTGAAATGCCCCAAAAACGAAAATTTTATCTTTTCATAGGTGTCCATGAGAGTTGAACTCATTTTTTCGTTTTGGGGTAATTTTGAATTCTTAAATTGATGGCAATATGGTGAGACCCTTTAATCATAATTAGCATTATGATAATCGTTATTTAAGCTGGGCACTCTTCCATGGGGACGATATTCTATGTGAAAGGTATTATGTTATTACTTGTACTGAGGCTCTTCATGTTCAATTTGTTGAAGACGAGGATTTAAAGATTCAATAATTTCTTGAGTTTGTTGTGCTGCACCTTTATATAATTGTTTTGCTTGCTTGTTATCAGTATCAAGAACAAATCCTTCTAGGCATGCTTGAGCACTCTTTAATCCAGCGATAGTTTGTTTAAGTTTAGTACTTACTGTCATGTAGTATTCCTCCTTGTAAATGTACTTCAAAATATAGAGTGCCTATTTTATTATCATTGTACGACTTCCAATTTTAGGGTTATGCGAATGAGAAATTTTATAGTTAATCATTCAAAGAGGGATTTTTTTAGCTAATAGATGCATGGAATAGTTTTGTCCCAATAACAAAAACTAACAGAAATAAAACGATAATATATAAAGGAGATTAAATGTGCTGAAAAAGATAAGAAGAATTTTCCGAGTATTCCTCTTTTTATTTATCGGTGGATGTTTAGTTCTGTTTGTTTGGGGTGAAATTGACAGAACGATAGCAGAAAAAAATGGGGTATTTAGCCAAAATTCTAGTCAATACCCTATGCGTCAAAGTGATATTATTTTGTATACAGATGGGAAACAGTTAAACAATCAACTATTCTCAGATATAGAGCAAGCAAAGCATTACGTGCATGTTAACTTTTTTTCTATTGCTGATGATAAAGTAAGCCATCAGTTTCTAGAGTTATTGCGGAAAAAAAGTCAAGAAGGTGTAGAAGTATACTATGCTTTGGACAGGTTAGGTGGAATTTTACTAAAGAAAAAGGAAAGAGAATTATTAGTTAAAAAAGGAGTTCATTTTACATATTACAATAAACCTGCTTTCCCTTATCTTTTTTCTTCTTTGGATCATCGGAATCATCGTCGTATTTCAGTTATTGATGGAAAGGTTGGTTACATTGGTGGATTCAACATTGGAAAGAAGTATTTGGGAGAAAAAGAAAAACTTGGTTATTGGAGAGATTATCATCTTCAAATACGAGGAGAAGGAGTTCAAGATTTAGAACAACAATTTGTATTAGACTGGAAGAGAAACTCAGAGAAACCGATTCCGATACACAATGCGGTAAAGGAAAAGGGAGCAAACTCGCAACGATTTACTGCATATTATAGTGGAGAAAAACTTGGGCAAGATTATAAAATGCTGTTTCAACAAGCAAAAGAATCCATTATTATATTAACACCTTATTTTATACCAAAAGATAGAACTATTTGGAACGCATTAGTAGATGCAAGAAAGAGGGGAGTCCGTGTCAAAATTCTATTCTCACCTCATTCGGATGCACTATTAGTTAAAGAAGCAGCATATCCATATATCCGAAAAGCATTAAAACAGGGGATGGAAGTATATGGTTACAAAAATGGGGTGTTACACGGTAAAGTATTTTTGATTGATGAAAAAGTATTGATGGTTGGGACCGTGAATTTTGATTCACGTTCGTTTCATTTAAATGAGGAAATGAACTGTTATATTCATGACCCTATCTATATTTCGAGAATAAAGCCAGTGATTAATGCAGACTTACAAAATTCAAAGCAAGTAACATCCTCTGACGTCAACCAATTATCTATAAAAGAAAAAATAAAAGAAAAGGTTGCAAAAATGTTTGAGTATTATTTGTAAAGACAATGTATTTTTATACTTGGATAACAGGGGCTATATGCTTAGTGATTTTACATATTTTCCATGGAATCAGCTGGGCAGTTGCTACAAGTTCGATAGAAAAGGCTGTGATTGATGTATTCCACGATCTCTTCGTGGAGAAGCAATGGCATGGCTTTAGGACCAGTATTAGATCTTTGGGTAATAAAATCATTTTCATTCTATTATCTATTTCTTCTATGTACAGGATTAGCACTTGTTGCATTCATACTTGTACTTGGTACAAAAATACCATTAATTCAACATGCATCAAAAAAACGCTAAGCAAAAATACAATAAGCTGCCCATATGGACAGCTTATTTACATAATTTTCGTTACAGGTAGTTCATTATTTATAAGTTAAACTCATTTATTTTTTACTCTCTTTACTTGACTTTGTTATGGAAGAAAAAGTATAAATTACAAGGGCTAACCAAATAAAGGTAAAAGCTATAAAATGAGCTTTTGTTAACGTTTCGTTATAAAGAAAAACACCGGCTATTAGTGACAGAGTTGGTGAAATATATTGGAGAATACCAAGCATAGATAATGAAACTTTTTTAGCACACTTTGTAAATAATAAAAGTGGTAGAGCTGTTACTATGCCACTCCCTATTAATAATAAACTGGTTGAAACAGAATTGAAAAATTGTATTTGAGATTGAAACATCAAGTAAGTCAAATATACTAACGCAATAGGCGAAATTACCATCGTTTCAAGTGTTAATCCAATGACTGAATCTGTTTTAATCATTTTTTTGGCTAAACCATAAAATCCAAAGGTAAGCGCCAAACTAAGAGAAATCCAAGGAATCACACCATAATGGAACGTTAGTGTTAATACACCAATGCCTGCTAATATAAATGCAAGAATTTGAGAACCACTTAACTTTTCTTTTAATGCGATTACACCGATTAACATACTTGTTAAAGGATTAATGTATTGACCAAGACTTGCTTCTAATATTTTTCCATTAAGCACTGCCCACATAAAGATACCCCAGTTTGAACTAATCAGTACAGAAGCAATAATAAGTGACCAAACTAATTTTGGATTTTTAACAATTTCTTTCATGAATTCAACATATGTAGACCATTTCTTCATGAAAAATAAAAGTACAAGCATAAAAATAAAGGACCAAAAGACTCGTTGTGCTAGAATTTCTCCTGAAGATACGTGTTGAATAAGCTTCCAGTAAATTGGAGTAATACCCCACATAATATAAGAAAGTACTGCAAACACAATGCCATCTTTTTCATTATTTAATTTCATTCTGAGCCTTCTTCCTAAATATTTAAGTGTTAAATTACCTGGTTTGTTTTAAATAACTATTAGTAGTAGGGTAGCAGGGAAAGTAGTGGTGTAATCCACTTTTTCTTTTTCGATAACGCTATTCATTTTTTATACATTCCTATCCTGGCATGGTTTTTGGGTTATTGGATTAGCAGAAAAACTGTATAAAATCTAGTATACTCCTAGCATGTTGTTTTCTTAGGTTGATGGCGGTATCCCATCAACCTAAGAAAACAGGTCACCCCCAAAATGATAAATAGGCTTTTTTCACAATAAAACCTAAAAATTTCGTTTTGGGGGTGTTATAAAACTTTATCTTGATGGAAATGGGGCGGTACCCCTGGTTTTAAGTTAAAAAAACCCCCGGAAATAAACCTTTTATAAATATGATTATTTTATTTCGAGGGGCTCCTTATAAATCTTAGCTATATATTTTACGAAATCAATGACGGGATAGTGTATGAGGGAACGGTGCTGCGTAAAACGGATCCCTTCTTTTTCCATTTTTGAAATGAGTTGTTCAATTTCCAACTCTTTTTGTTGTATCCTATTATAATTTTGATATACAATGTTTTTCCATTGATAGGAAGAACCGTGAAAAAAATTCTCCCCTTTTACCCTGTGACTAAATATAATTTCTATTTTTTCTCTTCGTTGTTTTTCCTTCATATGCGCTTCCGTTGACTGCATGTTTATCGCCTCTTCCCTTTTTGTTGTATACTGTTTCACAAAATTTGGTCTAACTCATCATAGCCAATGTGTATTAAGCTTGTTGGGAATTGTCGTTTAAGGCTATCTCATCAACTATATTTTTTTCAAGCGCTTAATCTAATATATTGGATTATAATCTTACGTCTAGATAAGTTGATAGTGTATATAAAACACTATCAATCTTTATTATAAAACGATTCTTTATAGGCATGCACCTTTTTACACTCACCAAAATTTACAACATGACGAGTATCTTTATCCATGAATGTTATTCTGTATTTACTGAGGTTATTTTTTATTTTGACTAACTAACATATTGTTTGCCTCAATATCTATTTTATAAAAAAGAAAATAGATGTAACGGTCCCTCTTTTGATAAAAAAATCCTATGAAAATATAGCACTCTTAAAGAGTTTTGTTACAAGTTTGTTATGTTTGATTTAAAAAAAGGAAAGTAATATTTATTTGTAGAAAATTTTTAGAGATAAAAATAAGCTGAATATTCATGGTAAGAAAAGGGGGCACTTATATGCTAACAAATGATTTAGATTTCCGATTAGAACCACGTTTAAAAGAACTGTATGAACAACATAAAATAAGAGCGCAGAAGATAGACTGGGGTTATCATGAGTTTTTACCATGGGATAAGGGAATGGACTTTAAAAGAGTTCCTTGGGATGAAAGTCAAGTTACTCTCCCTTCTGGTGTAATTACGGCCATTGAAACAGCTTTATTAACAGAAGTGAATTTACCATGGTTTACAACGTATTTATCTGCGACTTTTAAAGGTTCCCTTTCTGTTATTACAGACTTTATTCATACTTGGACCTCAGAAGAGGATCAACATTCGAATTTATTAGAGACATATTTACTACTCACTCGAAGTGTAAACCCTAAACGTATACATGAATTAAGAAAATCAGTCGTTGAGTGTGGATTTGAGCCTGATTTTCATACACCAATCGAAGCCATGACGTATACGACGCTACAAGAACTTGCAACAATGGTGTTTTACAATAATGTAGCTAAGGTGGCAAGTAAGCATGATCCAGATCTGGCTACATTATTACGCCGTCTTGCAAAAGATGAAACACTTCATTATGCGTTTTATCGAGACGTTATTCGAACACATTTAGAATTGGAACCAAATTATTGCTACCATATTGCCAATGTGATTAGGAATTTTAAAATGCCAGGTGCCGTCATGCCTGATTTTGAAAATAGAATGGCTGTGATTGCAAAAGAAGCAAACTATGGGCCACTACAATATTTTGATCAAGTACTTGATGTAGTGGTTGAGTATTGGGGGTTAAAAGACTTACGACCAATTGCCCCTCTAGCAGAAAAAGCAAGAATTGAGATTTTGGAGTATCATATAAGATTGAAAAAAATACGGGATCGATTTGGCCGTTTTCAAGGAAAAACTGATCTACGTTAATGAGTAGAGATTTCAGAATATACGCGTGGGAATTCCCTTTTCTTTTATTTGAAATCTAGAACGCTCTCTATTATTTTGCGGCTGTTTTCCTTAATTTAACTTCCGAAGAAAAAAGTTATTGACACCAAAAATAAACTCATGATATTATTGAATTTTTGATAAAAAATAACATATGTGTTAAGCTTGAGAAGGTTACCACATATGGAGGTGGGTTATATGTTTCAAATTGGGGATAACATTGTTTATCCAATGCACGGAGCAGGTATAATTGAAGCCATAGAAGAAAAAGAGTTCTCAGGGAAAAAGCAACTTTATTATGTCATAAAAATGTCCATTAGTAATATGCAAATCATGATTCCTAAAGGCAAAATATTGAGTTCGAATATACGCCCAGTTATTGATATACTTACATTAACGCGCATTATACACATTTTTCAGCATGGAGAATCAGGCGAATTAATGCCTTGGAAACAAAGGTATAAAGTAAACACAGATAAAATAAAAACGGGTGAAATACAAGAAGGTGCTGAAGTTATACGTGATTTAATCCGTATAAAGAAGGAAAAAGCACTGAATACAAGCGAAAAAAAATTGTTGGATGATGCATATAAATTTTTGGTCAGTGAGCTAGAATTAATTAAAGGAATCACTGAAAAACAAATAAAAAGTTTCTGTTGAGATTTATTATAAATACTGTATGACATCCCTCGGAAATATCCTGAATTCTCTGGGTATATGATGATTATTAAAAGGAAAGTATTTCAAAGATATTCAATTTCTTCAACTCACTTTTAGAGTAGATACCTCTTTTGTTATTACTTCAATCTAATCCATTTTTATTTTTAAATTTCTTTTACGAACGTTTGAAGTTTCATCAAATAACTAGATTAAATAGTCACTTGATTTTTACAATCCTGATTCACACTGGCACGGACAAGGAGCAGTAAGGATGAAAGAGAGGTAGGGCTTTCATTGTTTTAGGTAATATACTATCTAAGTCATTATTTCTAGAAGAAAAAACAATCAATCTCACCACTATCTTTAAGAGAGCCTTATATCTACTGAGACGGTGAATAGTAATTGTTTATCTTCTTTACTTAAAATTGATAAACGAACTGGTAACACCATATGGTCAACTACAAAAATTGGTTTCCAGACCAGGAAACCAATTTAAATTTTATTTACATACCAATAGTAAATTAAGCAGTAAGAAGGAGTACACACATGAAAAAAATGTTAACAAAAGAATTAAGTAATGAATTAAAGAAGCGAGAAGGGATCATCTCTATTACAGTTGAGTCTTATGAAAAAATCGAAGTTGGTGGAATTCGTGTAGATGGACCAGCTATTATTCTAATTAATCAAGAATAGGTAAAAATAGTTGCATACAAGGAGAAAAGGATCGGCCTTTAAGAGAAGGGGGATCCTTTTTGTTTGTTGCAGCCAATATGGGATATAAATAACTTTTATCTGATGTGTTGGGGTTAAAAGGAAGGAGAGGATGGAAATTATCATGGTGGAAAGCTTAATATTGGTAGGATTTCTTTTTACGTTATATAAATTAGTTGATAAAAAAACAAACTAATTATTTAAAACGATAGATTGTTTCTTTTTTTAGGGCGAGATTTATCTGAGAGTGAAATGGATCATATAAAGGAGGAATTAAAATGGATGCAAGGAAAAAACGCATAAAATACGAGAAGATGTCAAAAAATTATGATCGTATTTATTTAGTTTCGTTTATCCTATTAATTGTACTTGTTTGTAGTAGTGTGATTATCATAGGAGCTACAGGGGGAAAATATGGAGTATTTTTATTGTTAGCAATTTTACTTAACGCACGTATTACGAAAGAATCTCAAAAAAAGTATGAGCACTATTCTAATAAAGGGCGTATTTAAAATGATACATAACCAGAAAGGAACAACCTAGATGTATATTCAAAATATCCCTTTATCATCTCCTATTAACTAGTAAAAGTAACTTTATATAAATAATTTTTTAGCAATGTAGAAATAGAAACCGTACCCTATTAAAATGTTATTTCCGTCCATATAATGAATTATCCTTCTAGCATATTTATAAGATTTATATCATATATTAGTAGAAAGAACGCAAGTTAGAAAGGAGTCTTATAGAATGAGTTATTTGGAGGGAAATGACTTTAGTAAACAAAATATGGTAAGTGTGCCTAATCCCTATGTATATCAGACATTACAATCAGTAATTGGTAAACATGTGGTTATTGAAACTGTAAGAGGAAATATAAGAGGGAAATTAAAGGATGTGAAACCAGATCATTTGCTCATTGAAGATACGGTGCCATATATTGTACGCATTCAACAAATTGTATGGATTATGCCAAAACAATAATCAAATAAAAACACAGGGTTTTATCTCTGTGTTTCTTCAAATTTTCGTTTTTGAATATATGCTTGAGCATGGATAATTTCTTTCTGAAGTTCTTTTAATTCTTCCGTAGATCCAGATTCAATCCTCATGTACGTAGTAACTAGACTAATCATCATATCCATCTTCTCTACTATATTTTGAATGACCTGTTCAGATTGCTCTTTTTTAGGGTGTTGTATTGCTATTAAAGCATTTTCTATATAATTGTTCTTTCGTTGCTGGATATCATAAATAAACTGTTTTGTGTTTGAGTTCATTTGTTATTCCTCCGTTTTGGATATACTTCTATTCTATCATATTTGAATGGAAAATATGATATTACCCTAAATTCACACCTGTCCAGGTTTTAAGGTATTCATAATGTGTTCTAAATCAACTTTGATGTACTGAGACTGTTTTTTTACTGTTCCATTTCGAAAGTATTCAGGAAACTCATTTTTGATATACACTATATTATTTAGTTTAAGTCGCGATATCATAGTATTTCTTTTGGTTTTTTATTTGATTCCAATTACAAAATTATAATAGCATTTCAATAGTAAGGCTATCTCTGCATTTTATCTTTATACCGTCATGCTATTATCTTGATATAACTATGTTGAATGTAGTAGTGACGGAAATAGTGAAAGATTTCTAATTGGTTAACATATAAAATAAACTATTTCTTCCTTACAATAAAATAAATCGTGGAGAAGATAAAAGATGCAAAGAACAATATTAATTGTAGAAGATGAAGATATTTTACGTGAAATTATGAAAGATTACTTATTAAACGAAGGGTATAACGTCTTAGAGGCGATGGATGGGAAAGAAGCGTTATCTATATTTGAAGAGCATGAGGTGCATTTAATTATTTTAGATATTATGTTACCGGAATTAGATGGTTGGACGGTTTGTCGGCGAATTCGGAAGAAATCTAATGTACCTATTATTATGCTAACGGCTCGGGTGGATGAAGATGATACTTTACTTGGATTTGAACTAGGAGCAGATGATTATGTTACAAAGCCGTATAGTCCTCCTATTTTATTAGCAAGAGCAAAACGATTAATGGAAAGCCGATATTCTTCAGCTGTTAATGTACCAGCTGAAGACACATTAACGAGTAGTGGTATCCATGTACATTTTCCTTCTCGTACAGTAACTATAGATGGGGAAGACATAAATTTGACTCATACAGAATTTGAAATAGTAACGTATCTCATGCGAAATCAAGGAATTGTAATTTCGAGAGAACAACTAATCAATAAAATTTGGGGTTATGAATTCGCTGGGGATGATCGCACTGTTAATAGTCATATTCGTAATTTGCGTCATAAATTAGGACAAAAAGCAGCTTGTATTGTAACGGTTGTACGAGCTGGTTATAAATTTGAGGGACAAGTATGAAAAAAGGAATTGTATTAAAGTTATTTATGTTAACAACAGCATTATGCACACTTATTTTAGTAACTATTTTTATTGGACAAACTATATTTTTTAAGCAATACTACGCAAATCGAAAAGTTAATGATATTAAAACAAATATTCAATCCTTTGAAAAAGCATATATAAAAGCTGGAGATGATGCGAAAGTAATTCAAGAATTAGAACAAAATTTCTATCAAGAGAATGCGACATGGATTACAACGTTAGATAGTGTAGGTAATATAAAATATGCAAATGATTTTTCTATAGAAATTCAATTAGACCCAAACGAAAATAAGATATTTTCTGAACGTTCCATTCACATACCGTTGTATAGTTTTATCAATTTAGAAGATATACAGAGGATGAAATATAGTTTAGAACAAGGGAGTCATATTATTATCGACGGAGTACAGAAGGGGGATATAGTAGTCCCTGCGATGTTAACAATAAAAGAGAAGAATGTTGGGCTAGAGAACAAGCAACTGTCAGAAAGGTTGTATGGGCCAAAAGCCGTATCTTCAAAAGAAAGTTCACAATTATATTTAGCGGGAAGCATTCAAAACGTGCAATTACCGGAGGGGACTGTAGGAACGAACTTTATATATGGAAATCGTGTGCTTATAGATAGAATAAAACAATTTCAGGTTGATTTATTATTGAATCAAAAATCTAATGATGTTACTTCTACAGAAATAATGGATTACGAAGAAAATGATATTAAATATAAAGTTTTAATCAAGCCAACAAAAGACGCGGGGGGTAAGACAAACTATATATTTGCTATGACATCATTGCAACCAGTTGATGAAGCGGTACAAATGATAAAGGATTATTATGTATATTTAATTATCTTTGTATTGATTTTAATTGTTTTGATATCGTTCTATTACTCAAAAAAAATCGCCAAGCCATTATTACAAATAAATGATACTACAAAAAAAATCGCGGGTTTAGATTTCTCTGAGACGATACCTATTACTACAAAGGATGAAATAGGTGATTTATCACAAAATATTAATACACTTTCTAAAGCTTTGCATTCGTATATTCATCAATTGCAGCAAGATATAGAGAAAGAAAAGCAATTAGAAAATACACGTAAAGAATTTATCGCGGGTGTTTCACATGAGTTAAAAACACCTTTAAGTATTATGAAGAGCTGTATTTCAATTTTGGAGGATGGCGTTGCCAGTAATAAAAAGGAGTATTACTTTAAAGCGATGTCAAAAGAAGTAGATAAAATGGATATGCTCATTATTGATATGCTCGAGTTAGCAAAATTCGAATCTGGTACGTATAAAATGGAAATGGGTGTTTTCCATATTGATGAGATGATCGATTACATATGTGAGCAATTAACCTCGGATATAACAGCTAAGCAACTACATGTTCATAAACAACTTTCTAAAATTGAAGTTGTTGCAAACCAGCATCGCATAGAACAAGTTATAACGAACTTTATTACGAATGCGATTCGTTACACACCAGAACAGGAGAATGTTATTATTTCTACAATAGAAGAGAATGAACGTGTAAAAGTATGTGTAGAAAATAAAGGGGCTCATATCGCGCCAGAACATTTAGAGAAAATATGGGATCGTTTCTATCGAGGGGATACGTCTCGTCAACGTTCAAAAGGTGGAACAGGATTGGGCCTTGCTATTTCAAAAAATATATTAGAGCTACATGATGCGGAATATGGTGTTTCAAATACAGAAGATGGAGTATTATTTTATTTCTATTTAAATAAAAACGTGTAGAATTTTTTCTACACGTTTTTATTATTTTTAAACGAAATCGACATTATCTGCATTTTATCTTTATCAGCATTCATTACTATTTTCATTAGAAAGAGAATGAAAAGTTGATAAGGAGATTGTTAAAATGAAAAAAAGAGCGATATTGCTTTTGCTTATTATAATAATAATGGGTACAGGCGTTAGTTTCATACATGCTAAAGGGCATAAAAACATATCAAAAGAGGATTTACGATTAAAAGGAAAAACTATTGTAATTGATCCAGGGCATGGTGGAGGAGATAGAGGGACGAAAGGAAAGAAATTAGGAACGATTGAAAAAGAGCTTAATTTAAAAGTAGCACAAAATATAAAGAAAGAATTAGAAGAAAGAACGGATGCAAAAGTTATATTAACACGTGAAAAAGATACGAGCTTACTTCCAGAAACAAAACAAAAGGAAGAATTACAAGCACGTGTCAAAGTAGCGAAAGACCATGCGGCGGATCTTTATATTAGCATTCATCATGATGCTTTTGAGGATACAAATGTAAAAGGAATAACAACTCATTATGGATCTAATAAAAGGAAAGATAAAAAGTTAGCTAAGACCGTACAAGAAGCTATTTTTGATCAAAATATAGACAGCCGAGATCGAGGTGTTCATGGAAGTGATTTTCTTGTCTTACGAGAAAACCCTTCTCCGTCTATTTTAATTGAATTAGGATTTACATCTAATGTGAGTGATGAAAAAAGAATGAATTCAGAAGAATTCCAAGCAAAATCGCAACAAGGTATTGTGGATGGCATTATTAATTATTTTACGATGTAATAAAATAGGCAAATAGAAAAATACTATTCTTTCTAAATCTTAATTAGAAAGAATAGTATTTTTTATTTTGGGTGTATATTTATTTTTCAAATTTAACTGTATTAATGAAACAAGTTCTTTTTTAAAAGTAAACACAATACGCTATTCTTTAACTGATTTCGACACTATCTGCATTTTATCTTTACCTCTCTCTATTAATCTATTTATTGTAAACACCGGTTGAAACGAATGATTCAGTCGAATAAAGGCTCAGCTTTATAAATAATGAAAATTAATAGGGAAAGGATCGAAAAATAATGAAAGAATCACAAAGTAAGAAAAAAACAAGTCGATTAACTAAGGTAATAATATCTCTAGGAGTTGTTTTAGCGACGACCTTTTTCACATTCTTTTTAATTGGGAAATGGAACTCTACCCCAGCGAAGGGAGTAGCTAATGAAAGTAGTAATCAAGTTAATACGCAACAACAAGAAAAGAAAAAAGAAACACCACCAGCAAAACAGAAAAGACCTGATGGAAAACCGGTAGGAAAAGTTGTTTATTTAACATTCGATGACGGTCCTAGCGAATTAACTGGGAAATTTTTAGATGTACTAAAAGAGCAAAATGTTGCTTCGACATTTTTTATGCAAGGTAGTAATTTACAAAATACAGGTTTTCAGGAAAATGTAAAACGAGCAGTAAAAGAAGGACATTATATTGGTGCACATAGTATGACACATAATAGTGATAAGCTATACAAAAAGGGACAATTTGTACCGGAAATGCAAGAAACGTTAGCTCTTATCCATAATATTACGGGTACAACTCCTAAACTAGTTCGTCCACCATATGGATCTGCACCAGGATTAAAGGGTGAGGAAATTCGTAACCAAATTGTAGAAGCAGCAATAAAAGTTTGGGATTGGACAATAGACTCAAATGATTGGAAATTAAAAGATAATCCAACTCAGATTATCGAAAATGTAAAGAAACAAACAACAGAAGAAGTAGAAGTTGTTTTAATGCATGAAAAGGCGCAAACATTACAAGCACTTCCTGAAATTATTAAATTTTATAAAGAGCAAGGGTATGAATTTGGGGTATATAATGACGAGGATCATTTTCGTCTAAACTTCCAAAAAGATCAACGTCTATAGTATAAACATAGTTATTTTAAAAAGGTGTTTTTATTACTAAATCAATAATTAAGCCAAAAGTCGATTTCCTATACGATAAAGAAATCGGCTTTTTTTATAAAGTTGACTTTTTGATCAAAAAGGTTTATTCTACTTGTGCAAGTAACGACTTGCATTCGGGTTTGGATAAAGATTATGTGAAAGTTGGATGAAACGTGAATGAAATGACAAATACATCAGAACGTATTATTGAGGCTTTTTTAGAACTATTTCGCACTCATGGCTATAAGGGAACGACGACTCGCTCGATTTCGGAATTAGCGGGCGTAAACGAAGTAACGATCTTTCGGAATTTCGGAAGCAAAAAGAATATTATGGAAAAAGCTGTCGAATCTTTATCGCGTGATATGGAATTGAATAAATTAATGCCTGGAGAGATGACTTGGAATCTTGAAGATGACTTGCTATCTATTGCAGAAGGATATCTTGCATATATAGAAAAGTTAAAGGATTTAATTTTGATTAGTTTTCAGGAAGCTGAAATGTTCCCAGAGCTTAAAGAAAAAATTGCATTAATTCCTAAACAATTAAAAGATAATTTGGTTTCATATTTCATTGAGATGAGAGAAAAGGGAAAGCTTATTGAAACTGATATGGAAGCTCAGGCGATGAACTTTATTTGGATGAATTTCGGTTACTTTCTTTCTAACTCACGCTTCGGGGACAATTTATTTTCAAATTCAAAAGAGATTTTTCTAAAACATAGTGTCCAACTATTTTCTAGGGGGCTAACTCCCTAGGTCTTTTTTTACACCGGATGCAAGTAAGTACTTGCTATAATAAAACAACAAGGAGTACGACAATGAAAACTTTAAAAAATTTCTTTAAATTCCCCCCAACATTCATTGGAATTGCAACAGCATTTGCCTTTCTGTTAATTTTCTTTTGTGTGTGGATGACTGCATACGATGGTGTTACTGATCGGGTAAACCAATTAAAAATCGGATTAGTTAATGAAGATAATCAAATGGGAACTGATATTGAAAAAAGCTTGAAGGAAAATCTGCCCTTTAAAGTTAAAAGCTATAGCTCGGTAATGCACGCCCAAAAAGACATGGATAACAGGAACTTAGATATGGTTATTCAAATTCCTGCAAATTTCTCAAGCCTATTGAAAGAAAATAATACTACAGAGATTAACTATTTCATCAATCAAGCAAACTCATCTTTGGCAAAACAGATTATGGAAGGCGCGGCAAAGGATATTACGCAAACAGTTAATAAAAATGTATATGCGTATAAACAAAAGTTTATTTCATCTAACCTATCTAACGAACTAAGTACAGTGATACCGTCAGAAGAATTGGCCCAAAAGTTATCAGAAAACATTACGAAAGCTGTAAGTTCATTAAACATTGATTCTGTGCAATCATCTGTCGAAAAAACAAACAATACAGATGGCTTTGCAGCAACCATGATTCCATTTTTAATTGTTCTTGCTTCATGGGTTGGAGCTATGCTTATGAGTTTAAATCTTAATATTGTTGCAACAATATTAAAAAACACGCACGGAAAATGGTCTATATTTTTCTCAAGACAAGTTATTAATATTGTCGTATCTGTTATTTTAGCTATTATCACGTTATTATTGATGACCGTATTTAACGTTAAATTGAATACAAGCTTGTTTGAAACATGGATCTTCCAAACTCTTGTCTTTTTCTCTTTTTTAAGCGTAACGCAAATGTTTATCGTTCTATTCGGTCCTGCGGGTATGATGTTTAATATCATATCGCTGTCAGTACAATTAGTTACTTGTGGAGTAATTGTTCCAAAAGCGTTACTATCCAATTTTTATCAAACTGTAGGTTCTCTTTTCCCTGGAACTTATGTAGCTGACGGATATCAAACAATAATTTTTGGTGGGGGAAATCTATCACACGATATGAATATTCTTCTTTGCATTTCAATTATTACCATTCTTATAGCGGTGGGGAGAATTATGCTGCAAAGAGATAGTAAAAGTGAATTGATCAAACAAACTGCCAACAGATAAAAAGCTTATGGTCATTAGATGATGATACATTTATAACTTTCTTTTACAGGTAGCACCCATACCAGCTGAAAATAAGAAGGATTCTAATGAACACAATTAACGTTTACATTATCTTTTTTGAATGAAAAGGGTGAAGAGATTAAAAAAATATTTTACCTGCAGTTAAAAATGTTCAAGATTTTACGATAAGCAATGTAACTAAAGAAGAGGTTCAACAGTTAAATAATTTGTTAAGAAAATTATTTAATGTAAGTTATTAATCAGTGGTTCCTTATAAAATTTTTATCTTTTATAGGGAACCGAAATTTAACCTCTTACCTTATAAACATGTAAGGGCCAACATCTAAATAAAGGAGTGGATACATTATGATGAATGAAAAGGTAGCAATTATAACTGGAGCTAGTAGAGGAATCGGAGCCGCGACGGCAAAGCTGTTTGCTGAACATGGAGCGAAGGTAGTTGTAAACTATGCCAATAATAAAAAAGCTGCACAAGAGGTAGTAGAATCCATTCGTGAAAAAGGTGGTGAATCTATAGCCATTCAGGCAGATGTTAGAAATCAAGATGAAGTAGATTCTTTAGTAAAAGAGACAATTTTACAATTTGGAAAGGTTGATGTTTTAGTAAACAATGCAGCCATTTCTTTTGCTATGAAATCCCTCTGTGATATGGAATGGGATGAATTTAGATCTAAATTAGAAGAAGAAGTTAAGGCAGCTTTCATTGCAACAAAGTCAGTACTACCTTTTATGAAAGAACAAAAATATGGAAAGTTAGTGTATATTTCAAGCAATTTAAGTCATCTACCTTTGCCTAATTTTATTGCTCATGGAACAGCAAAAGGAGCACTTAATTCTTTCGTAAAGTATGTAGCACAAGAGTTAGGTCCGTTTCATATCACAGCAAATGTAGTAGCGCCGGCTATGGTTGAAACAGATGCCACTTCACAAAATCCTGTAGAGATAAAAGAACAGGTGAAAATGTCCACTCCATTAGGGAGAATTGCTAAACCCGAGGATATTGCACGCTCTGTATTGTTTTTTGCAAGTGATCAAAGTGCATTTGTTACAGGTACATATGCTCCTGTATCGGGTGGCATGGAAATGAACAATTAGTTATTAAAAAGTCTTAACATAGCACGTTCACTCGCAGCTTATAGGTGGTAATCCAATCACATTAATATCTGATCCAAACAATTCAAAAAGAATTTAATATGGTATTTTTGATAGAGGGTTATGGAGAAGAAAAGACCGAGTGGAATCTATTGTGCAAGAGGGCTTGTATCTGGTAGCTATCAAATTATGTACATTGAAAAAGGCCACTTTAACATAGTATTTTAATCAATGATTTTATTATGGAGAGAAATTCCTTCTGAACCGTGCCTCCAATTGTTAGTTAACTGGCTAACAATTGGAGGCACGGTTTTATTGTGTCTATAAAGTATAAATTTGAATTAAGAAGACATGCCCTTGAACATTATTTAAATACAAATATTTTAATAAGATTTACCCTAGAAAATCAAAAAACAGGAATATATAAAAAAATTTATGAAATAACAATACAAGAGCTTTCTCATCTTCTCCGCAATGTCTTTTTTAGAAATCTATGCAAAAGAGCCTTTATTGTAAGAGTATCTTGTTGGTAATGATCAAAAAAATCTATATTGTAATATAAAAAATCACTATGATATGAAAGGATATCTTGTAACAATCCCAATAAATTCTTCTCAATAATTGAAAATAAAATCAATCCGGATTATTATATTGTTATTGTAAATTTATTTTATTGAAGGAGGATACATAGATGAAAAGCTCAAAAGGCTCTATTGAATCAGAGATAAGCAAAGCAATTACTCACTGGGAAAAGGACTACCTAGGACGCGGGTCTATATCCGTTAAGACAGATATATTACGGGATATGATTATCGTAAATTTACAAGGTGTTTTAACGCCGGCTGAATATAGTGTTTGCGAAACAAAAGACGGTATGCTAACGATAAAGAAGAATCGTTCGGAGCTAGTTGAATCTGGAATTGATGATCTGAAAGAGATTATACTAGAATTAACTGGAGAGAAAGTGAAAAGCTTTCATACGGATATAAGCTCCCGTACAGGCGAACGAGTGATGATTTTTAAATTGCTTCATAATCTTGAGGAGAAATTTTAAAAATACCTTAAGGTTAGTGGAAGGATTAAGAAACCTACAAGTTTTGCACTTTATTAACAGGCTAATAATTAAAAACTTGAAGTTATTTAGGTATAATAAATCGTAATTCAAATAACTCTTAAAAAACGGATAAAGAAATTGACAAACTGCTTAATATGGTTTATCTTATAATTGTTTTAAAAAATTGATAGACGCTCATTTTAACAGCTTGCTATAATTAAGGCTTTAGCATTTTTTTAATATGTAATATTGACTAAATGAAAAAGTTTCTTAATTAAAAGATAGCGTATAACAT
Organism: Bacillus sp. EKM501B; assembly: GCF_011800505.1. NCBI lineage: Bacteria > Bacillati > Bacillota > Bacilli > Caryophanales > Bacillaceae > Bacillus > Bacillus sp. EKM501B. Next base: position 68,970 of record NZ_JAALFZ010000017.1, on the reverse strand, counting down.
AAATTGATATATTGATTGCATAATCTAGGAGATCAGAAATATACATTTCTTTTTAACAGGAGTAATACATACATTATTATTCTCTATAAAATGGGAGCTCTTCAAAAAACTTTATTGAAGTTAGTTGAAGGGAAACCGACAATCTCCATAATTCAATGATGATATAAAATCATTGAATTATGGAAGTTGTCGGTTTTTTTTATGGGAAAAAACGATGCACTAAAAAGAGTGAATGAAAATTGAAATTTAAAAAAACATCTTAATTAAAAGGAATTTTATAGGTTATTTTCGCTTAGAAGGGAGTATTTAACATGTTAATTTCGCTGAGTTCATCAACACTGTTAACATTATTTTTTATGGCGCTTAGTGCTTCTTGGCTAAGTGGATTATTGTTTTTAAATGCAAGGATGCCTTTACGTTTTGTTCATATCCATATTGGTATCGCTGCTTTGCCTTCATTGATTTCTTTACTCGCACTTGTTAATAACAATGGAGATAGAGTTGTGGGGCCTTGGCATCTAGATACTTTAGCTTGGTTAATGGCTTTCTTTGTTCTTACAATTGGTTTAATCATTCAGCGTTTTTCTGTACGTTACTTAATGGGAGACCGCTCATATCGAAAATATTTTTTACTTTTTACATTTACTACAGGTGTATCTTCGGTTGCATGGTTAAGTGATGATCTTCGTTTCATGATCATTTGTTGGGGAGCAACGCTTATAGGATTGGTTCTACTCATAGGGCTAAATAAAGGGTGGAAAGTAGTTAGTGAAGCAACTAAAATCTCTGGCTATTTATTTACAATAAGTTGGATTGCGTTGCTATCAGCTATCATTTGGCTTTTTCAAGTAACTGGACAGTGGCAATTAACATCAGTTTTAACGAATGAAAATGTAGCGCTACATGGAACATTGGAGAGAACAGGAATTAACTTATTAATTATATTAGCGGTGATGATTCCAGCAGCACAATGGCCTTTTCAAAGATGGTTAATTGAGTCTGCCGTTGCTCCAACTCCTGTTTCAGCTATTATGCATGCGGGTTTAGTAAATGCTGGCGGTATCATGTTAACTAGATTTTCACCTCTTTTTCATGATGATATTGCACAAATCATTTTACTTATTTTCTCTAGTATTTCTGTCTTAATCGGAACAGGAATTAGTTTAGTCCAAGTTGATTATAAACGTCAGCTAGTAGGTTCAACTATTGCACAAATGGGATTTATGCTTATTCAATGTGCATTAGGCGCCTATTTAGCGGCTGTTATTCATTTAATTTTACATGGTTTGTTTAAAGCTACACTGTTTTTACAAGCTGGTTCTTCAGTGCAACGTTGTGGGGTAGTGAATCAGTCTAATGAAAAGATGTCCAATTTATGGATTATAGTCGGGCGTGTTTTAGGAGTATTTATAGCAATTACTTTCTGGTTTATGACTTCTGGAGAGGGGTATCAGCTAGTTAGTGCGTTAATCTTAGGGTGGTCATTATATTTTTCATGGAAACAGCTTGTTGTTTTTGGAGAGGGAAGAATGGGACGAATTGCTGGCGTAATTGTTTTGATTGGATGTTCTCTCATTTACTCTACTGTTCATAATTCTCTTTATAAATGGTTGCATACTGACATTTATCAAAGTGTTCAACCTTCAGCTCCAGCCGTTATCTTTGTTATATGTATTTTACTATTTAGTAGTGCTATTAGTACTTTCGTTACTCGTAATCAATCTTCTACTTTATTCGCTGTACTTTATCTTTGGTTAGTTCGAGTAGGTGAGGCGAGAAGAAAATCAGTAGAAAGTCACCCAAGCTATCTGAAACATTATGTATCAAAGGGAGGTAATTCGTGATGAGCATATCGTCAATATTAAAGAAAGATACAAACATTGATATACAAAAAAATAATATAAATGATTTAGTTGCATCTGCTAGCAGAGTTATTGCACCACTTTGGCCTATCTCTACGTTTGCAGCTCACCATCCTTGGATGGGACTTGAAAAGCAATCATTTGATCAAGTTGCAAATTGGTTAAAAGAAATTCGTAATGTGGATATGTATCCTAGTGCCTCCATGATTCATTCGGCAAAAGCGAAAGGTGAGATTGAGGAATCATTTTTACAAAGTAGTTTGTCTCGTTGGCTTGATTCACAATCTTTTCATATTCCGCGAGAGAAAGCAGAGCGATTTTGTCAAACAGCTTTAAAATTAGAAAGAGTACCTTCTAGTCTATTATCATCGCCAGAATTAAATAAACTGGCAGACGAAATGAGTTATATAAATACAGGGAGTATGAAAGCCTCTGTTATGCAACCAATAAGTTCGCTTATAGAGAATCAAAATGGTGAAAACCTATCTGATATTCTTAATTATCATATCATTAAATGGTGTAAATTATATCTTGATGACTCCCAGTCAAGTTGGACGATGCCAAATCGAGAGAAAGGTTTTTATCGTGCATGGCAACACCTTATTAAATTTGATCCAGCGCTCAGCAAAAATGAGCGTAAAGTTTTAAAAGATTGGCCACAAGATGCCCGATTAGCTTTAACGAGAGCATTATCTGAACTAGGAATTTCTAAATCTAACATCCAAGCTTATCTTGAAGGGCACTTACTTTCTTTGCCTGGGTGGGCAGGAATGATACGATGGCGCTCAAAACAATCAATTCAGGAACAGGAACTCTTAATGGAATATTTAGCAGTTCGAATTTCTATGGAGTTGGCTATTGTAAAACCTTATTTATCTGTAGTAAATCAAAAGGTTGAGAAAAAAGTTTTGATTGCTCCACTTATAGCTTCTTGGATCTATTGGGGAGATATTTCAACACGGGAATGGTTACGAATGCCTGCAGCTGAACAAAGCGAATTGTTAGCATTTGCATATCGTTTTGATGAAAATATTCGCAGGAAACTTTGGCTGGAAGCTTGGGAACAAACGCATGCAGAGCAATTAAGGGAGAAGATTGCTTCTAAACAGCGTGTAACTAATGATAAAAAGCATGTATTAGCTCAATTAGCATTTTGTATTGATGTACGTTCAGAACCGTTTCGTCGCCACTTAGAAAAACTAGGTCCGTTTGAAACGTTTGGAATAGCTGGTTTCTTTGGGTTACCAATTGCGACTAGTGAACTAGGGAGTAATGACAGCCATCCATCTTTACCAGTTATATTAAAACCGAAACATCAAATAAAAGAGCTCACGGATGAAAATGAATATAAATCTTATCAGCAACGTAAGAAGATAGACAGCTCAGTAAGTTATACGTTTAAGACGATGAAACAAAATGTACTGACAAGTATGTTACTACCTGAGGTAAGTGGCCCTTTACTTGGTCTACAGATGGTGACAAGGAGTTTTGTGCCAAGAGGAGTTGGTGGTTTCATTCGTAAACTTCGTAAAACTATGTTACAAAAACCTGATACAACATTCTCGCTTAATCATGTTCATGACACAAAAGGTGAGATACCTATCGGTTTTACGAAAGAAGAAAAAGTGAACTATGTGCGTCAAGCTTTAAAAATGGTGGGACTGACAGAAAAATTTGCTCCTTTAGTTGTAATGTGTGGACATAGTAGTCAAAGTACGAACAATCCTTATGCGGCAGCACTTGAGTGTGGTGCTTGTGGAGGCGCAGCAGGGGGATTCAATGCAAGAGTTTTCGCTACTTTATGTAATCTTCCAGAAGTAAGAGAGGCGTTGTCTGCTGAAGGCATTAACATTCCTGAGGATACCATTTTTGCAGCAGCTGAACATAAAACAACAGTGGACGAATTGGAATGGATTTACGTCCCAGAACTTTCGAAAACTGCGCAAGAAGCGTTTGATTGTATCGAGACGATTATGCCAAATGTGAGCCAACATGCAAATAGAGAACGTTTAACGCAATTACCTAATTTCAAAACGAAAATAAAAAATCCGAGTAAAGAGGCGCATCGATTTGCAGAAGATTGGAGTGAAATACGTCCAGAATGGGGATTAGCGCGTAATGCATCTTTTATTATCGGAAAGCGTGAATTAACTCAAGATTGTGATTTAGAAGGTAGGGCTTTCCTTCATAATTATGATTGGAAACAGGATGAAAGTGGCGATATATTAGCTAACATTATTGCAGGACCAGGAACAGTTGCACAGTGGATAAATCTACAATATTACGCATCAACTGTAGCTCCTCATTATTATGGTAGTGGAAATAAAACAACCCAAACCGTAACGGCGGGTCTCGGTGTTATGCAAGGGAATGCTAGTGACCTGTTGCCAGGCTTACCTTGGCAATCGGTTATGCAGTCAGATAGTGAGACGTATCATTCACCACTTCGTTTACTAATTGTCATTCAAGCACCTATTGAATATATAGAACGTTTGTTAAATAATGATTTCACATTTCGAGAAAAAGTCCAAAATGAATGGGTTAGACTTGCAAGTGTTGATCCAGAGGGACGCTGGAAAAACTGGTAACAATTATTATTGTTACTAGCTTAAAAGTTTCATAAATACAATAATGAAGAAGGAGTGCTCCATATGAATTCAAAGAATAAAAAAGTTTTATTATTAACAGACATTGAACACGGAATAGAGCCTAGTATCCAACAAGTAACTAACATTCAACAAGAAAACATGTTGACTATACACAGCTATGATTCTGTAATTGTACATCCTTATGGAGATATAATGAGATCTATTATTATTGCTATTTATCAAGAAAATGTTAAAGAAATTTTTGTTGTCGGAATAGAGGATAAAGAAACTTCTTCAGTTAATCTACAAACTCAACGTGATTTCATAAAAGATAATATAGAATTAGACTATCTCTTTAAAAATTGCATGCCTGAATTTTCAAGTGGTAGCCTTAATCAATGGCTGAGTGGACAAAAAAATGTTAGTGAAAATATTGAAAAGAGTATAGATATGATCCGTCATCATCCATTAGTACCTTCTGATATTGAAGTTCATGGTTTCAGGATTGATAGAACAGGTGAAAAAGAAATGGTTGTTAAAATTGCTACTAATAAAATAGTTGAAAAAGTTAATTAATCTATTAAAGACAAATAAATTCTTATGTATAAATTGCTGTTGTATAATAAATTTTATTATGTTTTAAGAATCAGAAGAGGTAGCCATGCAAAACAAAATTATCGTTATGTTTCAAAAAGATTTTCGTTTATATGATAACCCAGCTCTATTTGAGGCTGTTCAGTCCGGGGAGGTTCTTCCGGTATATGTACAAGATGAAACTTTTTCAATAGGAAGTGCGGCAAAGTGGTGGTTACGCCATGCTATAATGGATGTCCAAAAGCAACTTAAGGCATTGGGCTCTACTTTAATAATCCGCAAAGGAAATACACAGGAAGAAATACTTTCTCTCATAAAACAATTAGATATAACGGCTGTATATTGGAATAGTTGTTATGATCCAGACAGGTTAAAATCTAATCAAAAAATGAAAATGATATTAGAAGATAAAGGTATTATTTGTAAGGAATTTAATTCGCATTTATTATTAGAACCGTGGATTATAAAAAAGAAGGATAACACTGAATATAAGGTGTTTACGCCTTTTTACAATGCATTTCAAAAGCAGGTAATACCTAAACCTATTAGCAGAGTGCAGAGTATAAAGTGGGGAAACTCTTTACCAGCAAGCTTATCTGTTTCAGAATTACACTTGCTGCCAACTATACCGTGGACATCTCATATGGAAGCAATATGGGATCCGACAGAAGAAGGGGCATATAAAACATTCAAGAAATTTTTCTCTAGCAAATTAGTCTCTTATAGTGAAGGAAGAGATTTTCCAGATCAAAATGTCCATTCGATGTTGGCACCGTATCTTTCATTTGGTCAAATATCAGTAAAGCTAATGTTTCATTACTTAATAAATAAAAGTACCGAAAGACAATGTAGTCTTTTTGAAAAACAAGTTAATAGCTTTATACGTCAATTAATTTGGCGAGAGTTTTCTTATTATTTACTATACCATTATCCATTTACAGTATATAAACCTCTTAATAAGAGCTTTGAACATTTTCCGTGGAATAAGGAAGAGGAGTTATTAAGAGTATGGCAGAAGGGTGAAACTGGTTATCCGTTTATTGATGCGGGAATGCGGGAGCTTTGGCAAACAGGTTTTATGCATAATCGGGCAAGAATGGCTGTAGCCTCTTTTCTTGTAAAGCATTTGTTAATTCCGTGGCAAGAAGGTGCAAAATGGTTTATGGATACACTACTAGATGCTGATATTGCAAATAATACAATGGGATGGCAATGGGTTGCTGGAAGTGGAGCAGATGCATCACCGTATTTTCGTATTTTTAACCCCATCACACAAGGAGAAAAGTTTGATAAAAATGGAGAGTATATAAGAAGATGGGTACCAGAATTAAGAGATATCCCAAACAAATATATACATAAACCTTGGGAAGCACCTGAGCATATTTTACAAAAATCCAATATAAAACTTGGGAATACATATCCTTATCCGATTGTTGATCATAAGGCAGCACGAGAGAGAGCCCTTTGTGCATATAAAAGTATGAAAGAATTTGTATGAAATAGGTTAAACAATATGTATTTAGAATTTTATCCATTACAAGGACATACTAATCATATAAAGTTTCTGTAATCTTCTAGTAAAAAGGAGAATGTTTATGAAAAAATCTAGTATTATAGTATTTTTACTAACATATGGTTTGTTTTATGTTTCTAGTATTTTATTTCCTATTGATCGTGCGTGGTATGATGCGTTAGAAAAGCCGTCTTGGACACCTCCTGGTATGACAATCGGCATAGTTTGGGCTGTATTATATGGACTCATTGCATTATCAGTTGCAATTATTTACAACAAATATGGATTTAAGCCAAAAACATTTTGGTTTATATTCCTTTTAAATTATATGTGCAATCAAGCTTTCAGCTATTTTCAATTCAGTCAAAAAAATTTGTTTTTAGCAACAGTAGATTGTTTACTTGTCGCTATTACTACGTTACTTCTCATAGCGGTTTCTTCCAAATTATCTAAAGTATCGACATGGTTGCTAATTCCGTATTTTTTATGGTCTGCATTTGCTACATATTTATCTTGGACAATTTATAGTATAAATTAAAGACGGAACTAAAAACTTGAGCATAATAAAAATGCTCGAGCTTTTATGTGTGTTAATGATAATCCAAAATATGGAATATATACATCTTATGGAGGTCACCTTTGTGAAGAAATGGATAAAAATTACGCTGTACTCTTTACTAGCTATTTTAATTATAGGAAGTATTACTTTTTTGACTTGGTCTCAGTTTACTTATAAACCGACGAAAGAGGCTTTGTCGTTAGTAGATGATAAAAAAGATGAAGATAATATCGTTTTTGGAGCGAAAGATGCGAAAGTAGGGGTTATTTTTTATCAAGGAGCTAAAGTAGAAGCTGAGGCTTATAGTTATTTAGGAGAAGCTCTTGCAAAAAATGGGCAATTTGTAGTAATGCCTAAGTTACCATTAAATTTAGCGATACTTGGAATAAATGAGGTAGACAGTGTAATTGAAAAATATCCGGAAGTTCAAAAATGGTATGTTGCAGGGCATTCAATGGGAGGAGCTATGATTTCTAAGTATGCCTTCCAACATGAAGACAAGGTAGACGGGATCATTTTCTTAGGTTCGTATCCTGCAGATGACTTTTCTACAAAATCGATTCCGATGTTATCAATTTATGGAGAAGTAGATGCTTTAGCAACTCTAGAAAAAATAGAGAACAATAAAAAGTTAATGTCGAAAAATACAACTATGCACATGATAAAAGGGGGAAACCATGCTCATTTTGGCATGTATGGTGAGCAAAAAGGTGATAATGCGAGTTTAATTACGGCAAAAGCACAACGAGATGAAACAGTAAAAGTAATTGAACAATGGTTATTGGAACAATGATAACGAATTTAATAAATCTACCGAAAGAATTATCCAAACGGTAGATGGGAGAGAGAATAAAGAGCCAAATCGTATGAATTGGCTCTTTTATTTATTTGCTATCTCCAATTGTCCCCTTATTTTCTCAGGAATATCCTCTTTAGAAATAATATCGTAAGAATACACATATTTTCCTTTCACATGAATTTTTAAGTAAGTTTTTCTTATAAAATCATTAGGCGTGTTCGTTCCAACTGTATATTCTTTTTCATTACTTAATTCGTCAACAGCTTTTAGTGAGTACATAGCTTTGCCTTTATGATGATAATCTGGAACACCATATCCTTTCGCAACGGCATATACATTTTTTTCTTCAGCAATCGGATTAAATCTGTCTAAATCTCCGCGTAATATGAAAGGTAGTAAGTATATAGGGAGGCCTATTCCTAGTATGCAAATTACAAATTTCTTCATGATCGTTTCTCCTTTTGTCTATTTACATTTTTGAGTATAGAAAAAAGTTCTTATGAATATAGAGGGAAATTCTTTAAGTTTTTCTTAATAAAGTTTAACTTTGTGAAAAAAACTAATTTGAGCATTAAGTTTACGAAATGAATAGCCAAATAACCTATTTTCTTTATTTTTTGATGGTAGGTTATTAGGTTTTATATTGGTATGAGTGAATTAAGAAATAAGTGAGGTTTAGGAAATAGAATGAATTTATCTTATAGTAATAAGAGAATTACCTGAATAAATGATAGTGAGAACAATTAAAGAAAGCATCTAGTGGGGTGCTTTTTTCTTTTGAAACAGAGAATCTCATGGGTCGGTTACATGTAATTTCGTGCTGTGCTTCTAGGTCATTGGAAAATCCAACAATAAAAAAAGAGGGGGAAGGCGTTTTTTATTGAAGTTTGTTAATGATAGATTTTTAACTTGAGAGGGGGATCGTAAAATAGATTATTAATCTCTTTGGTAATTTTTATTTTCCTTATAGTTGGCATATTGTATTAGAAATTTTAAATTTTGAAGGGAGAATCAATAAGTATGGGTAAGAAAAGAAGAATAAGTAATAAGTTATTACTTATCAGTGCAATTTTTACAATAGCAATTCCCTCAGTCTCATATGCGGAGGAAGTAATTTCACCTGAAAATTTTAAGAGTTCTTCAAATTTGTATAAGGCACGGAATACGGAAATTTTGAAAACAAATTTATATCCTAATACATATAATAATCCATTTAACCACCAATTTATTTCAAAATTAAAGGAAGTAAACACAAATATAAAAAAAATAGACAATAGTGATGATGAAAATCCTGTTATATCTACTACTCTTTCATTTATTCGCCATATGAATAGTGAAGATTATAAATCTGCATTTGATTTAACCTCAAGGTCATTACAGAAAATAATATCCGAAGAATGGTTGAAGAGCTATTGGGAGGGACTGCCAGTTCAATTACAAGCAGGTTCTTTTATAGAAATTGGAGAGGTTACACAAAAAGAGACAAATCCTGTTCATACAAATGTGGAGATTCAATTAGTTTTTGAAAAAATGACTGTACCTTTACTAATTAAACTAGATCCATCTGGAAAAATAGACGATTTTCAACTAAGCATGTCGTTTAGTCCTGTTGCTGAGTGTCCATCATATAGTAAGCCTGAATCATTTGTTGATAAAGAAGTAGTAGTTGGAAGTGGTGCATTTCCATTACCAGGAACATTGTCGGTTCCAAAAGGAAATGGTCTTTTTCCAGCGGTTATTCTTGTTCAAGGATCAGGAGCAACTGATCAGGATGAAACAGCGTTTGCTTTAAAACCATTTCGCGATTTAGCTGAAGGTCTTGCATCGAAGGGAATTGCTGTCCTTCGCTATAATAAACGAACGTATGAACATGGGCTGAAAACACAATTCAGTCCCTTCTATACAGTTGATAAAGAGACAACAGATGATGCTCTTCTTGTAACTCAATTTCTTAAAAATGAGCCTCTAATAAATAAGAATCAAATATATATTCTTGGTCATAGTCAAGGTGGAATGATGCTTCCGAAAATGATTGAAAAAGACCAAAATCAAAATATTGCTGGGGCAATTGTAATGGGTGGACCAGCTCGTACGATTCAAGACGTTGTTTTAGATCAATTTGAGTATCTTTTTTCTATTGGAGCAATGAACCAGGAGCAATATAAATTCTACAAATCGCAATTTGAATTATTAAATGATCCAAATTTCTCTGGTCAGAATCCTCCAAAAGATTTTTACTTAGGATCAGCAGTATTTTGGGATTCTATTCGGAAAATTAAAGCAGCAGAAATATCAAAAGAACAAAAGACACCACTTCTTATTATTCAAGGAGAAAGAGACTATCAAGTTCAATCAAAAATCGAAATTCCTCTTTGGAAAGAACAATTAAAAGAACGAAATAACGTTGATTATCGACTATATCCAAAGTTAAATCATTTCTTTACAGAGGGCGATGGGGAAATAAGTAAACCGGATGAATATTATAGTCCTGCTAATATTCCTGAGTATGTTATAAATGATATTGCTGCTTGGGTGCAAGGCAGATCGCAATTAAATTAGCAACCATATGTTTTAATAAAGACTTTCTTTCTGTAATCAAAATAGAAATATTTTTATTAGGTTATATGTTTTTTTTAGCACTCTTTGAAAAGGAGTGCTTTTTTATTTTTCTATGATTTCTATAAAATAATGGACTTGTCTTCCAAATAAAGCGTTATTTGTAACACTGTTATCAAAGCAAAGTGCTCGTGACATTTCCTTGATATTCAAAAACATTAATAACCTATTATGTGAAGTTTTTTGAAAATTTAGGTTTAACATCTTTAAAATAGGTGTATTACATATTACATAACAACTAAATAAGAAAATAAAAAATCTAAGGGAGGAAAAATACGATGCATAAGAATGAAAGAAAACCGGTGGTTTATGAATATCAAAATGAACAGGAAGTAGTTATGAAAGTAAAAGAGCTAGAATTGAAAGGGATTCACCAAGATGACATTTACGTCTTAACACATGAAAAACATATAACAAAAAAGATTGCGGATGATACAAATACAAATACGATTGGAGTAAAAGAACAAGGGTTGGGCACAAGTATTATCAACTTTTTCTCCAAAAAAGGGGACGAGCTCCGAAATCAAATGGAGGAAATGGGGTTGTCGAAGGAGGAAGCTAACTTATATGAAGAAAAACTAGATCAAGGGAGAATTTTACTTCTAGTAACAGATGAAACACTAACGGCGAGTGATAGGCAGCCGCAAAACTATCATTCTCTCTAATAGATTGCAATATCTGATAAATAGATAAGTTAATTATTTTAGGTTGTAGCATGGAAGAAAATAAAAGTAGAGAAGGGTGAGAAAAATGAAACATACAATATTTAAATATGCTGTGATTGGGATTACGACCGGAGTCATGGTATCTCTGTTAAAAAAAGAAAATCGGAAAGCTATACAAACAAAAGGAAAAAGCGTAAAAGACAAACTACAAGAAGGAAACATAAAGGAAACATTAGAGAAGGTAACCGAGACAAGTAAACAATTCTCTGTAACTGCAGCTAATGTTGCAAAACAAACATTACCACAACTGCTTACAGCCACACCGGTTGTCATTTCTACTATTAAAGATTTAACAGAAAACGAAAATAACAAAAAGAAAAAAGATGAAAAGGATAATGAAATAAATCAAAATAGTAAGAACCTAGCCGGAGAAAAAACGGAAAATGAAAAGAAATATGTGAAAGAAGGGAAAGAAGAGAGTGCTTAGATTTAATTCTAAAAAGAGAAAGTGAGGAAAAAAGTATGAAATCTCTGTATGCAATTGATGTAGGAATTGGTTTTACTAAGCGGGCATATCGACAGGATGTAGATTCTGAGGTGACGATTAAGAGTGAAGCTGCCACACTAGCTCCTGTACCTAATCATGCTGAAAGTGAAGATTTAACAAAGGTAAGTTTTATAGACTTAGACTTTGCATACTACATGGGAAATGAAGCACATCAATCTGACGCTTCATTTCTTCCTCCATTTGAAGAAGAAATAGAAAATTATTATGAAAGCGAACAGTTTAAACAACAAATATTTGGTTGCATTGCAAAGGATTATAAAGAAAATGTCGTGTTACCTTTAGTTGTTACCGGGCTTCCCGTTACTTGTTTTGGTAGTCAGCATGAGCAATTACAACGTGCACTAAAAAAAGAAACTTCCGTACAAATTGATGGGAAATTTATTAATATTACGGTGGAAAATGTTTTGATTCTTCAGCAACCGGTCGCTTTACATGCCTATTTCTTAAAAGAGGGAATCATTCAGGAACAAGATCGTATCTTAATTATTGATGGTGGATTTCGTACATTAGAAATGACAGATATGAAACAGAATGTCATTTTAAATCATTATGAGACGGAACTAGGATGTAGCAAGCCTTTGAAAAATATTAAGAATATCGTGCAGAATCATGAGGGTGAAAGTAATCAATTGCATATTAACGACATGCCAAACATATTAGAAAAAGGATATGAATGTCGAGAAGAAAATCCTGAGACAAGTCAGGTTCATACTTTGATTCAAAAAGAGTTGGATGCACACTTCCAAGACGTCATGTGCATATTACAAGAACAATTTACGTTAGAACAGTATGATACTATTATTTGGACAGGAGGAATAGTAGATCTCCACAAAAAACGAATTAAAAAAATGCAAAGTGAAATTTCTTCTTTCCGTATGGTAGACGCTTCGAAAGAGGCTGCACTTCATGGATACTACATTATTGGGAGTCAAGTATTTGACGACATCACCAATCAATCTGCATATGAATCCAAATTATAATAACGACTGAAATGGAGTTCGTTGAATAGACGTGCCAAATTATGTAGCTTCTTTTCCACATATAATAAATTCTTTATAAGAAAAAATAAAAAGTGCTTGTATAGAGGAAATGTTTAAAATTGAGAATGAAAATAACTAATATAGGGGGTCTTCCTTTTAAAAGAATAAGGCCTCCTATGTCATTTATTTTGTAATTTAGATGATCTAAAAACTTTTCCTCCAAGACATGAATACCTACATACAAATGTCATACTACGGTTATGATTCGATTAAACATAAAACAATTTAGAAAGGAAGAATAATATGGAATGCATAAAAATGACGAAATGGAGTTGGTATCATGTGAAAACTAGTGAGCTTGAAAAACTTTCTTCTATAATCCCTCGTGATGTAACATCTTATTTCTCTCAATTTGTAAAGAAAATAAGTTCTCCTTGTGAAAATGGATTATATGTTTATACGTTATCACCAAGTCAAACTTGTGTATATGGTTCGTTTTTATATGATCAAGATAAAAAGGACGCCAAAATTCAAAAATTTCTTCATTATTTCGTAGCTCATGGAATACTGATAACAGTTCAGGAAAAAGAGGAAGAGGATTTCAAAAAATTAATACATAATTTCCCTATGGGTACAAAAAATTGTAATAGTTCCGCTGAAGGATTATGTGCTATCTTATCAATGTTTATATCTCATTATTTGCGAAAGGTTGACTACTTTGAAAACAATTTCAGAAATGTATTATGGGATTTTTATCATCATAATAACATAGCAGTTTTAGAAAGGATTTATCATATTCGTCATGAATTATTTATGAACACACACGTGTTTCGCTTAATACAAGAAGTGTTACAAGGCCTAAAAGAAGCTTGGTTAGAAAAACTAACAAACACCCTTTGTTATAAACAAACAAGCGTAAAATTAGAGCGTGGATTACAACTCGTTAAAGAGTACCAAGAAGAATTAGACACGATGATTCATTTGCAAGAAGTTGTTTCTTCTCATCGTGGGAATGAAATTATGAAAGCTCTTACTGTATTAACTGCTGTGAGTACGCCTTTGACAGCCTTAGGAGCATTATGGGGTATGAATTTTAAATACATGCCTGAACTAGAATGGAAATATAGCTATTTAATCGCTCTCTTATTTATTATTTTCACAACAGGGGGGATGTATATGTATATGCGATTCAAAGGATGGACAGGTGACTTATTACGAGTAAAGAAAAAGAAATCTTTTTTTAAATCTAATTAATCCTGTTTATAAAAAATATGATAGATATATGATTTGTAATATTTATTAATCGAGATAGCACCATATCCCCATCAAGTTAAAGTTTTGATGTCCCCGTAATGATAAAAATAAACTTGGTTTCCATAAAAAACATAATATTTTCATTTAAAGGCTATGAGGTGAAATGTCATCATCTTCATCACGTTTGACCTTCAAGAAATAAAAAGTTAAACTATTCTTGTACTCGAAGTACTATTATAGTACTGGAGAGATAATAACTTTACTATTTTGGTATGAGGTGAATAAATGATGAAAGATCGGATTGCCAAAACTGCTATTGCGCTTTTTCATGTAAGGGGAATAAAATTCACAATGAGTGATTTAGCTCGTGATCTAGGTGTAAGCAAAAGTACGCTTTACGAGCATTTTCCATCTAAGGACGAGCTTATTGGTTATGTAGTTGAGCAAATAAATGAAGAAGCCCAAATACGTTTTCGGGAAATTATCGATAATTCGAATTTGACCATACCGGAAAAATTAAAAGGGATTCTTTTAATTGTGCCTAAGGATTTTCAGCACAGCTTCGTACGTTTACTGATTGAACTGCGACGTTACCATCCAGAGCAGTGGGCAAAAATAGAACAAGGCATAAATGAAGAATGGGAGGTAATTACTGGGCTAGTTGAAGAGGGCATCAATACCGGTGTTTTACGTTCAATGGACATTCCAGTGCTAATCCAAACACTCAAAACGTTAATGAAATCAATTTTTGAACAGGGGAGTATAGCCTCTAACCAAATTACTCTACAAGAGTCACTTGCAATGATGACCGATATCATATTGCATGGAATCACAAGTAAGGATTAAATAGTACTTCTACATAAAAAATGAGTAGGGTCACAATAACCATACAGGTTAACGTAGCCCCGCTCATTTTTTATTTTTATCCCGCTTTAATGGGCAGTAAGATTCCTACCTCAAAATTCAGTGAAAGCAAAGAATTTAGGTGGGAGATCAACTGCCCATAAAAGTCCGATTGGTGAGGGCTGATAATCAGTGGGGGATGAAGAAAACCCCACTGATTAAAGTTTCACTTTATGTCGATTTTACTTAAGGGTAATTATACTTTACAGTCTGGAAGATTTCGGTATAATATAAAATGAGTACCGAAAATAATTTTTTGGTACTAAAGGTACAAATTAAGGTAATCAGAGATGGAAACGAAAAGTTTGTAATTTTAAATTGTTTTTTCAATTTGGCTGGGATGTCCTTGAAGATAAAATACGGGTATAGGAGGAATGTAAATGGATTTTTTTGAGACTGTTATAATCATTGTGAATTTTAGTATTCTAGGCTGTATATTGTTTTTTAGTGAGAAAATAAAACAATGGTCTGTCTTTATTCTAACAGTTGCCTTTTGTGTGGTTGTTGTGCAGCTTATCGTAGAAGGGTATCGCTGGCAGATGATTCCTGCTTATTTGTCCCCATTTATTTTAACAAGCTGCTATCTATTTGCTGAATCAAAAAAGAACGTTAAAAGTTGTGGGGCATTCACAGTCAAGACATCGCTACTGGTCATTTATTTGACTATTGCGGTCATGCTTCCTTCCCTCATGCCGGTAGTTTTATTTGAAAAAACGAGCGGTCCCTTCAAGGTTGGTACTACACTTTATCATTGGATTGATTATAATCGAGAAGAACCTTATATGAAAGATTTGAACGGCCGGCGCGAGCTGATGGTTCAGGTTTGGTATCCTGCAAAAGAAAAAGGAGAGATGAATCGCGCACCTTATATCCATAACTCGGATGAGATTGCCAAGGGGTTGGAAAAATCATTGTCTATTCCAGCATTCGCGTTTCATCATCTAGGCTTGATGAAGTCGAATGCATTCATGGAAGCTCAATTGTCAGATTCAGAGGAACGTTATCCGGTCCTACTCTTTTCCCATGGTTTAAGCGGTTTTCGCAATCAAAACACGTTTGAGGTGGAGGAGTTGGCCAGCCAAGGTTACATCGTCGTAGGAATTGATCATACCTATGATGCTGCAGCTACCGTCTTTCCAGATGGCAGAACCGCTTTTGTACAGTCGATCAATTTAACTGATTTTGCCGAACGAGATCGCCATATCAAATTATGGAAGGAAGATGTTGTTTTTGTACTTAATCAAATAGAGAAGCTTAACCAAAGCGATAAAGATAATCGCTTTACAGGAAGAATGGATACATCCCGAATTGGAATGTTTGGACATTCTTATGGTGGAGCTACAGCTGCGCAAGTGTTAGTGGAAGACTCCCGTGTCAAAGCAGCCATCAATATGGATGGTACATTATATGGGGAAAATGTTCCGAAATCTAGAGTTGGAAAACCGTTTTTGATTATGAATGCAGAGACTAGTGATGATTCCACGGAAGATTTTTTAGAGGGAAAAGTTCGTAGTGACCATGCACTTGCAGGTGGTGGCATGTCAATGGTTATTCCCCATACCAATCATACGAGTTTCACTGATTTTCATTTGTTCTCTCCTTTGTTACGAAGCTTAGATGAAGATCCAAGATACGTTCACCGTATTATAAACGAATTCAGTCTCGCTTTTTTTGATCGATATGTGAAACAGGTAGACGATAGCTCTGCGCTTGAAAAATTGGACTCCAAATACCCAGAAGTGAAATTTAAAGTGAATTGATGACAATGTCTTTTAATATATTTGCTAACAGTTGGGTATATATTTTAATCATCAAGAAAGATTGCCCTCTGTAGCATACAGAGGTCAATCTTTTTTAAATTAATATAAAGGAGTTTTTTTATGTTTAATAGATTGAAGTATTTTCTTTTATCCGAGAAAGAAATAGTTGAAACTGTGAAGAATTACAAGGAGGAAAAAATACATGTTTTCATAATAAAAGATTTTTTAGGGGAGTTAATCTTAATAAGAACTCTTATATTTTTAATGTTTGTTCCAATATCAACTTTTATTTTTTCAGTTGTAATTTTTGGAGCTGTTTTCTTTTTATCCGGTATTAAGATTACCATTTGGGGCATTGCTATAATGTTATTGGTTCCAATAACATTACTTTTCTATATGAATATAACTAATACATCAATTATTATTACTGATTTAGTGAAGAAATTTTTATTAACCATAAAATATCTAAATCCATTTTACTCAATATTAAATAAACCTTGGTTATTTATTTTTGAATTATTATTTGGTTTTTTATATGTCTTCGTGCTATCTTTGTTTTCTATTTGGATAGTATTACATTCATTAGAAATAGGTTTCTCTGAATTTAGTTCAGAGGACAATCGAAGTTTCCAATTTTCAATTATTATTTTGCATACAGCAATTTATTTGTTTATAAGAGTTCATGGCCAGCCTTGTAAGACAACTAAGCAAAAAATTAAAAAACTGAAAATGAAATTTTATTTATGGTTTTGTTCTATGATTGCAAGTATTGTATATATATTTGAATCACTCTTTAATTATATGAATGGAATTCAAGCAATTTATTTTATATTTGTTTTAATGATTGCTTTAGAAAGAACAGTGACACATTATAAGAAATTTATAGATTTTTTAGAATCTGAAAATTTGTATGAAAAATAATTTTAGAGAGAAAAGTCATTTGAAATATAAAAAGTTATACCTACTAAGTACTGAACGAGTAAAAAAACGTTATTCTTTCTCTAGAATCCTAGGAAAGGATAGCGTTTTTTATGTCTATTTTTGTATCTGATGAACTACAACTATTTGCTCAAGAAATTCAATGTTATTTATCCCCGAACATCTTAAGAAATCTTGCAAGAGAGTCTGGTTTCGTGCAACGAACCTGTAAATTCCAAACAAAAAGTTTACTCAATTTATGAGTATGTATGGAAAAAGAAAGAGATTCAATAATGATTTGTTTAATATTAATTTATACATAAATGTATATTAAACAATATGTAATAATACATTTTATGATAATTTATTAAGATAAAATGTTATATTTTTGGGTGGAATATATAAATGGAGGAAATGTTATGAACAAGAATTTAAAATTTACTCAAATGATGATCGGTATTAGTACGATGGCATTATCATTTGGAAGTATTCAAACACAGGTATCCGCAGAAGAAAAAGCACCCTATAATACGTTACAGATGAAACCGATTGGGACAGAAACTTTAAAAGATGAAATTGCACATGCTACAAAAGCGGATGGAACTTTAACTTTTGAAGAGCGTTTAAAAGTAGGTGATTTTTCACAAAGGCCAACTTCGGTGATGAAACATAATGACAGGCAATTAAAGCAAAGCTATACTCTGGCAGAACTGAATAAAATGCCTGATAGTCAATTCATTGATACGCTATCAAGAGTTTCATGGAATCAAATTACAGACTTATTTCAATTCAATCAAGATACGAAAGCTTTTTATCAAAATAGAGAACGTATGAACGTTATCATTAATGAATTAGGACGACGAGGGACATCTTTTACGAAAGAGGACTCAATGGGAATTGAAACTTTCGTTGAGATATTACGTTCTGCTTTTTATGTGGGATATTCTAATAATGAAGTAGGTTACTTAAATGAGAGAAGCTTCCATGACAAATGTTTACCAGCATTAAAAGCTATTGCAAAAAATCCAAACTTTACATTAGGTACAGCTGAGCAAGATAGAGTAGTAGTTGCGTATGGGAAATTAATTAGTAATGCTTCTAGTGATGCTGAAACAGTACAGTATGCGGCAAATATTTTAAAACAGTTTAATGATAACCTTTCTATGTATGCTAATGATTATATGAAAGAACAAGCTGTATATGAAATCGTAAAAGGTATTGATTATGATATACAATCTTATTTGCAGGAAACGAATAAAAAGCCTAATGCAACAATGTGGTATGGAAAGATAGATAACTTTATAAATGAGGTTAGTAGAATTGCTCTCATACGGAATTTAACAACTGAGAATAGTTGGCTAATTAATAATGGGATTTATTATGCAGGACGTTTAGGGAAATTTCATAGCAATCCAAACAAAGGATTGGAAGTTATTACACAAGCGATGAATATGTATCCTCGCCTAAGTGGACCTTATTTTATAGCGGTAGAGCAAATCAAAACAAACTACGGTGGAAAAGATTATGATGGAAATACAGTAGATTTACAGAAAATACGTGAAGAAGGGAAGTTACAATACTTACCTAAAACATATACATTTGATGATGGATCTATTGTTTTTAAGACAGGCGATAAAGTAACAGAAGAGAAAATTAAAAGGTTATATTGGGCAGCCAAAGAAGTAAAGGCACAATATCACCGTGTAATTGGAAATGATAAAGCACTAGAACCAGGTAACGCAGATGATGTGCTGACAATTGTAATTTATAATAATCCAGATGATTATCAATTAAATAGACAATTATATGGATATGAAACGAACAACGGCGGTATTTATATTGAAGAGAAGGGTACTTTCTTTACATATGAGCGTACACCAAAACAGAGTATTTATAGTCTAGAAGAGTTATTCCGTCACGAATTCACTCATTATTTACAAGGAAGATACGAGGTTCCTGGTTTATTTGGGAGTGGAGAACTATATCAAAATGAACGCTTAACTTGGTTCCAAGAAGGGAATGCAGAATTCTTTGCAGGATCTACACGTACAAATAATGTTGTTCCACGTAAAAGTATTATAAGTGGCTTATCATCTGATCCGGCAAGCCGTTATACTGCAAAGCAAACTTTGTTCGCAAAATATGGATCATGGGATTTTTATAATTATTCCTTTGCACTACAGTCTTATCTATATAATCACCACTTTGAAACCTTTGATAAGATTCAGGATTTAATCCGTGCAAACGATGTGAAAAATTATGACGCGTATCGTGAAGCATTAAGTAAAGATGCACAGCTGAATACAGAATATCAAACGTATATGCAGCAGTTGATTGATAATCAAGATAAATACAATGTACCACAAGTAACAAATGATTACTTAATACAACATGCACCTAAGCCGTTAGCTGAAGTGAAGAAAGAAATTGTCGATGTAACTAATATAAAAGATGCAAAAATCACAAAACATGAGTCTCAATTTTTTAACACATTTACTGTAGAAGGCAAGTACATAGGTAGTACATCAAAAGGTGAGTCTGAAGACTGGAAAACAATGAGTAAACAAGTCAATCAAACCTTGGAGCAGTTGTCTCAAACAGGATGGAGCGGCTATAAAACAGTTACAGCCTATTTTGTTAACTATCGTGTGAATGCAGCCAATCAATTTGAATATGATATTGTTTTCCATGGTGTTGCAACAGAGGAAAAAGAAAAAACAACGACTATAGTAAATATGAATGGACCATATAGCGGGATAGTAAATGAAGGAATTCAATTCCATAGTGATGGTACAGAAAGTGAAAATGGAAAAATTATTTCTTATCTATGGAACTTTGGAGATGGTACAACAAGTACAGAAGTCAGCCCTACCCATGTATATGGAGAAAAAGGAGCATATACTGTGGAACTAACAGTGAAAGATAGTAGAGGAAAAGAAAGTAAAGAACAAACAAAAGTTACTGTAAAACAAGATCCGCAAACAGGTGGATCCCTTGAAGAGGAAAAGGTACTCCCGTTTAATAAGCTTGTAAAAGGAAATCTGATTGCTCCTGATCAAACAGATGTTTATACGTTTGATGTTACAGTTCCAAAAGAAGTAGATATTTCTGTGGTAAATGAACAAAACATTGGGATGACATGGGTACTTTATCATGAATCAGACATGCAAAATTACGTAGCTTGTGGTGAAGATGAAGGAAATGCTATAAAGGGAAAATTCGTAGCGAAACCAGGGAAATATTATTTGAATGTGTATAAATTTGATGATAACACTGGTGAATATTCATTATTAATAAAATAAATTTATTTTCAATATGTATATAACGGTTGTTTTTTAGGAGGAGTCTGTCACGATAGGCTTCTCCTATTTTTTACTCTAAAATAAGTTAATAAATTAGGTAATTATCTTTAAAAATAAATCATTATAAACCTAAAATATTCAATTAAAAAAGAGAAGAGAGGGAGCTTGCGTCTTAATAAGACTAATATTAGGAGTTATGTCACATTTCGATTAAATAAAATATCGTAAAATCCCCAGAATAAATTTTTTTGCATGTTCATTCATTTAGGGTAATTCTCAACTCTTAAGCTGATGTATGTGGGGGACCGACTCATATACATCAGCTTAAATAATTAGATATTTTATTTATTAAGTTAAGCGAAATTTTATTCGTATAGGAGGAAGGCCCATTTAATTCTTTTTTCGAATGTTATTCATGTTTATCGTATTCCATCGAATGCGCTTGTTACCAAGTGATGTACATAGGAATCATCCAACTTATCACCGGTTACTAGCAACCGATAAAAAATTGGTCCGTAAATGAGATCGATGGATAATTCAATATCAAGGTTTTCTTTCAATTCTCCTCTTTGAATTCCCTTCTCTAGAAGTTGCTTTGCTTGCAGTCGACGGGGCTGGAAACATCGAGTGCGATATTCCTCTTCCAGTTTTAAGTCAACGTTTGATTTTCTCTTTGCAACCAGAAGTTCGTAGTCGCTTAAATGGATTATTCATGTCTATTTTCTTTTTGGGTGTTGCTGTTGGATCCTTTTTCGGAGGATGGAGTGTAGCATTGTGGATCGGAATCGCTTTTCCGACCATAGCGCTGCTTTATTTTGCCACAGAGAAATAGTTCAATAATCAAATTTAAACAGACCGGATTCGCTTGAATGCATATTCATTAATATGTCTGATTTTTATAGATTATTTGCGGTTATTTTGAAGTTTTTACATCACAACCAGATTTTTTGTCTCTATCGCTAAAAGAGGGCAAAACTCACCATATAAAATGTGTCCGAATTCCATTTAGACTATGAAAAAAGAGAGCTTGTTCTAGACAACAAGCCCTCTAAAAAATAACGTAATTGAGATATCTATATATTAACAGTTATTTTCTAACGATTCTATATGTCTTATGTTGAGAAATAAATTATAAGTGGCTTGATAACGCTAAAATGAATTATTGACATAATATTTCGACGATAATATAATAAATCTCGAATTCAAGATAACTTGTAAAGGATTGGTAATTATGAGAGCTTATCTTTAAAGTTATTTGTTATATTATCAAGGGAATTACAGCCAATCACTAAACGTATGAAAAGGATCTAAAAATTTATGGACTTAATGCAACTGAATTTGCAGTGCTTGAGCTACTATACAGTAAAGCTGATCGGCCTATAAAAAAATTGAGGACAAAATATTACTTGTAAGTTTTTGTATCACGTATGCATCAATTATTTCAGAAGGTATTGAATTGGTGACACTAATTTTTCCACAGCATAGAGAGGGGATTCGGCAAATATTTGGTAGTTTGGACTATATTGAGAAAAAATGATAAGTAAACAGTTGAAAAAGTTAGGATATTACGCACAGAAAGTGTAAGTTTTTAGATGTTATTTCTGTTTAGTAATATCCTAATTAAATATAAATTAAATAAATAGGAGGGAAAATTAATAAATAGTAGTAAATGTATTGTAGTACAAAATAAAGAAATTATGTAATTGCAATTAATATAGTAGGAAATAAAGTTGTTATGTTCACGTATACATATCGTCCTTTTCATTATAAATCTTTCATAAAGCGGAGAGTGGGTATCAAGAATGGAGTTACGTCATTTAGAGTATTTTATTCAAGTTTGTAATAATAATAGTTTTACTAAAGCTGCGGAAGTTCTAGGTATTTCACAGCCGACTTTAAGTCAACAAATACGTGTGTTAGAAGGTGAACTTGATACACCTTTGTTTCATCGAGTTGGAAGAGGTATCAAAATGACAGAAGCGGGTAAGCTGCTATTTGATAAAGGAAAATTTATCATGCAACAATTTGATGACGTTTATAATGAAATTTTTGAATTAAAGGGTGTAAAAAGAGGTGTGATTACTATAGGAGGTCTATTAGAGGACCTTACTTATTTAACACCTTATATTATGAAGTTTCAACAACATTATCCCAACATCGTAGTGAAAATTGTAGAATCCGAAGTTGCCGTAAATCAAATCGTTGACAAAAATATTGATTTTGGGATTACACGTAGTGCTCAAATTCCAGACACATTAACAAACACCCTTTTGTATAGTGAAGAGCTCGTCCTTGTCATTCCAAAAAATCATCCTTTGAATGAAAAATCATTTGTTTCTTTTCGAGAATTAGTAGGGCTGAGTAGAATAATGGTTTCATGTAGTTGTCGTGAATCTATTAAAATATATTGTGAGAGTTTAGGGTTATCTTTATCTGAAGCAAATATAGAAACAAAATCTTCTATTTCTCTATTGAGCCTTGTATACAATGGACATGGGGTTGCCATAATACCTCGTTCACTGGTTAACTTTGTTAATAATGATACTTTGAGCATAGTTCGTATTACTGATCCAACACCAAGTCAAGATATTAATCTTATTCACTTTGATGATAAATTTTTAAGTTTTGCTGCACGCATCTTTATGCAGAAGTTAAATGATTCGCAAAAAGTATCAGTGTAATAGAAATAATAATAATTCTAGTGTAAAATTTGAAAAAATCTATAAATCTTAAGATAAAGCAAATATTAAAGTCAAAGGGCAGTGGCTTTATATGTGTGGTGTGATCGATTTTTGACTTTTACTTAAGGGAAAGGGGTAGGCTTTGCACGGAGAGAAGGATGTAAAAAACAAATCAAGTTTAAGCTATCAACTCTTTTGTCCTATTAAATAGTAATAGATTCCAATAGAGATATACAATGCTATTTCGAATCTACATATCCTTATTGCAGAAAGAAAACCACCGGCATTATACCGGTGGTTTTGATTTAGAAAGCAAAGCAAGTACAACCGATACCCCATGTAGTTCCATCTTTTCCTATTACGGTATGAGTGTGTTGATGGAGAGGGTTACTGCAACTATGTAACTTGTTATCATGGGCATCGTGAGAAAGTATAGTGTTGGCTAGGTTAGCACCGCCATAACCATAAACTCCCGTCGGTGACCAGTCAGGTGATGCTGGCGGCAATTCAGGTGATAAATTTTTAAATTCATCATTTCCATACACAACCTGTCCGCCCATAATTGTGAGTAATGATTCAAGGTTTTTGATTTCTTCTTCTGGCACAGTAAAGTAGTCAGCAGACAATACAGCAAGATCAGCAAACTGACCTACTGCAAGGGTTCCTTTTTTACCTTCATCACCAGAGAACCACGCACTTCCTTTTGAATATAATTCCAGGGCTACTTTTCTATCCAGTTTATTTTTTTCATCGTATATCGAAAGTCCACCAATGGTTTTTCCGGCAACCATCCAATAAAGAGCGACCCAAGGGTTATAGCTGGAAACTCTAGTTGCATCACTACCGGCGCCAACAGGTATACCAAGGTCTAACATACGATAAATCGGAGGAGTACGCTTTGCAGCTTCCTTTCCGTATAAATCAACAAAGTATTCACCTTGAAAAGCCATGCGGTCTTGGATGGCAATACCGCCATTTAAAGCCTTAACACGTTCCATGCTACGATCTGAGATTGTTTCTGCATGATCAAACCACCATCGTAGACCATTAAAAGGAATTTCACTGTTAACTTCCTCGAATACATTTAAGAAACGTGTGATTGACTCATCATAAGTTGCATGTAAACGGAAGGGCCAACGGTTTTCCACCAATAGAGAAATTACTTTCTTTAAGTCAGCTTCCATCATCGTAGCTAGTTCAGGCCGTGGCATTTGAAATTTTTCAAAATCGGCTGCTGAGAATACTAACATCTCTCCGGCACCATTCATTTTATACTTATCAGTTCCTTGACCTGGAGAAACAATTTTTGCCCATGAAGCAAAGTCTTCATATTCATGATTTGGATTCTGCGTAAATAGATTATAAGCAATACGCAAAGTTAATTGTTCCTTCTCGGCTAAATGTTCAACAACTTTGTAATCATCAGGATAATTTTGGAATCCACCACCTGCGTCAATAGCACTTGTAATACCTAATCTATTTAATTCGCGCATAAAATGGCGAGTTGAATTAATCTGGTCGTCAAAATTAAGTGCTGGTGCTTTACCTAAACTTGAATAAAGAATAGAAGCGTTAGGATTCGCAATTAAAAGGCCCGTTGGATTACCTCGTTTATCCCGCTCAATTAAGCAGCCTGGAGGGTCTGGTGTATCTTTTGTATATCCCAGTGCATGCAGCCCAGCACGATTTACAAGTGCTCTATCGTAAAGATGTAGCACAAATACAGGAGTGTCTTCAGAAACGGCATTAATTTCTTCCAAAGTTGGCAACCGTCTCTCTTTAAATTGAAATTCAGACCAACCTCCAACTACCCTTACCCACTGAGGAGCAGGTGTACGCCTTGCCTGTTCTTTGAGCATTTCTAGAGCAATAAAAAGTGATGGCACGCCTTCCCAACGTAATTCCATATTATAATGCAGACCACCACGAATAACGTGTATATGAGAGTCATTCAGGCCTGGAATAGCTCTCTTTCTTTTAAGGTCTATTTTCTTTGTTTTTTCCGTGGCACTATTAAGAAGCTCATCTCCACCTACTGCAGTGACTAAACCATCAGTTATGGCGATAGCAGATACCTCAGGCTGAGAAGGGTCAAGGGTAGTAATTTTTCCGTTATATAAGATCATATCCGGTAAATTCATGTTCACACCTCGTCTACTTTCTATTATTTTGTAACCATGGATGAAATAATTTACCGAAAATCGGCATGACTACCCATGATAGCAAGGACACTATACATACTGAAACAAAAAAGGCCGACATAATAGGATTCATATGTTTTATAATAGGTCCTATCACTTTAGGAACTAACATGCTAAGAGGCCATACACCCAAAAGGGTAACGATAGACATTTTCCATTTTGGCGGTGGAACTGGCGTTTTCGGAGTAACAAACCAATAAGCCAAACTACTTTCAGTTTTGTAACTCGGATTAGTAACTTGAAATTGTTCTGCCGTTTTTAACAAATCCCGGCGAATGTCTGATTCTTGCCAAGCACGTAGATGCTCATACGTATCAAAGCGAAAAATAACAGTATACTCTCTCGATTCGTTATTTGGGACTATTAGATTTACACCTAAATGCCCTGGGAATTTAGTAGCGGCAGCTTCGATTTCATGTCTCCATGTTTCAAACTGTTTTTCTTTACCTTGTTGAATTTCCCATGTAACAATCGTTGTTACTGGATCAGCAGCATCCATCGTGTTCCCTGTATAAGTCTCTTCGACAGCTACTCCTTCTTGTTTCATATTTTCCTGCTTGGAAGCGCGCCGTGCACCATAGTATATGCGTATTCTACTCCTTGACCATAAGCGCCAGTGTGCTCCTTTACAATTTCCATTACAGCATCATAAGTGTCTTTGTGTGCCCAGTCACGTTGGTATTCAAGTAAAACTTGAATTGCTGTCACTGGAATTGCACCAGCTTGTTCTACACGACGCATAGCAGCGTTATGTGCTGTCAGACTAGTACCACCTGAAGCATCATCAACTGCATACACTTCATAGCCAGCTTTCATTGCTTCAAGCACAGGGAATGCAAGGCAAACTTCAGTCCAAAGTGCTGCAAATATTAATTTCTTTCTACCTGTTGCTTTAACTGCTTCAACAAATTTTGGATCTTCCCAAGAGTTCATTGAACTGCGTTCTATAATTTCATGGTTTGGGAATATATCAAGAATTTGTGGCCAAAAATAACCAGAAAAGCTGCGTGTCTCAACTGTAGTAAGAATAGTAGGTACGTTAAAAGTTTTTGCTGATTTAGCAAGTAGCATAACGTTATTAATCAATGTTTGTCTATCAATACTTGCAACTCCAAAAGTCATTTGAGGTTGAAAATCAATCAAAATTAATGCACTGTTCTCCGGATTTAACAATTCTAAATTACTCATAATAAAACGCTCCTTTTTTAATTGTTTAAAATTGTAATCGTAAAAATAAAATTTTTGCTATACCTTTTAAATTAAAAGAGAGTGCTGATTTAATCAGCACTAAATGTATACTATCCATTTTTTTGAAAGTGATTTAAAGCTATTTCTTTGAAATACATTTATCCCGCATTAACGGGCAGTAAGACCCCCACCTCAAAATTCAGCGGAAGCAAAGAAGTTAGGTGGGGGATCAACTGCCTGTAAAAGCCCGATTGGTTCAACTAATAATCAGTGGGGGATGAACAAAACCCCCACTGATTAAAGTTTCACTTTATGCATTTTGTTTACTAAGATCTCGCTGAGCTCCCCTATAGCTTCCAATTATATTTTGATAGCCTGGAAGATTGCTAGCAAGCAAATTGCCAAAACCTTCGACATCGTTGCGCCAATCGCGTTGTAATTCGCAAGCTACGCTAAACCAGTTCATAAGTTGCACACCACTATGTGCCATACGAGTATTGGCAGCATCTGCAACTTGTTTACTGAAAGTTCCTGAAGCATCCGTAACAGCAAATACTTCATATCCAGCTTTTATAGCGGAAAGTGCCGGGAAAGCAACACAAACGTCCGTAACTACGCCTGCGATGATAAGTTGTTTTTTTCCAGTTTCTTCGATTGCTTTTACAAAATCATCATTATCCCATGCGTTAATTTGTCCAGGTCGAGCTATTTTTGGTGCATGAGGAAAGAGATCAACCAATTCTTGCATTAAAGGTCCATTAGGCCCGTTTTCGAAACTTGTTGTTAAAATAACTGGTAAATCAAAAAACTTAGCAGTATGAGCAAGAGCTAAAACATTGTTCTTGAATTCATCAACACCATAGTCACGTACTAGTCCGGACATAAGACCAGTTTGATGATCTACTAAAAGCACAACAGCATCATCTTTGTTAATACGAGAATAGAGATCAGTCATTATGTATTCCTCCTAAAAATTAAGTAATCGAAGAAAGTTTAAATAGTCGGATACTATCATAAGTTTCTTCGTTTATAACTAAGCTGACCAATAATATTGGTTATAGCAGCATTCACAGAACATGAAGTGCTATACAATTTTATAGTATTTGAAAACTGATTCGTTAATCAATTCTAAATTATCTATAATTCGTATAGGTCGTAACTATAGTTGTTTTCACTATAAAATAGATTGGTTTTACCTATACATCCTATAGATAGAACAATATTGATAGTCACCTATTTTTGTTATTACAATTGAATAGGAGTAATGTTCAGTAATTATTTTATGATGAAAAAGGTATTAGAGGGGGGATTGTTCCAAAAGGAGAAAATGAATGCATTGGAACAATAGAGTTTCATACTTAGAGTTCACAACATAAACGTGCATGAATAGGTTATGACATTCATCCGGATTATTGAAGAAAAGGATACATATTAGAATATTTTTTGGAGGTAGAAGCATGGCTAAAATTACTGTAGGAACTGAAAATCAAGAACCAATTGAGATATATTATGAGGATTATGGCACAGGAAAACCAGTTGTACTAATTCATGGTTGGCCGTTAAGTGGTCGATCTTGGGAATACCAAGTTCCCGCTCTTGTTGAGGCTGGATACAGAGTTATAACATATGATCGTCGAGGATTTGGAAAATCATCTCAGCCGTGGGAAGGGTATGAATATGATACCTTTACTTCTGATTTACATCAACTATTAGAACATTTAGAGCTTCAAAATGTCACACTTGTTGGTTTTTCTATGGGTGGAGGCGAAGTAGCCCGGTATATTAGTACGTATGGAACAGATCGTATTGAAAAGGCTGTTTTTGCTGGAGCAGTACCTCCATATTTATACAAATCAGAGGATCATCCTGAAGGGGCATTAGATGATGCAACAATTGAAGCGTTCAAAAGTGGTGTGATTAATGACCGCCTTGCATTTCTTGATGAATTTACTAAGGGATTTTTCGCAGCTGGTAATCGAACAGATTTAGTTAGTGAGCCATTCCGTTTATATAATTGGGATATTGCAGCCAGTGCATCGCCTAAAGGAACACTTGATTGTATTACCGCCTTTAGTAAGACTGATTTTAGAAAAGACTTGGAGAAGTTTAATATACCTACTCTTATTATTCACGGTGATTCTGATGCAACTGTACCATATGAATATAGTGGGAAATTAACACATGAAGCAATTCCTAATTCTAAAGTAACGTTAATAAAGGGTGGTCCACATGGGCTAAATGCAACGCATGCCAAAGAATTTAATGAAGCACTCCTATTATTT
Source organism: Bacillus sp. EKM501B (assembly GCF_011800505.1). Lineage (NCBI taxonomy): Bacteria > Bacillati > Bacillota > Bacilli > Caryophanales > Bacillaceae > Bacillus > Bacillus sp. EKM501B. The sequence goes on along the minus strand of NZ_JAALFZ010000017.1, from coordinate 39,737 downwards.
TTAAAGGACTGATTACAACTATATAATTGTTAATTAATAAATTATAAACAAGTAAAAAAATAAAGCTTTATAAAAGATGCTCTTGGATAAATCCAGGAGCATCTTTTTAATGGTGATATTGAGATGTTAGGTTGATAAATCTCCATTAATTTTGGATTGAATACTCTTCTTAACAGCTAAAATATATTGATTAGAGTTTTTTAGATTTCTTAGAAGTATTGTTATATTACTATCAAGATAATATTTTGAATAATCCTCAAAATAAAGAAATGTTTTGTCAGAAAACAATAAAATCTTATTAATTTTTATAATTAGTTGAATTTTTATAGAAATAATTCTCTTAATATATTAAAATAACATCGTATTATGTCAGATTTTAATTAGGGGAGAGAAATTTTATGTTGAAAAAAATCATTCCAGTTGCTTTAGCATTAAGTACAGTTACTTTTACTAGTGTATTTGCTATGCCTTCAGCCCAAGCAAGTACAGAATCAAACCGCTACATAGATGTACAAATGCTCGGTATTAACGATTTTCATGGGCAACTAGACACTGTAAAAAAAATTAACAATAAAGATGCAGGGGGAATTGAGTACTTAGGGGCTTATTTACGTGATCGTGAAAAACAAAATCCGAATACATTAAAGGTACATGCTGGAGATGTTGTTGGAGCAAGTACTCCTGTTTCAGCATTATTACAAGACGAACCTACGATTGAATTTCTAAATGATTTGAAATTCGATGTTGGAACGATAGGGAATCATGAATTTGATGAAGGTGTTGAAGAAATGAACCGCCTTATTTATGGTGGATACCATGAGAAAACAGGAAATTTTAAAGGGGCAAAATTCCCATATGTTGCTGCAAATTTCTATAATAAATCCACCGGTCGTTTATTTTTACCACCATTCACTATAAAAAAGGTACAAGGAGTTCCTGTTGGATTTATCGGAGTCGTAACAACGGATGTTCCTAACCTTGTTATGCCTACTATGCTAAAGAATGTAGAAATTACAGATGAAGTTGAAGCTATTAACAAATCCGTAAAGCAATTAAAAAAACTAGGCGTTAAATCTATCGTTGTTCTTGCACATAACGGAGGTATAACAGATGGGAACGGCGTAACAAATGGTGATATCGTCCGATTAGCAAATGAGACTGATCCAGAAGTCGATGTTATTTTTGGTGGCCATAGCCACACTTATGTAAATGGAACTGTTAATAATAAACTTGTCGTACAAGCAAATTCATATGGTATGGCTTTTGCTGATGTTGATGTAAAGATTGATCGTAAAACACAAGATATTGTTGAGAAAAAAGCAGAAATTGTTACAACTTATCATGAAGGCATAGAGCCTGATAAAAAAATAAAGAAGAAGATGGAGAAATATCAAGCAAAAATCGCACCTCTTGTTAATGAAGTTGTAGGTAAGTCTATTGCGCCACTAGATCGCAAACTCAATACGGCTGGTGAATCTACTCTTGGAAATTTAGTTGCTGATGCCCAGCGTACAACAATGCAATCCCAAATTGCACTTATGAATCCTGGTGGTATTCGTAATGACTTAGATGCTGGTGATATTACATGGGGAGAGATATATGGTATTCAACCATTCGGAAATCAATTAATAAAAGTAAATTTAACAGGTCAAGACATTCGTGATATTTTAAATCAACAATGGCAAAAAGACATAACAAGAATGCTTCAAATTTCAGGGATCCAATACACTTGGGATGCGAACAAGCCCAATGGAGAAAAAGTAACAAGTATTCGCTTAACGAATGGAGAAGAAATTATTCCTTCTAAAACTTACAGCGTCGTTGCTAACGCATTTCTAGCTTCAGGGGGAGATGGATTTGTATCCTTTAAAAACGGTAAAGATGCTGAAACAGGACCAACTGATTTTGAAGCATTAGTAGATTATATAAAAAAATCAAAAGAACCAATTCAGTCTATTATTGATGGAAGAATTCAAAAGATAAATTAGGTTTTTATTAATCTCAAAAACAAATAGATTACCTGTGCACTATACTTTTTCGTGTGCAGGTAATCTATTTTTTTGCGTTTTCGGGCACAGATGCTACTTCAACCCTAGTGTACAAGTAATTTTGAATGTAAGGAATTTGTAAGGGATAGGTAAGGAAAAAGAGATTTTCATTGTGTAGGATAGAAATATAAGGAGGCGTGAAGGGGGGATAAGTACGGCATATATATAACAATTAGTAACAAGAGTGTTTTGTGAAAATAATGAGTACAATGATTGCAAATGTATTGTTGCCTTTTCATCATTGAGAGAATGGATAGCTGTGTGGCTCGTATATGACACTGCTATCAACTATCTATACAATTTTAATAGAAGAGAGGAATTTTTTATGAAAACACGCAGTAAAATTACATGTGCAAGTCTAGCACTTTTAATAGGTGGAAGTTCCCTGTTATACATAACACCAACATCAGTTGTAAAAGCAGAATCTACGCAAAATGTATCTAGTTCGTTACAAACAAGTACGCAAAGTGATCGTACTTCCGTTAAGAAAGCAATGCGAGATGAACTGCAACTTGGATACCCAGGAATACTCGCTAAAATTTCTAAGGGGGATAAAACTTGGAGTTATAGTGCTGGGGTAGCGGATCTGAAAACTAAGAAACCAATGCAAGCAGATTTTCGCTTTCGCATTGGCAGTGTGACGAAAACGTTCATTGCAACAGTTCTACTTCAATTATCTGGAGAGAACCGTTTGAATCTAGACGACTCCATTGAAAAATGGTTACCTGGTGTTATTCAAGGAAACGGATATGATGGTAACCAGATTACGATCCGGCAAATATTGAATCATACAAGTGGTATTGCTGACTATATAAATTCAAAAGACTTTGATATTACGGATATAAAAAAATCGTATACGGCTGAAGAATTTGTAAAGATGGGGATTTCACTTCCCCCAGACTTTGCCCCAGGAAAGGGTTGGTCTTATTCAAATACAGGATATGTAATACTAGGAATCCTTATTGAAAAAGTAACAGGAAACAGCTATGCGGAAGAGGTTGAAAATCGGATTATTGAACCGCTTGATTTGTCAAATACATTTCTACCTGGTAATTCAAGCGTGATTCCAGGCACCAAGCATGCCCGTGGCTATTTGCAACTAGACGGAGCGAGTGAGCTAAAAGATGTTACTTATATTAACCCAGGTAGCTCGGATGGAGATATGATTTCTACTGCTGACGACTTAAACAAATTCTTCTCTTGCTTACTAGGTGGCAAATTACTGAAGGAACAGCAGTTAAAACAAATGCTTACTACAGTTCCTACAAATAGAGAGGGAACCGGATATGGTCTTGGAATACTTGAAATTAAGCTTCCGAACGGTGTCTCGGTATGGGGACACAGGGGGGCCGTTCCAGGGTTTTCCACTTTTGCTGGTGGAACACTTGGAGGTAAACATACACTCGCTATCAATTCGAACAGTTTAAACCTTAATAACCCGGAAGTTTTTAAAAACATTCTACTTGCTGAATTTAGCAAGTAGGAAAAACGGATAAATTTTGTCATTTGTAATTTCCATCGGAATGGATTACCGCTTGAAAGAGTATAGAGGGATTAAGTATCTATAATTGTGTAGGAGCAGTATTTGCAAAATTAGAAATTGAACTAAATTTAACCATCAAAGATAATATTAGCGGGAAAAATTTGAGGGACATTAAGGATTTTGTGAAGAGGACTTCAAAAATGAAATAACATTGTAATAAGCTATATTTCTATTATTAATTGAAAGTTATTACCCTATAAATTCAGTCATTTATTATATAACTGAGTGCATAAAAAATGAACCGAATTCTAATAAATAACGTAAAAGCTAAAAGAGTTTCGCTTTGGGAACATCTCAAAATAGTGAACATACCTATATTAAAACCCAAATTTCTCAATTTAATGCTGAGAAATTTGGGTTTTTCTAAAGGAATCAATTTTTTAAAAAATTTTTAGAAATTTAAAGATAAAGTATTGTATACATGTAAGTATGATTAAAAATGCAAAGTTGTAAATGCTAAATTTAATTAAATATGCCTTACTCTCTTTAACATTGGCCTGAATGAATAGTTTATAGGAGATTACACTGGCTAAAGATGCGATAATTGTTCCAAGCCCTCCAATATTTACTCCTAGTAATAAAGCTTTCCAATCAGAAGTAAAGTTTGATAGAAGAATTGAAGTAGGAAAATTGCTAATCAATTGACTCAAAAATATGGAACTAAAGAAGACTGAAGTATCTCCTCTTAAATTAGCGCGAGCAAATGTCCCCAGTGCATCGGAATGGGAAATGTTTCCGATAAAAATAAAAAAACAGACAAAGGTTATTAGAAGAAAGTAATCGATCTTAAATAGTAAGTTTCTATCTAACGTAAATGCTGCTATCAGTGTGACTATTAGCGCAATGTAATAATTAATAACACCAAAAATAGATGCAATGATAGTAATAAGTATCAAAATCCAGACGGTAGCTTTTTTTTGATTTTTCACGGTAATAACAGGTAGTTCTATTTTCAAATCTGTTTTTTGAAGTTTTTGAGTAAATATAAATAACAAACTAATTCCAAGTACAGCTAAAAGCAGGATTGAACCTAAAAATGGGATGAGCTTAATTCCATAGTAAGAATATAGGTATAAATTTTGTGGGTTTCCCATAGGCATCAAGCTACTACCGATGTTTGCCGCAATTGTCTGCAGGATGATTGTATCCATCATGTTCATTTGTGTTTTTTTACTAATGACAAGTGTTATTGGTACAAAAGTGAGGAGAGCGACATCATTTGTTACAAACATGGAGCAAATAAAGCATAACAAAATTAGAATAATAGATATTGACCTGCTGTTATTGCATTTATTTAAAATCGCAACGGCAAGTTTGTCTAATATCTTTAGCTGTTCCAAGGCCTTAATGGCTACCATCAGATTAAATAAGCTAATTAACACTTCAAAGTTAATATATTCGATCTTTGGCGAATGTATTAAGCAGCTGACAATTGCTAGTATCAGTGAAATGGTAAGTACTAAATCCTTTTTTAAAAATTCGAATTTCATAAGGAGTCTTTTTTTATTTTGAACAAATACTATTTCTTTCACAATACACCACCTGTAAGTTATGTTAGTAAATATACGTTTTTTGGGATAACTCGATATTGCTAGAAAAGAGGATGACATAAGGTCCTAAATAAGAGTTTTGTAATGTTTCATCCCTTCAACAAAATCCTTTTTTTCTTAGTGTCTTTCATGTTGTAAATATGTGCAATATAGACGAATCCAGCTAGGGGGATTAATTGAGAAAACAAATGTTTTTTGTATGATACCATAAATAAATTAAATGTTTTATTTTTTTAATATTCCTATAATATTCCGTCGATTCTTGATTTCAAATAATTTATATGAACTTCTAAAAGAGAAAAAGTATGCATGTTTATATGAAGAAAATAGAGACTTGTCAAAGGATAGATAGAACAAAATCTGCGACGTTTGGATACTGTATAAAATTCACAAAATCTCACTGTTTTTTTAGATGAAAAATCTTAAAAAATTTTTTGTTTTTATAAAAATCTGTACTTTTTCGTAACATTCTGTACTTTTAATTATAAATTAAAGACAAACTTCTCTTAGTTAAAGATTGAAAGCGCTTTATAGATTTTTCGTGAAATTTTTACCTAGCCTATTTTTGAGATTAGTAGTAAGAAAGGAGATATTTCCATGTTCTTAAGAAAATTAACAAAAAACCAGTTAATCACTATTGATTATTATGATTAAAATGTAAATCACCGGTAAACGAAACAAACATAATAGTACAACAACATTAGTGGATAAGAATATTAGTTTTGCAGAAGGGGATAGAGCATCTTGTGTATAAATGGTAAGTTTTTAGAAAATTCAGTTTCGCAGTTGCGTGTTGCGATGTTTGTTTAAACAGGCCAATTCTATTAATATAGAAAATTTTTATCCTTGTTGTATTTGAATATGAATGAGGTATTTATGCCAAGGAATATAGGTGATTTTATATAGATTATGATAGATAAATTTTTGGTATGGAGTGATAATATGGAAAGATTTTTTGTAGAGTTAGTCGGATCAACAAATGATTTTTTATGGTCTAAATTGTTAATTATTATGCTTGTTATTTGCGGAATTTATTTTACATTTAAATTGAATTTTGTACAGTTTCGAATGTTAAAAGAGATGGTCCGTGTATTAATGGAGGGGAAAAGTGGTTCTAAAGATCAAATCTCTCCTTTTCAAGCGTTTTGTATTGGTATGGCAGCCCGCGTTGGAACAGGGAATATCACAGGAATTGCGATTGCAATTGCATTAGGTGGTCCTGGAGCTGTATTTTGGATGTGGATTATTTCTATTATTAGCTCGGCCTCCAGTTTTGTCGAAAGCACATTAGCACAGATATATAAAGTAAAAGATAAAACTGGTTTCCGCGGTGGTCCATCCTATTATATGGAAAAAGGGTTGAATAAACGTTGGATGGGAGTATTATTCTCTATTTTAATCACAATTACTTTTGGTCTTGTATTCAATTCAGTACAATCAAATACAGTTACAATTGCTTTTCAAAACTCATTTGGTACAGATCGTCTAACAGTTGGGATAATCATGGCCATTGCTTTCGCTGCGATTATTTTTGGTGGTGTACAACGTATTGCAAAAATGGCTGAATACAAGGTGGTATTTTTAGCAGTATTATACATTGGAGTTGCATTATTTGTTGTAGTTACCAACATATCAAAAATGCCGGAAGTTCTTTCTCTTATTGTTCAAAACGCATTTGGTTTTAAACAAATAGCAGGCGGTTCAATTGGTGCAGCACTTATGAATGGAGTTAAACGCGGTTTATTCTCAAATGAAGCTGGTATGGGAAGTGCACCAAACGTTGCCGCAACAGCAACAACAAGTCATCCGGTGAAACAAGGACTGATTCAAGCATTTGGTGTATTAACGGATACACTGATCATTTGTACTAGCACTGCCTTTATTATTTTGCTGTCTGATGCATATAAACAACCGGGGTTAAATGGTATTGCACTTACACAAGCAGCATTAAGTGAACACATAGGTCCTTGGGCATCGGGTTGTCTTGCTATCTTTGTTTTTTTATTTGGATTTGGTGCGTTAATTGGCAACTATTATTATGGCGAAACAAATATTCGCTTCTTACATACAAGTAAAGTGTGGTTAATGATATACAGAATAAGTGTGTTGGCTATGATTGTATTTGGTTCTGTTGCAAAGATTCAAATTGTATGGGATTTAGCGGACTTATTTATGGGCTTTATGGTTATTATTAATTTAATTGCTATTACCTTACTTTCAAAAGTAGCATTTGCGGCGTTACAAGATTATATAAACCAGAAAAAAGCTGGTAAAGATCCTGTTTTTTATAAAGAAAACATTAAAGGACTTGAAAATATTGAATGTTGGGATAGTTATGAGAAAACTTCAAAAAAGAAAAGTGTGTAATAAGAAGGATATTCAGACTGCAATATGTCTGAATATTTTTCTTGGTTCTAGTGCAAATATTATTGATTATAGTAAAGAAAAAATCATTCTATATAAAGTTAATAGTACGGGGGAATATGATTAAATGATAAAGGATTCTAGCGTTCAAGTTGAGGGTCAAGAAAAAGTTTGCTTAGATCAATGGGTAGCTCATTATCGAGCGTATGCAGCTAAGGGACGAAGCGCCAGTTATATTCCCGCTCTGGGGGAAATAAATGTATCGCAGTTAGGTATTTGTATAGTAAAGCCAGATGGAACAATGATAAAATCAGGAGATTGGGAGATACCTTTCACATTACAAAGTATATCAAAAGTAATCGGTTTTATAGCCGCTTGTTTAAGTCGCGGTATTTCTTATGTATTAGAACGAGTTGACGTAGAGCCAACTGGAGATGCCTTTAATTCAATTATTCGTTTAGAGATACATAAACCAGGAAAACCTTTTAATCCTATGATCAATGCTGGAGCGATTACGATAGCTTCACTTTTGCCAGGGACATCGGTGCAAGAAAAATTAGAATCTCTATACGTATTAATTGAAAAAATGATAGAGAAGCGTCCCGCTATTAATGAAATAGTATTTCAATCAGAATGGGAAACGGCTCATCGTAATAGAGCATTAGCATACTATTTAAAGGAGAATGGTTTTCTAGAATCAGATGTGGAGGAGACACTAGAGGTTTACTTAAAACAATGTTCGATTGAAATAAATACAGAAGATATTGCCTTAATAGGGCTTATACTAGCACATGATGGATATCATCCTATTCGCAAAGAACAAGTGCTCCCTAAAGAAGTAGCTAGGTTAACAAAAGCTTTAATGCTAACTTGTGGAATGTACAATGCTTCTGGAAAATTTGCTGCTTTCATTGGATTACCAGCTAAGAGTGGGGTATCCGGCGGAATTATGACACTTGTTCCCTCAAAATCTAGGAAGGATTTATCGTTCCAAGATGGATGTGGTATTGGTATTTACGGACCAGCCATTGATGAATATGGGAATAGTTTACCAGGAATTATGTTGTTAGAACATATTGCAAAAGAATGGGATTTAAGTATATTTTAAAAAGGAGCACAGATATTTTGGTGTTAGAGCGAGTCCAAAAGTGTTCAGACCTTATATTGTGTCTGAACATTTTTGAGTTATAAAGTATCTTTCTAAAGTAGAAGGGTGTAATGAATACTCACAATCTATAATGCTTTCGTTTATATCTTATTTATCAGTTTTTGAAAAAAATAGAGTAAGTATTGTATTAATGCAAATAGGTTTGTATACTGACTGTTAGGCGAAAGTGAGAAGTGATTATTTTGAATCTTAGTAATTTAGTAAAAAAAGACATCTATATTCTCGTTTTAATGATACTTACAGTACCCTTAGTAGGTGAAATAAAGTCATTTCCTTTAAATGAAACATTTAGAATGAGCTTTGGCGCACCAACATTTTTCTTTTTTTTGTTATTGTTTCGACGAATTCCAGCATTTTTACCGGGTTTTTTAACAGCGATAGTCGTTGTAGTATTTCGTATCTCAATGGATGTCATTATAAAGGGAAATATGGATTGGCTAGCCGCTTTTCATACTCACTATCCTAGTTTTTTCTTTTATTTTACTTATTCGTATCTCTTTCATTTAGCAAAAATCAAACGTTTTTATCATCAACCACTAATGATTGGTTTTATTGGTTGCATGATTGAAATACTGTCAGACTGTGTGGAATTAATGATTCAATATTTCGTATTAAAAACATCGATCACATCCGAGGCAATAAATGAGATTATTGTTATCGCATGTTCCCATAGTTTTATAGTTCTAAGCTTTTTCAATATGATGAAATTGTATGAAGCGCAATCAAGGGAGAGACATATAAAGAAGCAAAATGAACACATGCTCATGCTTATCTCTAATTTATATGAAGATGCTGTTCATTTAAAGAAAACATTACAAGATGCTGAGAATATAACAAAAAAATCCTATGATTTATATAAAACCTTAGACTCTTTTGAGCACAAACAGATGGATTTTCAGTTTGGGGATTTAAGGCAACAGGCATTACAAATTGCTGGTGAGGTCCATGACGTTAAAAAGGATAACCAACGTATTTTTGCGGGACTTTCAAAACTAATTTCTGATGAAAGTTTTACAGATTATATGTCTGTACATGAACTAGTAAATATCATTATACGGGCAAATACGAAATATGCACGGTTGCTAGAGAAAGACATCCAATTTGTGTATAAAATTGATGGTGTGCATTCTCATTATCATATTTACACAATCTTATCTATTATAAATAATATCGTTACAAACGCTGTAGAAGCTATCCAAGGTATGGGAACCATCACAATTGACATTAATAAAGACCACCATTTTGTTGAATTTCAAATAGGCGATAATGGTCCTGGTATTTCTTCAAAATATAAAGATTCAATTTTTGAGCCTGGGTTTACTTCTAAATATGATGATTTAGGCAACCCATCGACAGGTATCGGATTATCGTATGTTAAAGAAATGGTCGAACAACTTGAAGGTGATGTTACGCTTGAGGACAGAACCGAAGGAAAAGGATCAATTTTTATAATTAGATTAGGGATTGATCATATAATTTCGAAAGGGTGATTCTATGTATTTTTATATAGTAGATGATGAAAAAGCGGTTCGCTCAATGTTGGCTCAAATTATCGAGGATGAAGATCTTGGGGAGGTTATAGGAGAAGCTGAGGATGGTTTATCTTTAGAGCAACAAATGCTAATCCTTAAAAATATAGACATTTTATTTATCGATTTGTTAATGCCGATTCAAGATGGAATAAAAACAATCCGTCAAATAAAACCTTCGTTTAAAGGGAAAATCATCATGGTCTCTCAAGTAGAATCAAAAGAATTAATTGCTGAAGCTTATTCGCTTGGTGTTGAATACTATATTATTAAGCCAATTAACCGGATTGAAGTATTAACAGTTGTTCGGAAAGTCATTGAACGAATTCGTTTGGAAAAATCGATAAAAAACATTCAAGAATCGCTTAATATGGTACTAAAATTGGATAGTAATTCAAGTACGCAAGAAAAATACCGTAATGAAAAACATTTAAATACTTTTAATCATTTTCAAAATTCCATTCATTTTCTTTTGTCTGAATTAGGAATAGCCAGTGAAAGTGGAAGTAAAGATTTAATGGATATGCTAGATTATTTATATAAATATGAACAAGATAACACGTTGGAACAAGGCTTTCCCTCACTAAAAGAGATTTTTATGAATTTGGCTCAAAAAAAACTTGGGGATTCAGCTGAAGATGCCGAATTAAAAAGGTTCATAGAAGCTTCCAAACAACGGATTCGGAGAGCAATTTATCAATCATTAAACCATTTAGCATCCCTTGGACTTACTGATTTTTTAAACCCGAAGTTCGAAAACTATGCTTCTAGATTTTTTGATTTTACTACCGTAAGGAGAAAGATGACAGAATTGAATAATGAACCAACATTACCTGCTCGTATTGATACGAAAAAATTTATTCAAGTTCTTTATTTTGAAGCAAAACGAATACACTTGGAGTTAAGATGATAAACTCTTGTTAAGTATTATTTTCAATTGATAGATTGATAATAATTTTTCTTTTTATTCTCCTTTATTTCATATTAGTTTTAAAATCAGAAAATTCCGTATCGATTTGGTAGAAGTGCATGAACTTAGAACAAAAGAATATGTATTTTTTATTTTTTTAAACATTAATATTCATTAAAAAAACGAGTATTTCCAAAATAAAATATAACTACATAGTAAGTTGAATTTAAAAAAAGATGCTATCTTCTAGCATCTTTTTTTCTTTAAGAGGAAATATCATTGATCCTTATATTATTTGAAATTCAAATGCGGGCATATAAATAAGGGAAAAGGAGATAATATTTAACAAATTATAATTGGAAATGGTATTTTAGGTCAGAAATGTTTTTATACTAATTAGGTTATTTGTACTAAATAAGCATAATGTCTCGCTTTTCTGCTCTTTAATCTTATCGTTATTTTTTATTAAGTACATATCGTTTTTTAGAAATCTCAATCCTAGCACAGTATATAAATTGGGTGATAAAAATGTGGAACATAATTACTTCTTATCTTCCAGATTGGAAAGTCTTTGTACAAGCTTTTATCTTGTTTTTAATTCCGTATACTATCTCAAGATTTTTTCATTGGGTTCGTATGTCAGAGAAAGAGTGGGAAGAATGAGTTGGTGGAAGTCAAGAGACAAACAAGTGAAAAAAAATAATATTCAAATTAAAACGAAACAAGAGCATAAACCATCTCAAAATGCAAACGTTCATTTCACAAATGATTTTGCCTCTAACTTAGAACTTATAAAGCAACAAATCGGACATAATTCTGATGTTCGCTTTCGGAAGTTTAATATTGGACGCACAGATATTCAAGCTGGGATCGTTTTTGTTGATGGTCTATCAGATAAAGAGATAATTGACAAACATATTATGAAATTACTAATGGATGATTTTTCTGATGAATATAAAAATGAATCTTCTTATGTGGAGGGGACTGTTTCAAAAGAATATATTAAAAATAAAGTTCTTACAATTAGTGAAGTAGCAGAAGTCCATTACATAAAAGATTTAATACCCAAAGTATTGATAGGTTCAACAGCTCTTTTAATTGATGGTTTAGCAGATGTGTTTATTCTTGGTACAACAAAAGCAAATAAACGAAATATTGAAGAACCAGTATCGGAGGCATTAGTCAGAGGGCCACGGGTCGGTTTTACTGAAGTATTAAGTGATAATACCTCACTTTTGCGACGACACTGTGCGGATGAGAACTTATCATTAGTAAAGCTACCAGTAGGAGAACGTGCAAAGAAAGAGTTAGTTGTCGCATTTATTAAAGATCTTGCTAGTACAGAATTGGTGGATGAAATAAAAAACAGAATTCAGAAAATTGACATAGACAGTGTACTCGAATCTGGTTATATAGAGCAACTTATTGAAGATAATTATCTCAGTCCTTTTCCGCAGATTCAAAATACAGAACGACCTGATCGTGTTATTAGTGCTTTAATGGAAGGTCGAGTAGCTATTTTGTTAGATGGAACACCATTTGTTTTAATTGCTCCAGTTACATTTAGTATGCTGCTGCAATCACCAGAAGATTATTATGAAAGGTGGCTTCCTGGTACGCTTCTCCGCTTATTACGCTTCATGACAGCTTTTGTTTCATTATTTGCTCCAGCACTATATATTTCTTTTATTTCATTTCATCCAGGATTAATTCCCACTAAGCTCGCTATTTCTATTATCGGATCGCGAGAAGGAGTTCCTTTTCCCGCTTTAATAGAAGCGTTAATTATGGAAGTAGCTATCGAAGTTTTGCGAGAAGCAGGTTTACGTCTGCCTAAACCGATTGGGCCTGCAATGGGAATTGTGGGTGGTTTAATAATTGGTCAGGCTGCCGTAGAAGCAGGAATTGTTAGTCCAATAATGGTTATCGTTGTTGCGGTAACAGCTATTTCTTCTTTTACTATTCCGCAATATAGTGTGGGAATTACGTTACGCATTCTTCGTTTTATAGCTATGTTTTGTGCTGCGATATTTGGCTTGTATGGAGTTATTCTCTTCTTTCTTTTACTTTGCAGTCATTTAGTGAAACTGAAAAGTTTTGGCGTTCCTTATACCAGCCCTGCTGTTCCATATCGATTTAGTGACTGGAAAGATTTTATGGTTCGCATGCCATTAAAAATAATGAGACGTCGACCAAAAATAATGCATACCAAAAAAAATATCCGCAAAAGGTAGCTGATGACGAAAGGAAGTGGCCTTCAGTGATTACTAAACTTAAAGACCGAATAACAACTTCGCAAGCAGTTGTTATTATTGTAAATTACATACTTGGGACAGGAATCCTCACTTTGCCCAGAGCATCTGTGGAAAAAGTGAAAACACCAGATGTATGGCTAAGTGTGATATTAGGTGGAATACTGGCAATGGTTTCAGGAGTAATTATGGTCAAATTAAGTCAGCAGTTTCCAGAAAAAACATTTTACCAATACAGTCAAGATATTGTAGGGAAATGGATAGGCAGATTACTTAGTTTTCTTATTATAGGGTATTTTCTTACAACTTCAGCATTTCAAATTCGTTCAATGGCAGAAGTAATAAGCTTTTTTTTGCTCGAAGGAACCCCCACATGGGCTATTGTTATGCCTTTTATGTGGATAGGTCTCTATTTGATTATGAGTGGTATTAATTCAATTGCACGGATGTTTGAAATAATATTTCCTATTACTGTTTTTATTTTTTTAATCATTTCCTTTATGAGCATCGGAATATTCGAGATAGATAATCTCCGTCCCGTATTAGGTTTGGGAATTAAACCAGTATTAGATGGGATAAAAACAACGTCTCTCGCATATACAGGTCCTGAAATTATGTTAATTCTTTTGGTATTTATGGAACAACGAAATAAAGCAGTAAAAGCTATTTTAGTTGGAATTTCTATTCCGTTAATCTTTTATGTAATAACTGTTGTAATGGTCATTGGTGCATTATCAATTGATGGGGTTGTAACAAGAACATGGCCGACAATTGATCTTATGCGCAGTTTTGAAATTTCTGGATTGATATTTGAACGTTTTGAATCTTTATTGCTTGTAATATGGATTATGCAAATATTTGCTACCTATACGATTAGTTATTATGCAGCTGCATTAGGATTAGCACAACTCTTTAAAAAGAGAATTCATCCGTTTATTTTTGCTTTGATTCCAATCATTTACATCATTGCTATGACTTCGAAAAATATAAATGACTTGCTTAAATTGGGGGATATGCTCGGTAATGCTGCTTTATTTTTATTTGGTTTACTGCCACTGCTTCTTCTTATTATTACGCGATTAAAAGGAGGAGTAGTGTGAAAAATAAATTTAATTATATGCGGTTCTATTTGACTTTGTTATGGACGCTTTTGCTTCTATTTTTAACAGGATGTTGGAGCAGTAAAGAAGTAGAAGAGTTGAGTTTAACTGCAGGTATAGCACTAGATAAAGGGAAGGATTCAACAATTGAGAAAGAGGATGAGGAAGGAGGTTATCCTAAAAGAAATCTTATAACAGCTACTTATCAAATTGTTAGTTCGCAAGCACAAAGTAAAGGAAATGGACAACAAAAACGTTATATAAATGTTTCTGAGACCGGTGATTCCATTCATCAAATTGTTCGTGAGTTTTCATTGAAAAGAGAGAGCACAATGTTCAGCCCACATTTAAAAAACATTGTTATTAGTGATAGTCTTGTACGTACATTCAGTTTAGAACAATTACTTGAACAGTATCTCCGTGACAATGAAGTTCGGCTTAGCTGTATGCTCTTAATTAGCAAGGGTCTAGCGAAGGAGGTACTGGAATCAAACAAAAAAGGAGAAATCCCAGCATTTCGTTTGTCTGGAATTGCAGATAATAGAAATAGAACAACAAGGATTTTACCTCCTGTATCGCTCGCTAAATTGGAAGGAAAGATGCGGTCAGGGTCCAGTTTTCTTTTGCAAAATGTAATCTCGATAAAAGGGGAAACAAAATTTGCAGGAGCTGCTGTAATTAAAGGGAAGACAAAAAAGTTGATGGGCTTTTTAAATGAACAGGAATTGGAAGGAGTAGTATGGATAAATGGAAAAAGGAATGGTGGTGTGGTAAAAACTTTTGATAAAGAATCAAAGAAACTCATTATATACGAAATAAAGTCAATAAAAAGCAAAATCATACCACATGTTAATGGAAATAATATTTCCTTTGATGTAAACATTGAATCAGAAGGACGTTTGTCTGAAAATTGGATGCAATCAGGAAAAAAATTTAAAAATAAATTTTTAAAAAGGGAAGAAAAAGCTATTGAAAAAGAAGTAAAGCACTTAGTACATCATGTTACAAAAAAAATACAAAAAGAATATCAAGTCGATATTGCGGGTTTTGGCAACCAATTAAGAATTAAACACCCGAGAACATGGGAGAAAGTTAAAAAAGATTGGGATCAAACATTTAGTAAAGTACCGATTAAATATCATATAAATGTAACTATACAAGATTATGGAGCGTCAAGTTTAAAACGATGAGATACTTTAATTGAAATTATATTTACATCAAAACAAAAAGTTATAAAAGTTTTAATTTGAAAATTTTTGTAACTTTTTGTTTTTTTATGTCCTTCTTATTATAGATTAAAGAAATGATTTTATCCCGCTATTTGCCGGGCAGTAAGACCCACACCTCAAAATTCAGCGAAAGCAAAGAAGTTATTAGAGGTATATGTAAGCTCTATATAGGAAGGAGAATTTTGAAATTCTATTGATAAACCAAGTAATTGTAATAGCCCTTATTTAGAATAATAATTTCAAGATCAATAAAATTTAGAGTAGAAGGAGCAAGAGCAAATTATTATGAATAAACAAATAGGATTCATCGGATGTGGAAACATGGGTATTGCTATGATAGGTGGGATGATTAAAAAAAATATAGTTTCTCCAGATCAAATAATTTGTTCAGATTTAAATGTCATTAATTTAAAAAATGCTAGTAATGAATATGGCATAACTATAACTACTAACAACAATGAAGTCGCTAACAGCGCTGACATTTTAATTTTATCAATCAAACCAGATTTATACTCATCGGTAATTAACCAAATAAAAGATCAAATAAAAAATGATGTAATCGTTGTAACTATTGCTGCAGGGAAAAGTATTAAGAGCACTGAGAATGAATTTGGTAGAAAGTTAAAAGTTGTTAGAGTAATGCCTAATACACCGGCACTTGTTGGAGAAGGAATGTCTGCGTTATGTTTTAATGAAATGGTTACAGAAAAAGATATAAAAGAGGTACTGAACATATTTAATATTTTCGGCCAGACGGAGGTCATAAATGAAAAACTAATGGATGTTGTTACATCTATTAGTGGTTCTTCTCCAGCATATGTGTATATGTTTATAGAAGCCATGGCAGATGCTGCTGTACTTGGCGGTATGCCGAGAAAACAAGCTTATAAATTTGCGGCTCAGGCTGTATTAGGTTCTGCAAAAATGGTATTGGAAACAGGAATACATCCAGGTGAATTGAAGGATATGGTTTGTTCTCCAGGTGGAACGACGATAGAGGCTGTAGTAACGCTAGAAGAAAAAGGTTTAAGAACAGCTATCATTTCAGCTATGAAACGTTGTACGCAAAAATCTATGGAAATGTCTAGTTTAACTAGTAAGTGAGAAGCGAATTTATATAATATTTTAAATCTATTTAATGTAAAAGAAATATTATGAGGCTAGTTAATAACTAAGTAAATTTATATACAACACTAACGAGAAGAATAAACCTTATTTTAAAGGGGATACAGAAAATATGAGTAATTTACTAAAAAAGAAATCCGTTACACAATTGTTAGAGCATAATCAAAGCAAGACTTTAACGAAAACATTAGGAGCATTTGATTTAATTATGTTAGGGGTAGGCTCGATAGTTGGAACGGGCGTTCTTGTGTTAACTGGATTAGTAGCAGCAAGAAATGCTGGCCCAGCAGTTGTTTTTTCATTTATACTTGCAGCAATTATATGTGGATTTATAGCATTATGTTACGCGGAAATTGCTTCTACACTCCCGGCGTCTGGTAGTGTATATACATACTCATATGCAACAATTGGTGAGTTTGTTGCTCATCTAGTAGGTTGGTCATTGCTATTAATATATATGGTGGCAACAGCGGCTGTCGCTGCTGGATGGACAGGCTATTTCCACAATTTAATAAAGGGATTTGGATTAGAGATACCTAAAGCTCTAGTAACGATTCCTTCGCATGGTGGTATTGTGAATCTACCAGCAGTAATCATTACATTGATATTAGCATGGATGTTATCCCGTGGTACGAGGGAAAGTAAACGAATCAATAATACAATGGTATTGATTAAAATTGGAATGATTTTGTTGTTTATTACGGTTGGTATATTCTATGTAAAACCAATAAACTGGATACCAATTGCACCATACGGTTTAAGTGGAGTTTTTACGGGTGGAGCAGCTATTTTATTCGCTTTTACGGGTTTTGATATATTAGCAACTTCAGCAGAAGAAGTAAAAGATCCGAAACGTAATCTTCCGATCGGTATTATTGCATCATTAATCATATGTACAATTATTTATGTTATGGTATGTCTTGTTATGACAGGAATGGTTTCCTATAAAGAATTAAATGTTCCTGAGGCGATGGCTTATGTAATGGAAGTTGTAGGACAAGGAAAAGTCGCTGGTGCAATTGCTGCAGGTGCTGTAATTGGCCTTATGGCTGTTATTTTTTCCAATATGTATGCGGCAACACGAGTATTCTTTGCAATGAGTCGTGATGGATTGTTACCGAAATCATTTGCGAAAGTTAATAAGAAAACTGGAGCACCCACTTTTATAACTGGATTGGCAGGAATAGGGAGCTCTATAATAGCTGGGTTTATTGATTTGAAAGAATTAGTTAATTTAGTTAATATCGGTAGTTTGGTGACGTTTGCGTTAGTTTGTCTATCAGTTATTATTCTACGTAAATCACACCCAAATTTAAAACGTGGATTTATGGTACCTTTTGTACCTGTATTACCATGCGTTGCAATTGTATGCTGTGTGTTTTTAATGCTAAATTTACCGTTAAGGACATGGGCGTACTTTAGTATTTGGATTACTATTGGGGTAGTAATATATTTCCTTTATTCGATAAAACACAGTAATTTAAATGAGGAAACGATCTCGAAATTACATGATAAAATTGCGAGATAATAACGATAGAAAATTTTATTAATAATCATATTGATAGTTGAGGAACATAGAAACAGTTTTTTGACATTTAGCAAGAGATAAAATAAGAGATGCTAGGGCAGCTAAGTACTTTTTTAGAAACCTTGCTTGTTTTTTACGATTTAAAACTGCTAAGGAGAGAGAAGTATGAGTGAATTGCATTTTATGAGTATAGAAGAATTAGATAATAAATTGAAAAAATCTGACAGTGGTATTTATTTCATTAAAGATTATAATGACAATATTATTTATGTAGGCAAGGCTTTTAGTATAAAAAGTAGAGTATTAGCTCATTTTAATAGTTATTCCAATATTGAGGAATATGTCCATTTATTTAATAAAGTAGCGTATCTCATTGAAGATAGTTTGTTAAAACGCTCATTGTTACAAGTTACTTATATGATTAAATATAAACCAGTATTAAACAAAGAAGTACAAAAAGAATTCCCAGAGTTGTATACTCAATACATTAAGCAGACAAATAAAAAATCTATGTTGTTAGAAATTGATGAAGCTAAAGAAAAAGGGGATGAGTTAAAGAATAAATTAGTAAAATTAGTGGGTGGAAAAACTATGTTTTATGACATAATTTCTCTGTTAAACAATGGATATAACTATCATGTCCTCGCAAAAGTATTGAACATAGAACTTCAAACTTTAATTATAATAAAAGAACACCGAAATAAATTCCCGATACCACATAATTATAAAAGGACAATAAAACATCAAGATATAATGTATGCTTTATCTGGAAAAAAGAATTTAAGTACTTCAAGGTTAAACACTTAACTTTAAAATAGTAAATTCGTTGCTTTTGTAGCTTTTATTGTTATATTGAAATGCAATGTACATTTGTTTTTCAAATTTAATTGGTGGAATAAGGGAAAGGAAAGGGTTTCTATAAAAATACTGGAATAAATTAGGTTGCTCATGCATAAATAGCATAATTAGGTACATGTTATTTATAAATATTCAAAGATGCGAAAGTAATACAAATGAAATTCTTATTTCTGCTACTACAAGTACTATTGAGCAAATGAAGTATAAAATTGCTTTTGAACTAGGAGTCACACTGGGACCTGATACATCACATCATCTGCAAATGGTTCGGATCGGTGGAGAGATTACAAAACGCTTAGTTCGAATGGCTGAAAAACAGTTAACAGGTCAATACAGAGTACACTAAGAAAATAATCCGTATATATGGATTATTTTTCCTTTAATTTACAAAAAAATAAATTTCGAAATTGAAAAAACCTCTCAGATTCCTTTGTAATAAACTTTTTTAGTTGTGTTAATGACATAGGTATCAAAAGATAATCAACCCGATACGAACGATGTGCGAGCCCTTAAAAGAGTTTTGGTGTTATTTGTAATTTTAATTTCATAATACTTAAGCCGATATAATAAAATGTTTTATGTCTAAATTGATATAAAGTAATAATTATTAAGTGATATTTCTTTTTTATAGAATAAGTAAAAACTGATATTGTAGTAATTACTGTTTTGAGGTCAATTTACTGTGCACCTTAATTATTGAAGTTTTTTTGTTGATTAACAACTATTGTATTTGGAAATTAATAATAAGTTTATCCCGCTATTTGCCGGGCAGTAAGACCTCCACCTCAAAATTCAGCCGAAGCCAAAGAAGTTAGGTGGGGGGCGGGCTGCCCGTAAAAGCCCGATTGGTGAGAGCTAATAATCAGTGGGGGATGAACAAAACCCCCACTGATTAAAGTTTCACTTTATGTGATGCGGTAATAAAACTATCTAGTTTGCTATTCTTAGTATTTGTAAAGTCTATATATTTTTCCTCTTTTGTGGAAAGTAAAACTATTGTTACGACCAGTAATATAGTGTCATGTTTTTGAATATTCCATTCGTTTTTTATTTTTAGTTGATGAAAAGACCTTTCTCTCAATTAAATATTTAATTGAGTACTTGAATTTCCTCCACCTTGTACTTTTCAAAGCATAGTGCTTCAAAAATAGCCGTATTGCTTTCATCTGTTTCCAATTTCACAACTTCTTTATTATCTTTTTCTAAAATTTGGAGCAAAATAGTTTTTCAGTTTCACATTTAAATTAGCAGTATTTATTTTTTGAATTCAATTTGTATAAATGATTGAATTGGAACTTTGACTGTTGTTTCTTGCGGTGGTACAGTATCTCCTGTTACTTTCGCTTTATTTTAAATCTTTTTCCAGCTTGGTCCTCGCATTGACTACCACTGTATTTTGAAGTACTTCACTGTTTTCTCAAGTTCAATAATTATATTTTGTAGAATTAAGAAAAGAACTTAGTGTATTTCCTTTACGTATCTACTCTGCTATTTAGATGCTAACTACAATTAAATAATATATGATTTTTATAAAAAAGATATAGTAATATTTTGTTGTGAATTGTACTAATTTGATATTTTATAGTATTATTTGTCGTGAATTATATATAACAAAATATATTTTATGGATCTATAAAGGAGAATGTAATGAATACTTCTATCGATATACAACACTTGTGTGATCTTGCACATAAAGCATTTAATGCCCCTGTACATATTTTATCTGCAGACAGAAAAATTTTATATCATTCTACATCTGATAATGTTTGTAGTCCTTTTTATTCTTCAAAAGAAGAACATCTTAGTGATATTTATCAAGAAAACGATCCCTGTAACTTGCCACTTTTTCGAAGCAACAACTATCTTGAAAATTTTGTTCTAATTCATATAGAAAATCATGATGATATTAAAGGGACTATTATAATCGGTCCTACTATACATTCAAAAGATTCAGATGATATGATCATAAAATTTCAGAAAGAATTTAAATCAAATGATAACATTCAAGAAAGACTTGCCTATTATCAGTGTTTATCTGAGATTAAAAAAACTACATTAATTGATATGGGAATTTTATTACATTACATGATTTTCAATGAAAAGTTAGATGTAGATATTGTCTTGGAAAAAAATAAAGTACTAGAGGAAACTCCTAATAAAAATGTGAAACCTGATTTATATATTTTAAAACGTCGACAAAATAAACCTAAAACGCACAATATGGCATTAGTAAATGATTTCTTTTCGACTATCAAAGAAGGAAATAAAAAAAAGTTAATACAGTATATGTATGCGGTTTCGCAAGAAGATGTTGAACTTATGCTAGTAGAGGATCCGCTCAGGAATCAAAAAAACCTTGGAATTATTGCGATTACCTTAGCCACTCGATATGCAATAGAAGGAAATCTGCCACCAGATATTGCTTTTGCCCATAGTATTTTATATATACAAACCCTAGAACAATTAGATAATGTAGAATCTGTAAAGCGATTATCAGGGGACGCTTTACGTACCTTTGCAGATCGTGTGAAAGAATACAATGCAAAAAAGTATTCTTACGCGGTTACTACATGTATAAAACATATTAATAAAAATGTTTACGATGGAATATCTCTGAATGAACTTGCTAATCATTTAGAAATTACGCCTACTTATCTGTCTAAACTATTTAAAAAAGAAATGGGAATTACTTTAAGCGAATATATTCAAAGGGAACGAGTGGAAGAAGCAAAGAAATTATTAACCCTCACTACTTATTCGTTATCAGATATCTGTGCTTGGCTTAACTTTAATGACCAAAGTTATTTTATAAGAGTTTTCAAAAAAATCACTAGCATGACTCCTAGGCAGTACCGTGAAAAATATACAATAATATAAGCTTGTTATTTGCTGTCTCCAATGTAAAGACTTAAACATGGGTGTAAGTATCCCAAAAGATGAAAATACTGGACTTATTACTCTAGAAAGAGTTTGTGATTTGTCTAGAAAAAGAACTTGTATTCAAATAGACGTATGAGATTAACCAGATATTATCTTGTTAGCGGAACAGTTTCAATTTTTAGGAGTTAGAAAAATAATGGAGAAACAAAGTATATCTATTTTTTAAATAACAATCATGTGCTGAATTTATCCCGCTATTTGCCGGGCAGTAAGACCTCCATCTAAAAATTCAGCGAAAGCAAAGAAGTTAGGTGGGGGGCGGGCTGCCCGTAAAAGCCCGATTGGTGTGGGCTAATAATCAGTGGGGATGAACAAAACCCCCACTGATTAAAGTTGCACTTTATCGGTATAGTTCTGAATCAGATAAACTAGTCTGATGTCAGCTCAAACAAATAGCTCTTGAAGACTTTATAAACACATATGTGAGCAAAAGCTCAATGGAAATCTTTGTACCATATTGTTAATTTGAAAAAATACACTAACCGTTATTTTGCTAAAGGAAATAAAAAGACAGAAGGCTGCAAAGTGTTCCAAGGAAGCTTTGTAGCTTTTTTGTAATTTAAAACCTATGTTTATAACGAAGATAAGTTTATAGACTAATATCTTCATACTGGATATTTATTAATAATGATATTAGGATTTTTGTGAAAAATCAATAATATAACATATATTACTAAATATATCTACATTTTATGCAATTATACATAACTAAATAAAGGTAAAAAAGTATAAAAAGACCTATTATATTATTCTATAAGTATTTTTTCTAAAATAAAATTTCTTGGTTGAGCTAAAATAGTTATTTTTAACCGTATACACATTAATTTGTAATCATTCCAATTACAGAAATGAAATTTACGAATAACTATATTTATATAATTTTTTTCGGTTCATATTTTTATTTAACAGTAAATTATCGAGCTTAATCGACAAAATTTTTCTATTTACGCATTAAAAATTTAATGTTTTAATGAACAACATAACTGGTATGACCAGACAGAAAGGAGAAGGTTACGCTAATAGGAATTATAGTGAAGTTGTAAGTAAAATTATGTCTTTAATAATTTTCTAAATAGTCAATTCATTTACAAGAGGTCAAGAATCAAATTGGTAATAAACGTGTTCTAAGTTTCTGCGTAACAAAAGTGAAGTTATTCCGCAATAAAAGTATAAGCAATGTACAGTATAATTTCATCTTTTGTTGTCTAGTAAGGAGTTTGCTGACAAAACTAAGAGGGATATTATCAAATTGAAATTAAACAATGTTATGACAAGATTAACTGTAAGCATTGGTTTATTGATCCTCACGATTCTGTAAGTTAAACCGCAACTTTAGGAAAGAATTAATAATTTACTACTCATAAGGTGCCTGATTCAAATATAGTTAATAAATTTTTGTTATTTATATTTTAAAAAATAGAGTATCGAAATGAGAGATAAATAAAATCCTTATATCCTATTAGAAGTAAAAAACAACGATATTAACGTATCTGAAAGATTTCTCCTTCTTATCCAGTTTACAAAGAGAGCGGTCGTACAAGTTATATGAATTAAGTTATAAAAACAATGGTAAAGGAGTGTACGGAATGAAAACTAAAATAATGACAGGATTTTTAATAACATCCATTGTAACTGGAGCAACTATTCCTATCAATACTCTCGCAACACCAATCGTTCAAGCAGAAACTCAACAAGAAAACATGGATATTTCTTCATCATTACGAAAATTAGGTGCGCATTCTAAATTAGTCCAAACGTATATTGATCAATCTTTAATGAGTCCTAATGTACAGCTAGAGGAAGTCCCAGCTTTAAATACCAATCAATTCCTAATCAAACAAGATATGAAGGAATGGTCATCGGAACTCTATCCACAGTTAATTCTATTAAATTCAAAAAGTAAAGGATTTGTAACAAAATTTAATAGTTATTACCCGACATTAAAATCGTTTGTAGACAATAAAGAAGATAGAGAAGGGTTTTCGGATAGACTTGAAGTACTTCAAGAAATGGCTATGACGAATCAAGAAAATGCGCAACGACAAATCAATGAATTAACAGATCTTAAATTACAGCTTGATAAAAAATTAAAAGATTTTGATACTAATGTGGCAACTGCGCAAGGCATACTAAGTACAGATGGAACAGGAAAAATAGATCAGTTAAAAAATGAAATATTAAATACCAAAAAAGCAATTCAAAATGATTTACAGCAAATTGCATTAATACCAGGGGCTTTAAATGAACAGGGATTTGCTATATTCAAAGAAGTTTATAGTCTTTCAAAAGAAATTATTGAACCGGCTGCTCAAGCAGGGGTGGCAGCGTATAACAAAGGAAAAGAAATTAACAACTCTATTTTAGAAGCGGAGAAAAAAGCGGCGCAAGAAGCGACAGAACAAGGTAAAACTGCTCTAGAGATTGAAGCAGCAAAAAAAGCAGCTCGTGAAGCAATTGAGAAAAGCAAACAAGGTGAAATAGCAGCCGCAGCCGCAGCAAAAACACAAGAGTATGACCTGATGAAGGTCATTGATACCGAAAAGATTAAGAAAACATTTGGCGTTTTTGCTGAAGTAAATAAATTAACAGCAGAACAGCGAGCATATTTAGATGATTTAGAGAAACAAAATCAAAAAATATATGATTTAACAACGAAATTATCAATAGCTGATTTACAAAAATCAATGCTTCTTCTTACACAAAATGATTTGCATACGTTTGCAAATCAAGTAGATGTAGAACTGGATCTACTAAAGCGCTATAAAGAAGATTTAAATCTAATAAAAAATAGTATTACAAAATTATCCACTAATGTTGATACAACTAACGAGCAGTCTCAAAAAGATACATTAAGACAATTAAAAAATGTAATAAGTTACCTTGAAGAACAAGTATATAAATTTTAATATTGCGTTTTTTGGTAATTCATAAAGATTATAAGCATTTAGCGAAAGAAGGAGAATAGTCAT
The DNA here is from genome assembly GCF_011800505.1 of Bacillus sp. EKM501B. Lineage (NCBI taxonomy): Bacteria > Bacillati > Bacillota > Bacilli > Caryophanales > Bacillaceae > Bacillus > Bacillus sp. EKM501B. Next base: position 14,624 of record NZ_JAALFZ010000017.1, on the reverse strand, counting down.
GAAAAAATTTCCATTCAAAGTATTAACTTTAGCTACATTAGCAACAGTTATAACTGCTACTACCGGTAACACTATTCATGCATTTGCACAAGAAACGACCGCTCAAGAACAAAAAGTAGGCAATTATGCATTAGGCCCCGAAGGACTGAAGAAAGCATTAGCTGAAACAGGGTCTCATATTCTAGTAATGGATTTATACGCAAAAACAATGATTAAGCAACCAAATGTAAATTTATCTAATATCGATTTAGGCTCAGAGGGGGGAGAGTTGCTCAAAAATATTCACCTTAATCAAGAGCTGTCACGAATCAATGCGAATTACTGGTTAGATACAGCGAAGCCACAGATTCAAAAAACTGCTCGTAATATTGTAAATTACGATGAACAATTTCAAAATTATTACGACACATTAGTAGAAACTGTACAAAAGAAAGATAAGGCAGGTCTAAAAGAGGGTATAAATGATTTAATTACTACAATCAATACAAATTCAAAAGAAGTTACAGATGTGATTAAGATGCTACAAGACTTCAAAGGGAAACTATATCAAAATTCTACAGATTTTAAAAATAATGTTGGTGGTCCGGATGGGAAAGGTGGATTAACTGCAATATTAGCAGGTCAACAGGCAACGATTCCACAACTTCAAGCTGAAATTGAGCAACTTCGTTCTACTCAGAAAAAACATTTTGATGATGTATTAGCATGGTCAATTGGTGGTGGATTGGGAGCAGCTATTTTAGTTATTGCAGCTATTGGAGGAGCGGTAGTTATTGTTGTAACTGGCGGTACAGCAACACCGGCTGTTGTTGGTGGACTCTCGGCTCTTGGTGCAGCTGGTATCGGTCTAGGAACAGCGGCTGGTGTCACAGCATCTAAGCATATGGACTCCTATAATGAAATTTCTAACAAAATCGGAGAATTAAGTATGAAAGCAGATCGTGCTAATCAAGCAGTTCTTTCGCTTACTAACGCGAAAGAAACATTGGCATATCTATATCAGACTGTAGATCAAGCGATATTGTCTCTAACAAATATTCAAAAGCAATGGAATACAATGGGTGCAAATTATACAGATTTATTGGATAATATCGATTCTATGCAAGACCACAAATTCTCTTTAATACCAGATGATTTAAAAGCCGCTAAAGAAAGTTGGAATGATATTCATAAAGATGCAGAATTCATTTCAAAAGATATTGCTTTTAAACAGGAGTAGAACTGAAATTTAAAACCTAAATTGGAGGAAAATGAAATGATAAAAAAAATCCCTTACAAATTACTCGCTGTATCGACGCTATTAACTATTACAACTGCTAATGTAGTTTCACCAGTAACAACTTTTGCAAGTGAAATTGAACAAACGAATAATGGAGATACGGCTCTTTCTGCAAATGAAGCGAGAATGAAAGAGACCTTGCAAAAGGCTGGATTATTTGCAAAATCTATGAATGCCTATTCTTATATGTTAATTAAGAATCCTGATGTGAATTTTGAGGGAATTACCATTAATGGATATGTAGATTTACCTGGTAGAATCGTACAAGATCAAAAGAATGCAAGGGCACATGCCGTTACTTGGGATACGAAAGTAAAAAAACAGCTTTTAGATACATTGAATGGTATTGTTGAATACGATACAACATTTGATAATTATTATGAAACAATGATAGAGGCGATTAATACAGGGGATGGAGAAACTTTAAAAGAAGGGATTACAGATTTACGAGGTGAAATTCAACAAAATCAAAAGTATGCACAACAACTAATAGAAGAATTAACTAAATTAAGAGACTCTATTGGACACGATGTTAGAGCATTTGGAAGTAATAAAGAGCTCTTGCAGTCAATTTTAAAAAATCAAGGTGCAGATGTTGATGCCGATCAAAAGCGTCTAGAAGAAGTATTAGGATCAGTAAACTATTATAAACAATTAGAATCTGATGGGTTTAATGTAATGAAGGGTGCTATTTTGGGTCTACCAATAATTGGCGGTATCATAGTGGGAGTAGCAAGGGATAATTTAGGTAAGTTAGAGCCTTTATTAGCAGAATTACGTCAGACCGTGGATTATAAAGTAACCTTAAATCGTGTAGTTGGAGTTGCTTACAGTAATATTAATGAAATGCACAAGGCGCTTGATGATGCTATTAACGCTCTTACTTATATGTCCACGCAGTGGCATGATTTAGATTCTCAATATTCGGGCGTTCTAGGGCATATTGAGAATGCAGCTCAAAAAGCCGATCAAAATAAATTTAAATTCTTAAAACCTAATTTAAATGCAGCGAAAGACAGTTGGAAAACATTACGAACAGATGCTGTTACATTAAAAGAAGGAATAAAGGAATTAAAAGTGGAAACTGTTACTCCACAAAAATAGGGAAATATTAATTCTGTTGTAAAGTGAACTAAAACATAGAAAGTCTATGATTACACTGTTAAACAGAAAAGTAATAATTAATAAATCCTTATATAACAGAAAGGCGGAGTCTCATTAAAGACTTCGCCTTTCAATTATATATAAGTATGATTCGAATAAAAAATAACCTTGTAGTTTAATTGCTTTTTTAAAATTTGCAACAGAATCGGTTAATTTGAAGCAGATTATATACATTTTCTTTAATACTTAATGATTTGAAGGCTGCTAAAGAAAGTTCAAACGATACTGATAAAAGATGTAGAACTCATTTTGAAAGACATCGCTTTTTAATAAGATTAGAACTTGAAACCATACCTTATATAGGAGGAATACGAAATGATGAAAAAAATCCCTCATAAACTACTCGCTGTATCAGCATTTTTAACTATAACAACTACTTATGCAGTCATACCACTAGAAACTTTTGCAATTGAAATTGAACAAACGAACACTGAAAATATGTCTCTTTCAGCAAATGAAGAACAGATGAAAAAAGCTTTGCAAGATGCTGGTTTATTTGCAAAAGCTATGAATGAATATTCTTATTTGCTAATTAATAATCCAGATGTGAGTTTTGAAGGAATAACTATTAATGGAAATGCAGATTTACCTAGTAAAATTGTACAAGATCAAAAGAATGCAAGAGCACATGCTGTTACATGGAATACACAAGTAAAAAAACAGCTTTTTGATACATTGACAGGCATTATAGAATACGATACAAAATTTGAAAATTATTATGAAACATTAGTAGAGGCGATCAATACTGGAAATGGAGATACTTTAAAAAAAGGGATTACAGATTTACAGGGAGGAATTCAACAAAATCAAAAGTCTGCAAAAGCATTAAAAGAAGAATTAATTCAATTAAAAAATGCTATTGGAGAAGATGTTAGAACATTTGGAAGTCATAAAGAGACATTGCAATCGATTTTAAAAAACCAAGGTGCTGATGTGGAGGCTGACCAAAAGCGTCTAGAGGACCTTTTAGGACAAGTAAAATATCAGAAAGACATAGAATCTAAGGGCTTAGACATGGTGAAAATCCCCTTTATTCCAACCTTGATTGCTGGTGGCATAATGATAGGTGATGCAAGAGGTAAGTTAGGTTGGCTAGAACCTGAATTAGAAAAATTGCGTCAGACTGTAGATTATAAAATAACATTGAATCGTGTAGTTGGAGTTGCATTTCATAATATTAGTGATATGCATAGTATGCTTGATAGTGCTATCACTGCTCTTACTTATATGTCTACGCAATGGGAGGATTTAGATTCTCAATATTCGGGTGTACTGGGACATATTGATAAAGCTGATCAAAAAGCTGATCAAAATAAATATAAATTCTTAACCCCTAGCTTGAATGCAGCGAAAAACAGTTGGAAAACATTAAAAACAGATGTTGTCACTTTGCAAGAAGGGATAAAAATTGCAGAGAAAAAAGAACAGGATTTTTTGAATCAGCTTCGTCCATCAAACGTTTTCTACTTTTATAAAAAAATTCATAACGCATACACTTTTGAAATAAAGACTGGAACAAATGCGCCAAATGCGTCTTATAAAGTTATGAATTTAACTAAAAACACTGTTCATAATATGTGGAGTGGAGGGGCTAATACTAACATGTGGGCTGATTGGCTTTCATTCAATCCAAATGATGAATTTGCGGTAGTAGCAGTAGTGGATGGTAAAGAATATGTTGTGTATAAAGACAAAGTACAAAATATAATGAACTGAATCTGAAAGTAACGAAGTAATTGGAGCTGGACAATAAACTAGACAACAAGTTAATTGAAAAATCTCCTTATATCCTAGAATATTTTGCTCAAGAAAAAGAATTTGTTCAGCGAAAAAGTAAATATTGAACAAAGGAGTTAGTTGTCTTATGTATATGGTTTTACCGAAAGGTTTCAAGTACATTACTCATACAATTATGTAGTTATCCTGAAGCATCTACAGGTGTTCTTATCGACCTTGAAGAACTACTTAGCTTCCTAAGTTGAGTGATTTTATGCAAAATTAAGTAAACGTTTTTGTACATAGATTAGTTGACATTTATATAGTTTTTTTCCATTTTTAAAGATAGTTTTGTTTTTTATGTTATTTTTCAAAAATGACTGCTGAAATTTCTATATTCATCACTCAGCATATAATCATTGTTTGATGAAATGACATACCACGTCCCTTAGAGTTTCAGACATATTACGATAAATTAAAGAAAAAAGATAATAGTAGTCAACGGTTACTATTATCTTTTTTGAACTATTTTTCATTAAAATATCTCATCTGCTGTGCCCCTTATTTACTTTTCTAGATTTTATCCTAGTTTAAAATTTATGCATTTGAACTGTTTATACAATTTGTAGGATTTTTAGCTTTTTTGTCGAATACACTTAATGCAAGGAGGGACATTACATGATTATTAAAGATTATTTCATCAACCTTTCTATTTTTTCTTTATTAGTTAGCGCAGCAATATTTATTCAAGTGTTTACAATTAATTCTAGTCGATATTTTGAAAAGCTCTATGGAGGGATTATTGCAGTTACGTTAATGTTCTTTTCTTTTCCATACATGGGATTTTCCTACGATCTTCGAGTTGTTCCTCTTATTCTATCTTTTATTTACTTTGGTCGTATTGCTGGTTGGATTACGTTAATTAGCATAATTGTAATGCGTATCTTTTACACAGGAGGGTACTGGGAACCTCCTGTGATTGCTTATTTAGGTATGGGGATTCTATTTTCTACCTTTAAAACTTATTTTAAAAAACTACATCCTTTTAAAAGTGCATCGTTATATTTTTCTGTTTTTATTGGAATAAAGTGGTTAGTTGGCGTATTATTTAATACTACATTACTTTACACAGGAGGCTTATTATATATAGCGTTAGGACTTTTAATTGGGCTATTTCTTATGGAAGCCTACCAGAGATTGTATTATTTAACACAGGACTTATCTAAAATGAATCGAGAATTAAAAAAATCGAAGCAAGAACTTGCAGATACCGTACATGAGCTTCAAGGAGGAATTTTTAAATTTAAAAAAGTGGGTAAGCACTTTATACACACTTTATGTGATGGACAGTTTTATTATCAAAACGGATTTTATTCTGAACAGGTGGTAGGAAAAAGCTTACGTACTATTGATGCTTCTATTGTTCCTCCACATTTAGTTCCACAATTGATGAAGTACTATCTTCAGGCATGGGAAGGAAAAGAAATTATATTTGAATTACCTTGGCCAAATGATAAAACTATTATTCTTATTGCGCTTAGGCCGATTAAACGAAATGGACAAGTTATTGAAGTTGTTGGTTCTACAGTTGATATAACCGAAAGGAAAAAGGTAGAATCAGAATTAAGCGCTACCAAAGAATTATTGGAATCATTTATAAAGCACAATCTAGATGCTATTACCATTTCTGATCGAGAAGGGCATATTTTACAAGCGAATAAAGCTTATGAAAAGATATTTGGGTGGTCATCACAAGAAATCATAGGTAAAAGATTACCTTGTGTACCAGATTTTTTAATGGAAGAATCGCTTAAAAATATTCAGAAAATTCTAACAGGAGAATCTGTGGTTACTAGATTAGAAACCGTTAGACAAAGGAGTGATGGGAGTCTTCTTGATGTTAGTCTGACAGTTTCTCCTATACTAGATGTAAGAGGAAATGTGATAGCTTTATCAGCAATATGTAGAGACATCTCTGAAAGAAAACAAGCAGAAAGAGAACGACATCGATTACACCAGCAATTAAGAGATAGTGAAATGAAGTACCGTGCACTAATCGAACAAGCAACTGATGCGGTATATGTAGTAGAGCTGAATGAAGAAAATGCTCCAAGTCGATTTATTGAGGTAAACCCTGTTGGGTGTAGAAGGTTTGGATATAGTAGAGAAGAGTTGCTCTCATTATCATTTTCAAATATAGTACCACAAGATTCTCAAATGATCGTAAGGTTATTAGAAAAAATTAAAAAGGGACAAACTTCCTTCACTTTGCAAGATGAATATGTTTTTCCAACAGGAAAAGTAATAACAACTGAGTTTAGTGTTCGTGTTTTTAACTTAAATGGGAAAAAAGTTTTCCTAAGTATTTCTCGTGATATCACTGAACGGCTAAAAACAGAAGAATTATTACGAAAATCTGAAAAACTTGCTGTTGTAGGACAATTAGCGACTGTAATGGCTCATGAGATTAATAATCCATTAACTGCAATGAAAGGGTTCATGCAATTACTAAAATCAACGGAAAGTGAGAATAATCAGGGTTATATTAATATAGTATCATCAGAGATTGAGCGTATAGAGAGCATTACAACTGAATTTATGGCGGTAGCCAAACCACAGGTGGTAAAAATGCAACCTAATAACATTAGTGTGCTAATGGATCAAGTTTTAATGCTACTACAACCTCAAGCAATGATGAATAATATAAAAATTAAAATCGATCTTAACCCTGGTATTCCATTGATTTCATGTGAAGGAAATCAATTAAAGCAAGTATTTGTTAATATATTAAAAAATGCAATTGAATCTATGCCGATGGGAGGAGAAATTCTCATTCAATTAAATATACTTGATAATAATCAATTAAGTATTCGTTTTATCGATCAAGGGTGTGGCATTCCAAAAGAACGTATACCATACCTCGGAGAACCTTTTTATAGTATTAAAGAAGAGGGGATTGGCTTAGGGTTAATGATCTGTTATAAAATCATTGAAACACATCAGGGAAATGTATTTATTGAGAGTGAAGTGAATAAGGGAACTACAGTTGAAGTCACTCTCCCTATTTGTACACTTCAAAATTAATATGTTCTTTTACTGAAATTTTTTAAGAAACCATACAAAATGTAATGCTAATGTTACTTAATGAAATAATAAAGAGAAGAACACTGGTAAATGTACCCTATAGAATAGACACTTGAAAAAGCCTGTTATAAAAACATCCTTTCTTTAGAACCAAAAGAAAGGATGTTTTTAATATTGTAATTTTTCTTGGGGATATTTCAAATTTTTACTTGTAATACATTTTTTAACTAATTTTGGTTAAGTTAGTTAAAAAGGCATTATTTTTAATGAGCATATTGACATATAAATATCCCTCATTTTTAAAATAGAAATTTCTAAAAACTATATATAGGTTCTTTTTGAAAGGAAGGGTATTATCAATTGAAACCACATGAAAAAGTACCTGTTCACTCTATAAAATCTTTGCAGGAATTAATGCAATTACTAAAAAAATCTAAAGATTTTATAACGTTGGAGATCGCTTCAAACAAATCCTCTATAGTCATTTCATATTTTAGAACCTTAATCGATGTAAATATATTTCATGAAGAGGTTTTAACTTATATAAAAGAGAAGAGCTACGATTCATTACAAGATATTCGGTCTGTCTTACCCTTTGAAAATTCAAAAATAACAAATCAAATTGAAGATATTCAGGATAGTATTTTAAATGGCTATATACTTATTCAGTTCGATACAGATAAACTAAATTGTTTGTTAGTAAATGTGTCAAAGAAAGAAAAAAGGGATATTACAAAAGCTGAAATTGAATACAATATTGTGGGTCCGCAAATCGCATTTGTCGAAGATTTAGATGTAAATTTAAATTTAGTACGTAGAAAACTCCTAACACCTTATTTACAAATGAAGGAATTGAAAGTAGGCTCTCTCTCTAACACAACTGTTGCGATTGTATTTATAGAGGGAATTGTAAATGATCAAAATCTACAAGAAATTATAAAAAGGGTAAGTCAAATAAAAACAGACCATGTTTTGGATAGTACTTATTTGATGCAGTTAATTGCAGACAACCCAAATTCTATATTCCCTCAATTTTTGAATACAGAACGTCCGGACCGTGTGGCAGCTGTATTAGCAGAAGGGAAAATTGCACTTTTTGTAGATGGCTCGCCTTATGCCATCACTCTTCCAACAACATTAATTGATTTTTTTTCTACGACAGAAGATTACACCATGCCTTGGATTATAGCCTCTTTTTTTCGTCTATTAAGGCTTTTTGCTTTTATATTTTCTGTCTTAACGACGCCATTATATGTCTCGATCTTAACATATCATTACGAGCTTATCCCAAAAGAACTTCTTGAAACGTTAATCATATCGAGAAGTAAAGTACCTTTTCCTCCATTAATTGAAGCACTTTTTTTAGAAATAACGATTGAATTACTGAGAGAAGCAGGGGCACGTTTACCAACTAAAGTGGGTTTAACTGTCGGTATCGTAGGTGGTATTGTAATTGGACAAGCATCGGTAGAAGCAAGTCTTACAAGTAACGTACTTATTATCATTGTTGCACTTTCAGCTCTTAGTTCATTTACAGCACCAATATATCGAATTGGTAATACAATTCGAGTAATTCGTTTTCCTTTTATAATATCTGCACACCTATTGGGCTTATTAGGAATTGTTTTAACAAGTTCTTTCCTTTTAGTACGCTTATTACGTACAGAATCATTAAGACGTCCTTATTTGTTCCCTTTTTATCCTACACGTCCTACAGATTGGAAAGACAGCATTATACGTATGCCAATCTCAGCGATGTTTCGACGTCCTATTTTTTCAAGGTCTAAACAGCGTTTTCGCTTTAATCCAGAAGAGGTAGAGAAAAATAAAATCATATCACGAAATGATTTTGATGATTGAATTTAACAGGGAGGAGCATTATGAAACAGATCCCAATTGAGTATCAAGTCTCGCCATATATGGTATTTTTTTTAATTATTACTATACAGTTGGGAGTTGGTATGCTTGGTTTTGAAAGGATTAGTGCAAAATTAGTTGGAAATGATGCGTGGATTAGCACGCTACTTTTTGGAATATCTGTTAATGTTATGATTTGGATCATATATCAGATTTTAAATCAGGGTAATGGAGACATCATTGCAATCAATCAAAACGTACTTGGAAAATGGATTGGTGGATTGCTCAACTTCATTTTTTTATCCTATATTGTATTGTTAGGTGCAACAACACTACATACTTATATCGAAGTAGTACATGTTTGGATGTTTCCTTCAATTTCATCTTGGGTTATAGCAGGGGCTTTTTTGGGTCTATGTTATTACATTGTTACTGGAGGATTTCGTGTAGTTGCCGGAATCGGCTTCTTTGGAATCGTTATCCCAAGCATTCTAATCTTCACATTTTTTTATCCTTTGCAGTATGCAGATTTCCAGAATTTATTTCCAATTGCACAGCATTCATTCCTAGAAATTATGAAAGGAATGAAAGGAAATATGTTTAGTTTTTTTGGATTTGAAATGTTATTGCTGTACTACCCATTTATTAAAAAGGCAAAAACGTCTCAAAAATATGCGCACTATGCAAATTTAGTAACGACTATTGTCTACACATACCTTATGATTTTAACTCTTGCATTTTTTAGTGAAAAACAACTAGCGAGTGCGATATGGGCATATTTAAGCATGATTAAAATTATACAATTTCCCTTTATAGAGCGGTTTGAATACATTATTGTTTCTGTTTGGGCTTTTTTTATATTACCCAATGTTTCCTTTACATTATGGGGAGTAAGTCGTGGTATAAAAGAGGCACTGGGAATAAAGCAAAAATATGTTTTGCCAGTTATCATCCTATTCATCTTTGTTTTATCATTTTTCTTGAATAATCGTAATAAAATTAACTTATTAAATACTTGGACAGGTCAAATGGGCTTTGTATATATATATGTATACCTACCTGTACTATGGCTAATTCAAACGGCCAAAATAAAGTTAAGGAGATAAACATGAAGCGATGGATACTTTTCCTTATATTAAGTGTCTTCTTAATAGGTTGTGCTAAAACGAAAATTGTGGATGACATTGACTTAGTTCAAGTTGCGGCATATGATACCGAAGCAGAAGGTAAGCTAAAAGGAACCTTTGCGATTTCAGCTTATAAAGGAGGCGGGGAAGGTGAAACAAAAATCTATTCAGCATCAGGCCAGACTGGTAGAGAAGTTCTTGCAAGAGCATCCGAAAAATCTTCTGGACCTCTAGAGTTGGGGCAATTGCGTGTTATTATATTTAATGAAAAAATAATTGAAAAGGGAATGCAGGAAATTTTAGAGACTTTGAACCGAAATCCTAGTGTAGGAAATGCAATTTATTTAGCAATTACAAATGTAAAAGGGGAATCACTATTAAAGGGGAACTATTCTAAAGAAAAAGAAATTGCTTCCTATCTATCCTCTTTACTGGAGCAAAATATGGACAATGGAACGCAGCCCAAAACAAATTTTTTTATGTTTTTAAACCAACTTAATGATGATGCGAGAGATTCCTATTTACCGATAATATCTAAAAAAGGTAACGTGTTGGAGTTAGATGGAATAGCACTTTTTAAAAGATGTAAAATGGTTGATAAAGTGAACCCTAAAGATTTATTTGTATTTAAATTGTTGACAGATAATTTTAAACAAGGTACATACCAATTCAAACTACCTGGTTCTTCAAATACTTACGCTACGATAGAGAATATAAAAGCTAGAACAAAATATAAGATGGAGGGGAATAGTAAGCATCCATTCGTAAATGCTCATATTCAAGTTAAAGCTGAAATTCAAGAATTTACAAAAACAAAAAATCTAGATAATCCTAAAGAAATAAAAAAATTAGAAAAAATTATGGAAAAAGAAATAGAAAAAAAAGCAACTACATTGATAAAGAGATTTATTAAAAAAGACACAGATCCTATAGGACTTAGAAAGCTTGGTAGAACTCACGTAAGAAAATGGAACAGTCAAGAATGGGAAGAATCCTATAAAGATTTACGTTTTCGTGTAACAGCTGATGTAAAAGTAACCCAATCTGGTGTCACAGAATAAATCAAATAAGATATGGGAAATTTTAATAAAAAATATAGTCTCGCAGGAGATTAGGGAGAAGAGAAACGATTAACAAAGAATTTCATAAACATTAAGATGCTTTGTTAATCGTTTTTATACCTGTAGCTTTATCACTTATAGTAATCATAATTATAATAAAAGAACAACGAAACAAATTCCCGATACCACATAATTATAAGAGGACAATAAAGCATCAAGATATAATGTATGCTTTGTCTGGAAAAAAGAATTAAATACTTCAAGGTTAAACACTTAACTTTAAAATAGTAAATTCGTTGCTTGTAGCACTTCAACTAGACTGTGTCCCCGAAAGTTAGAAAGGTCGGTTTGTTAAGTAGCCTCTAGGGAATGAGCCTAGTACAATACCGGATTCATTCCCTTTTATTTTTCCTTGATTCTTTCATGATTATAGTACTTTATATACTTTGCTAATTCTTGTTTGAATTCTGTTATACTTTCAAATTCTCTCGATACAGAAATAGACATACAAAAACGCCATTCTTTCTTATAAATCTACAGAAAGAATGGCGTATTCTTCAAAAGTGAGTTCCTTTATTGAAAAGCTTTAGTTCTATATGACAGATAAAAGGGCAAGCAACGCTAAAATAGCGAGAAGTCCTTGTTTCATGATAATTGATTTATTGGATGTGAGATCTCCGAAAATAGCTGCTACCCCACACAAATGATGAAAAATAATTGAATCATATAACCAATGGGATTGTTTCCAAGTATAAGTCCCCAAATGAGGCCAGCTGCTAAGAATCTATTATATAAACCGTTTACAAATTAATTGTCTAAGTATTTCTAAGTTTAAAGAGTGCAGTGTCTTCGTTTTTTATTGAATTAACTTTTACATGTTGGTTCAATATTTTCTATTCTCTTGGAACTTAGTTCTCGTTTACTTCTCACAAAAGCAATAAAATCTATTATCTCTTCTGTTGACAGTGCTTCTCCATCTACTAAAAGTGTTGCATCTGGATCGTTTAGGAGTCTTGTAATATCAATTACATCTTTGTTTTGATGTGAATGTTCAATTCGACCTAATATATAATCTACAGATGTATCAAATAAATCGGCTATTTTAGATAAAGATTGTAATGAAGGTAATCTATAACCATTTTCATAACCAGCATAGGTGCTTTTCGCAATCCCAAGTCGATCTGCTGTCTCTTGTAAGGACCATTTTTGATTTTTTCTTAATTTAGATAAACGTTCCAGCATTCGTCTCATACCCCATCTAATTTTATTAAATTAATTATAGCATAGAAAAAGAATCAAGAATAGAAAAAAAGTACGCGTATTGAATACAAAATCTTGATTAATTCAAATTAAGTTCTATAATGATAAATATAAATACGCATTACGCGAACGATATATCGTTGTTTATTTTATGGAGGGGTTGTGTATGAAGAAAATTTTATTACTTGCAACTGGTGGGACAATTGCATCTGTGGAGGGGAATGAGGGGCTTGTTCCAGGATTGTCTGCTGAGGAATTATTGAATTATTTTTCGAAGTCTTCTCGAAACTTAGAAATAGATTGCAAAATCTTAATGAATATTGATAGTACCAATATGCAACCTGAGCACTGGAAAGAAATAGCTAATGCTGTTTTTAATCACTATGATGACTATGACGGGTTTGTGATTACACATGGAACGGATACGTTAGCTTATACATCTTCCGCGTTATCTTATATGCTGCAAGGTTTAAGAAAACCAGTTGTTTTAACAGGTTCACAAGTACCTATTAGTTTTAAAAAGACAGATGCAAAGAAAAATGTAGCTGATGCTCTTAGATTTGCCTGTGAGGATGTTGGCGGTGTGTTTATTGTTTTTGATAGTAGGGTGATTATTGGGACGAGAGCAGTTAAAATGCGAACAAAAAGTTATGATGCATTTGAAAGTGTGAATTATCCATATGTTGCTGAGGTAAATGAAGATGAAGTGAAATATCATTGGAAGCCAACGTCCTCCCATAATGAACTTTCAATAAATACTAATTTATGTACGGATGTTTTTCTTATGAAATTGTATCCAGGTACAAAACCAGAGATATTTGATTGTTTAAAAGATTTGTATAAAGGAATTATTATTGAAAGTTTTGGAAACGGTGGATTACCTTTTGAAGGAAGGAACTTGCTTTCGAAAATTCAAGAGTTGACTGAAATGGGGATTGCTGTAGTGATTACTACTCAATGCCTGGAAGAAGGAGAAGACATACTTCTCTATGAAGTAGGACGGAAAGTGGCACAACATCAAGTAATATTGTCTGGAGATATGAATACGGAAGCCATCATAGCAAAATTGATGTGGGCGCTTGGGAAAACTAATAAATTAGAAGAGATTAAAAAAATTATTGAAGAGCCTTTAGCCTACGATTTAACAATAAAATCTGATAAGGATTGGTAATGACTTCATATGATTTATTTAGGTTTTACATTTAATATGGGGGAGAAATTAAAATGGCAATGACAAACAAGAACGTGCGAGTGGAGAATGATTTTTTGGGAGGAAAGGAATTACCTATTGAGGCATATTACGGAATTCAGACTTTACGCGCTGTTGAAAATTTCCCGATTACAGGGTACAAAATTCATGAAAGTTTAATTAGAGCGTTCGCAATTGTAAAAAAAGCTGCAGCGCTTGCGAATACAGATGTAGGAAGATTGGAATTAAACAAGGGCGGTGCGATCGCAGAAGCTGCTCAAGAAATTCTTGATGGAAAATGGCATGATCATTTCATCGTAGATCCAATCCAAGGCGGAGCGGGTACTTCAATGAACATGAATGCAAATGAAGTCATTGCCAATCGTGCTCTTGAATTATTAGGAATGGAAAAGGGAGACTATCACTATATTAGTCCAAATAGTCATGTAAATATGGCCCAATCAACAAATGATGCATTCCCAACGGCGATTCATATCGCAACGTTAAATGCATTAGAAGGCTTATTACAAACGATGGGTTATATGCATGATGTATTTGAATTAAAAGCCGAACAGTTCGATCATGTGATTAAAATGGGACGTACACATTTACAAGACGCTGTGCCAATTCGCCTTGGACAAGAATTTAAAGCGTACTCACGTGTACTTGAACGTGATATGAAACGCATTCAGCAATCACGTCAACACTTATATGAAGTGAACATGGGAGCAACTGCAGTTGGTACAGGCTTAAATGCAGATCCAGAATATATTGAAGCAGTTGTAAAACATTTAGCTGCAATTAGTGAATTACCGCTTGTTGGTGCAGAAGATTTAGTAGATGCGACGCAAAATACGGATGCTTATACTGAAGTATCTGCAGCACTT
>NZ_JAALFZ010000016.1:0-126831 GCF_011800505.1 Bacillus sp. EKM501B | reverse complement strand
AATTAACACACTTTCTAAAAAATAGCAAATTTCAAAAATAAGTCCTTATGGTAATTAGCTACTAATAGTTGTTGCTGGAGAAAAAGTCACTATGATAGTCATCACAGCAAGAAATTTCCAAAGGATCTCAACAATATCATTGGTTTGGTTTTTTTCAAACATTCAACAACTGATAAAATTAGCTATTTTCGAGTTAAATGTTACTTTTGATAACGATAATTATGTAAATAAGCTGTCCATATGGGCAGCTTATTTTATTTTTCCGCATAGCTTAGGTTATTTTGCAAAATGCTGGTGGTATCCCTATACAGTTACTCATAAATCTTGTACTGTGTAACTCAAAAGAGAAAGTGAAACGAAATCAATGATATCAAGGGATTTGGCGAAGGGGTCAGTTACACACAATATAAGATATGGGTAAGTGGTAGTATCAAGGAATTGAATGGTGTATATACATAAATATAAAATGTAAGGGGGAGGTAATTGTGATTCATGTTAAATGAAGAACTATTAGAAGCAATAATTAGATACAAAAGGAATAGTGGAAAAAATCCTGATGTGTTAAAGCTAAATCCAACTTATTTTAGAAATATTCTAGAAGAATTGAATTATCCAGAGTGGATTATTAAAAAGAAAATGTCAGAAATGAAAAAAAGTATATTCGGTGTACCAGTGGAATTAACAGATGCAGTGGAAAAATTTGAACTATGAAAAGGGTGGCAGAGTCGTGACCGCTTTTTGGCAGGAAATGTGTCGGTTATTTTGGAATTAACGTGTTATATTTGTATTGTGGGAAGTGGCGGGAAACACAACTCACTATGTTGTTTCTAAAATTCTAAACGGTTCGTAATGATGGCACATAAAATCCGAAACCAGCAGATGGTAACGATTGAATGATACCGTTATTAAGGAGAGCTTTTGCTCTTCTTCCAGCTACTTAATAATGTTGGTGCAGAGAAACGTAACAACATTAGGTGGTTGGAAGAAGAATAAAACTTCAATTACCGTAGTTAAAGTACAAATTAATACTTAATGAAAAAAGCATCCGAATGGGTGCTTTTTATTTTGGAGGAGGATGAATGATGGATTTAACATTAGAAGGTTTAGAAAAGTGTTTTAATGAAGCTGTGGATGGAGGGGCGGAGTATGTTGCTGTTGTAATTGAAGTGACCGGATTCCTAAGTGATGAAGTGATTATTAATAGTAAGCATAATATCGCTGCAAAATTAGAGTATTATAAGAAAACATATAATGATGATTTAGAACATAGATATGCTTCAGGTATTCGTATTATAGGATTTGTACATGGATATTCATTTTCAGGAATTCAACGTGATTTAGGATTATCAGTGGAATAATGATTAAACCAGTAGCAATTATCGTAGGCGCTGCCGTGATCGGTTTAGCGTCTTATTTATTGTTAAGTAAAGATAGGTAGAAAATATAGGCTAGTAAACAAGCTGTTTTTGACTTTTAAACATAGAATATGATGAAGTTCTATTTTTAAGAGGAGGTAATCAGATTCATGGGATGTAATGGTGATTTCAGACATTTTCGAGATTGTGATAGATTTTGGGATGATTTAATGTTCTGTAGACGCAGACGTAGGGATTTTGACGATTGTCGTTGCAGACGTGATCGTGACTGCGATTGTGATGAATGTCGTCGCAGACGTAATCAGCATCATGACTGTGATCATGATAAGCGTCGAGATTGGTAAATTCCTTTGGAAGAGTGCTTTGAAGAAAAGCACTCTTTTTTTGTTCAAGAATTTTCTGGTCCTATTTGTTAAGGGATGATAAGGGGTAATGTGTGAGCATAAGTATCAAGTGTTAGGGAGTGAAACGCAAACATTCTTTGCTGATAGTGGGCAAGTAGCTATTGATGTATCTGCTACATTCTTTTATGAAAAGTGTCTTGATATTCAATATCGTGAGGAAAGAATTAATCCAGGAGTGATTGAAGTCAATGACTAGACATTACTTAATCAATACATTAGTTAATTGGCGTGAGAGTATCGAAAAACTCCATATGAATTATTCATTACAACATTTAAAGGATCATTTGCAAATGAGTGATGAAGAAGCTTTAGAAACATATCAAGAAGAACTCGTACCACTATTATCAATGGGTTATAACTGGTATGAATATAAACATCCGAAGTTACGTGAGTTATTAGGAGAATGGTAAGGAGTGAGGATAGATGAGTAAGGTTTCTAGATGTTGTTTAGTTTGTGACTATCAAATTAAAACGTATCATTCGCCAGAAGATGAATATCAAGAAGTAACTGTTTGTCCGAAATGTAATGGTGCTTTTGTAGATATGTTTAAGCTAGGGAAGTACAAACAATCTAACGAGAGTGTAGAACCCTTATTACAAATTGTACAATCAGGTATCAATGCTGTTCCTGTTGTACTGTACAAAGGTAAAGAGATAAAGGGAAGAATAAGGGTTAGCTTTGATTGGTAGATCATGTACTTACATTCACATCGAACATATAGAAGATACCGAGGAACGTATTAACACAAAGATCATACAGCACAATCATCCTATTGTGGAAGAAGAAATGGAACTGATATATGCGGACGGAAGAATATAAAACCAAACAACAGAAGCGTAAGTTCTATGACAGTGGTGAGTGGAAGAGTATACGAGAGCAAGTAAAGAAGCGTGACAACTATGAATGCCAGGAATGTAAACGTAATGGTCGAGTACAAACAGACATGAATGAATACAGTGAGAGTGCAAAGCGTAAGAAGATACAACTAGTTGTCCATCATATAAAAGAACTAGAACATCATCCAGAACTTGCATTAGAAATGGACAATCTCGAAACAGTCTGTGTGGATTGCCACAATAAAGAACACGGTAGAACATTCAAAAAGAAACCGAATAAATGGGAAAACGATGAAAAGTGGTAAAAATGGTTCGATAATAATACCCCCCCTTAAAAAATCCTTCAAAAATTGCTCTAAGGGGCACCGGAGGAGGGGGTCGATTTTTCAAATTTATAACCAAATTCGCGCGATATATCAAATTGGAAAACGATGTAAATCAGAAGGGAGGGATATTGTGGCTAGAGTGAAGCGTGAAACAATGAGAAAAAGGATTGAAAAGGATTTAACAAATCAATTAAAAGAAAAAAAGATTGTAGGTAATCATTATACTGACTTAATTCAAGACTATTTATCGTTGTGGGATTTAAAGTGTATTCTTGTTGATGATATTGAAGAAACAGGAATAAAAGTATCTGGCATGCATGGTCCGAAATCCAATCCTTCTATTAATGATTTACATAAAACAAATGATCGAATGATAAAGATTTTAGATGCACTTGGATTAGAAGCATCGGCAGAAGAAAAGAAAGTTCCTTCAAAACCTGTGCGCTCAGTTAAAGATTTAACATGATTCAAAATAAATATGTCACTGAATATATTGAGATGTATCACGCAGGGAAAATTAAGCTGAATAAAGAGCGCATAATGCTAATTGAGTACCTGGAGAAATACATTTTAATACGCGATGATTTGTATTTCGATAATGAAATGCATGAGGACTATATAAAATTCACTGAGAAATGGTACTTTGAATTGCAAGCATTTCAAAAGTTCCTAACAGCATTTGTTTTTCTTTTCTATAAAGAAGATGATTCTGTTTTTTACGAGCAATTTTTAATTATGATGGCTCGTGGTGGTGGGAAAAATGGTTTAATTTCATCGTTATGCCATTTCTTTATTAGTCCGCTACACGGAATAGATCGATACAATGTTTCAATTGTGGCGAACAACGAGAAGCAGGCTAAAGTTTCTTTCCGTGAAGTCTATGATGCTATTAAAGGAAAAGAAATACTAGAAGATATGTTTTATCGAACCAAGGTAGAGATACTGAGTAACGATACGCAAAGCATTATGCAATATCATACATCTAATGCTGGTTCTAAGGATGGACTTCGTGACGGTTGTGTTATTTACGATGAAATACATCGATACGAAAACTTTGATGTAGTAAATGTATTCTCTAGTGGACTTGGAAAAGTGCCAAATGCTAGAGAATTTTTTATTGGTACAGATGGCTTTGTCCGCGACGGATTCCTGGACAAAACGAAAGAGCGAGCGATGAACATTCTAAAGGGAAAAGATTTAGAAGATCCATTATTCCCTTTCATTTGCAAGATAGATAATCCAGAAGAAATTGATAATCCTGATGTATGGGAAAAAGCGAATCCGATGTTTAGTGAGCCGAGAAGTTCTTATGCTAAACAATTATTTAAAAAGGTATTAACTCAATATAAACAATTAGAAAATAATCCTTCAAACCGTGAAGAATTCATCACAAAACGTATGAATTACCCTGAAACAGATTTAACAAAGTCTGTAGCTTCATGGGAAGAAATCATGCGTACTGGTTTTGAAGAAGATGGAGAAACGCTTAGAGAAGTTCCTGATTTAAAACATAAAGTAGCTGTAGGTGGACTCGACTTCGCCAGCATTAAAGACTTTGCTGCGGTTGGTTTACTATTTAAACATGGTGAGGATTATATTTGGAAAGGTCATTCATTTGTACGTAAGGGATTCTTAGATAAGGTGAAATTAAAAGCACCTATTTATGAATGGGCTGAAGATGGTTTGTTAACTATTGTGGACGAACCGGTTATCAATATCTCTCATATTGTAGATTGGTTTGTAAAAATGCGTGAGATATACGGATTTAACACAATAGTAGCTGATACTTTCCGTCTTGATCTTGTTAAAACAGCACTTGAAGCTGAAGGTTTCATATTGTTGTATATTCGTAATCCAAAAGCGATACATTCTCTTTTAGCTCCAAGAGTTGAAACGTTATTTGCAAACAATCGTATCATTTTTGGAGATAATCCATTAATGCGTTGGTACACCAACAACGTCTACGTCCACATAAAAAAAGACGGCAATAAAGAATATTTGAAAAAAGATGAATTTAAGCGCAAAACGGATGGATTCCAAGCTTTTATTCATGCATTATGGCAAGCGGATAACATTCTTGTGGATGAATTCGACTTTATGTTAGATGGTATTAAATTCTAATAAAGGGGGCGATAATCATTGGATGGCTGGATACGGTATTTAAAAGAAATAGTGAAGTAGGATTTATGTTTGATGTGGAAATGTTTATCGATAAAGCAAATAGATTACACATGAAACGACTAGCAATTGATACCTGTATATCCTTTTTAGGTAGAACAATTAGCCAGTCAGAATTTAGAGTTAAAAATGGTGAAGAATTTGAAAAGGATGAGCTTTATTACCGATTAAATGTTAGACCGAATAAGAATATGACAGCAAGTACCTTTTGGGAGAGTTTCATTTATAAACTTATTTATAATAATGAAGCGCTAATTGTACAAGCTGATGATGGTGATTTACTTATTGCTGATGACTTTGAGCATAACGAATACGCTGTGTTTGAAGATACTTTTACAAATGTCACCGTAAAAGATTATCAGTTTAAAAGAAGTTTTAAACAAAGTGAAATCATTCATTTAAGATATCGGAATGACAAGTTATCACCGCTTATTGATGGGCTTTTTGCTGATTATGGTGATTTATTCGGTAGGATATTAAGCTCTCAAAAACGTAAAAATCAAATTCGTGCCACAGTTGATATGGACATGCTTGCTGCAAAGAGTAAAGATCACCAAGCAAAACTCCAAAATTTCATTGATGACATGTATAAAGCGGTTGGGGAAAATGATATTGCTATCATTCCGCAACAACCAGGCTTTAAATACGAGGAAACATCGGGTGGTGTAAACTCGGGTCAAAGTGTGGAAGAAATCAATAAAGTAACGAACGGTTTCTTAAATCAAGTTGCAATGGCTTTTGGTATTCCAACAGCTTTGATATATGGTGAAATGGCTGATGTTGAGAAGCAAACGAAAAATTATATGCTTTTCACAGTGAAACCTTTATTAAAAAAGATTTCTGATGAAGCAAACGTTAAATTTTTTGAAGAAGAAGAGTATCTTTCAGGTCAAAAAATTGAAGTTAAAGCTGTTTCTTATCAGAGTATATTTGATCTCGCTACAAGTATTGATAAACTCGTTTCTTCAAGTGCATTTACAGGAAATGAAATTCGATTAGAAGTAGGATATGAAATTTCAGATGATCCTAATTTAAATACACATCATATTACGAAAAACTATACAAAACTAACTGAATCTGAAGGAGGTGAGAAACAAAATGACGGTGAAAATTGACGTTAAAGGCCCAATTATTTCAAATGATGAAGCGTGGATTTATGATTGGTTTGAAATGGATGCTGCAAGCCCAGGTAAGATTTCAAAAGCGCTTGATGATGCAAATGGCGATGACTTAGTTGTATCAATTAATAGTCCTGGCGGTTATGTACACGAAGGTTCAGAAATTTACACAGCGTTGAAAAATTATCCTGGTCATGTGGAAGTTCAAATCGTTGGATTAGCAGCAAGTGCAGCTTCTGTTATTGCAATGGCTGCTGATAAAGTCCGAATTTCTCCAACTGCACAAATCATGATTCATAACGCTTCAATGTGGAATGGTGGAGATCATCGTGATATGTCAAAGGCTGCCGAAATGCTAAAAACAACAGATCGAGCAATTGTAAACGCCTATGTCATTAAAAGCGGTAAGTCAGAAGAAGAACTACTTAATATGATGGCTGAAGAAACTTGGATGGGTCCGCAACAAGCATTAGAAAATAACTTTGTGGATGAAATCATGTTTATGGAGAATCCAGTTAAAATGACAGCTTCAACTGCTACTGTTACCATGCTTCCACAGAAAGTAATCGATGGTTTTAGAAATGGAACAATGAATAAAGGCCAAGGGATTACAAAAGAGGATTTAAACATTGCTTTATTAGGCCTAAAAAACGAAATCCTAAACGATTTACAAAACAATAAAGAAGAACAACCAAAGGAGCCGAATCCTAAACCTGTAAAAAACAGTGGGATTAAAGGGCTCCTTTTAAAATTATAAAAAAACGGAGGAAACACACAATGGTAATTAAATTTAATAAATCTGAAGCATTTAATAAAGCGAAAGCAAAGTTAACGGATGCTTTAACTAATGGAGAAAGTACAGAGCAAGAACAAACGGCAGCGTTTGAAGGTTTCTTTGATGCAATGCAAACGGATGTAATCAGCACAGTTCGTAATCAGTTAAATGATGAAATGTTAGATCGTTCTATTCTTCAACAACGCGGTCAAAATGTATTAACTGCAGCAGAAACAAAATTCTTTAATACAGTTGTACAAGAAGGTGGATTTAAAGATGGTTCTATCTTGCCAGTAACTACACAAGAACGTGTATTTGAAGACTTAGTTAAAGAACATCCATTACTGGATGCTTTAGGACTGCAAGATTTAGGAGCTGTAACTAAGTTCATTTATTCTGATGCAACAAAAGCATATGCATGGGGAGAATTATTTGGGGAAATTCGAGGGCAAGTAAATGCAGCGTTCCGAGAAGAAAAAATTGGTCAACTTAAATTAACTGCATTCGCAGCTATTCCAAATGACATGTTAGATCTTGGCCCAGAATGGGTTGAACGTTATGTTCGAACTCTATTAGTAGAATCTTATTCAGTAGGTTTAGAGTTTGGCTTTGTAAATGGTGGTGGATCAGTAGCACATCAACCTGTAGGTTTAATAAAAGATGTAAATGCAACTACAGGCGCGGTTACTGATAAGAAATCATCTGGTACATTAACATTTGCTCCTTCTCAATTTGGTGAAGTTGTTGCTGGAGAATTATATGAAGTAGTAAAAGCTTTATCAACTGATGCGAAAGGAAAATCACGAAAAGTCTTAAATAACATCGTAATGGTTGTAAATCCTGTAGATTCAATTGGTGTACAAGCTCGCAATACAATTCAAACCTCAACAGGTCAATGGGTAATGGCATTACCTTATAACATTCAAACTGTAGAATCTGAAGAAGTGCCAGTTGGTAAAGCATTATTCTTTGTAAAAGGTCAATATCTTGCAGCGATTGCAGGTGGATACAAACTTAAAAAGTTTGACCAAACATTAGCAATTGAAGATGCTATGCTTTATACAATTAAACAGTTTGCTAATGGTAAACCAAAAGATAATAAAGCAGCTCTTGTTTATGATTTGAAAATTTCTTTTACACCACCAACTCCACCAGTAACTAAATAAGGAATGATGTGAATGGATAAGGTAATTTCAAATGAAATATTACAGCAATTTAAAGATAGGATGCACTTAGGAGATGAGGAAGATGATAACCTAAAGCGCATCCTATCTACGTCTAACAAGGCATTACTTAGGGTTTGTGGGAATTATGATTTAAATAAAGACGAGGAGTTCAAAGAATTAGTCTTTGAACGTTCTCGTTATGTCTATAACGATGCATTAGAGTATTTTGACAAGAATTTTTTAAGTCAGATTAATAGTTTAGGTATCGATAAAGCATTAGAAGAGATTAAATTGGACGGTGATTAATATGCGTCCTTTTCAGTACAAGAAACCACTGAATACAGGTGATTGTAGAAATCGAATTATTATTGAGCAACCTGAAGTAATAAAAGATGATTTGAATCAAGAAGTTGAAACAGGTAATTGGCAAGAAGTAAAAAAAGCATGGGCAATGATAAAAACAGTAAAAGGTTCAGAGTACATTGAAGCTTCGGCTTCACAGTCTACACGAATTTATCGGTTTGTGATGCCTTATACAACAGGTATTACAGAATTAATGCGAATCAATTTAAAAGGTCGTATCTTTGACATTATCGAACCGCCAATGAATGATGATGAAATGTATCAAACATTGACTATTATCGCAAAGGAGCATACTTAATATGAATGATTTTGCGAGTGAGATTGCTAGAGAATTACAAAGATATGCAAATGTTGTGGAAGAAGAGTTAATGATAGCAGAAGAAGTAGTAGCTGATGTCGCTGTAGAAAAATTAAGGCAAGGTAGCCCTAAAAAAACAGGTGCTTATCGTAAAGGATGGCGTAAGAAAAAAGAAGGTAATGGTTTTGTCGTTCACAATACAAAAGGACAATTAACACATCTTTTAGAAAAGGGACATGCGAAAGTGGGTGGGGGCCGTGTACCAGCACAAGTTCATATCCTTCCAGTTGAACAGTATGTAATTGATGAGTTGCCAAGACGTATTGAAAGGGCGATTCAACAATGACGTTAGGTGAATTAACAAAAATCCTTGAGGCTACAGGTTATCCTGTGGCTTATTCGCATTTCACAGCAACGCCGACCAAGCCAGTTCCAGCGCCACCTTATATATGTTTCCTTGTGGATGGATCAGCAAATTTAATGGCAGATAACAAGGTGTATCACAAGATAGACGATGCAAATATTGAGCTTTATACAACTAAAAAAGATTTAGTTGCAGAAGCCAAACTAGAACAAATCCTAGACGATCATGAGATTCCTTATGACTCGTATGAGACTTTTATTGAATCTGAAAAGATATATCAAAAAAATTATGAAACGAGGTTGATATAAATGAATGAAAACAAAGTAGCTTTTGGTCTGAAAAATGTCCACTATGCACTCTATGACATTAAAGATGGTGTAGTTACATTCAGTACACCGATACGATTACCAGGTGCGGTTGAATTAACATTTGATCCACGAGGGGATTTAATTGAGTTCTATGCAGATGACATGCTTTACTACGCAGCAAGTAATAACCAAGGGTATGATGGCACTCTATCAATCGCTCATATTCCAGAGCAATTTGCAATTGATGCATTAGGTGAGGAATTAGACGAAGAAGATGGTGTTTTAAATGAATTAGCCGATGCAAAAGGAAAATCATTTGCGTTATTATTTGAATTCGATGGCGATGTAAGAGCGACTCGACACGTTATGTTTAACTGTTCAGCAAGTCGTCCAACACTTGCATCTAAAACGAAAACAAATTCAGCAGAGCCTAACACAAATGAACTTAAATTTGTATCAAGCCCTATTGATATTAATGGAAAACGTATGGTTAAAACGAAAACTACAACTAAATCAAAACAAGAAATTTATGATAATTGGTACAAAAAAGTGTATACAAAAGTACCTGCATTACCAAAAGGGGCGTAAGTGAATGGAAAAGACAATTACAATAGACGGAAAAAAAGTTAGATTAAAAGCTACAGCAGCAACAGTTAAACGATATAAAGCGCAATTCAGACGTAATTTATTTGCAGATTTGATGGGTTTAGGGGCAATTAGTGCATTAACTTCACCAGATGGCTCACAACAACCTCTTGATATGTCTAATGTTGATTTAAGTAATGTGGATTTTGAGCTTATTTATGATTTAACTTGGTTATATGCTAAAACCGCTGATCCCAATATTCCTGATCCTATGGCGTGGTTGGATGAATTTGAAGAATTCCCAATTGAAGAAATTATGCCCGAAGTCATGGAATTAGTTCAACTCACTATGGGAGCAAAAAAAAAATAAAGAAAAATAATGGAGAGCAGGGGACATTTAGTGATGAAGAATTTACTACTGAATTGTTTCTTGCTCTTTGTTATAAAGCAAATTTAACACATGGTGATTTAGAAGAAATGACCGTTGGTGATTGTTTTGATTACATTTCTGAATTTGCCGAACTAGAAAATCCAGATAAAGAAAAAGTTAGAAAAGCAAATCAAACAGACTTCGATTCATTCTAAGAAAGGGGTGAGATGATGGCAGGAGGAAGAATTAAAGGTATTACAATAGAAATAAATGGTAATACTCAGCCGTTACAGAATGCTTTAAAAGATGTAAATAAACAAAGCGATTCTTTAGCTAAAGAACTAAAAGATGTCGAGCGTTTGTTAAAGTTTGATCCAGGTAATGTGGAAGCATTAGCACAAAAACAAAAATTGCTTACACAACAAATTGAAAATACAACTCAAAAATTAGATAAGTTGAAGGCAGCGGAACAACAAGTACAAGCTCAATTCCAAAACGGTAAAATTTCTGAAGAACAGTATCGTGCATTTAGGCGTGAGATTGAATTTACAGAAGGGTCACTTAATGGTCTTAAAAATAAACTAGGAAACATGAAAGCTGAGCAGGAGAATGTAGCGAGTTCTACAAGGCAATTAGAAACATTGTTTAGAGCTACAGGAAAAAGTGTTGATGATTTTGCAGGAGCATTAGGAAATCGTCTTGTGAATGCAATTCGAAATGGAACAGCTACAAGTCGTCAGTTAGAGCAAGCAATTGGAATCATCGGTCGTGAAGCATTAGGGGCAGGAACAGATATTGATAAATTGCAACGAGCACTCCGATCTGTGGATGCTGGAAACTCAATACGGCAAGTGCAAAATGAGCTAAGAGATTTACAACAAGAAGCCGAAAGAACTGAGAAAAAGTTTGAAGGCTTAAAAGTAGGGTTAGAAAATGTTATCGGTGGATTAGCAGCTGGTGGCGGAATTACAACCGCAATTGAAAAAGCAATGGACATGTCGAAGTTAAAAACAAAAATTGAAATAGGATTTGATGTTCCTGAGTCCTCAAAAAAATCAGTAGAGGATGCTGTGAGAGGAATTTCAGCCTATGGATTAGATGCAGAAGAAGCACTTGAGGGTGTAAGAAGACAATGGGCTTTGAATAAAGATGTTAGTGATGAAGCAAATGCTTCTTTCGTAAAGAGTGCAGCTGTTATTTCTAATGCTTATGCTGGCATAGATTTTACTGAATTAATTCAAGAAACAAATGAAATCGGTAATGAATTAGGTATTTCACAAGAAGGCGCTCTCGGTATGGCTGATGCCTTATTAAAAATGGGTTTTCCACCGGAACAATTAGATATTATTGCTGAATATGGTGGTCAGCTGACGCGGGCCGGATACAATGCTGAAGAAGTGCAAGCTATTATGGCAGCTGGGGTCGAAACAGGTACTTGGAATTAGATTATAGTTCCCTTGTATGGCGACATACAATGAAAAACTCCTTTAATTCAGTGAAACTCTCAAATGAGACAATACTGAGCGAAGCCTTTTAATTAAGGAACGTGCAACGACTAGTCGAAAGACGTAGGGTGTAAGCATATGACACTCGAAACGGGGAGCAACTCAAGTAGTTGAAGATATAGTCTAATCTATACGGTGACGTATAGCAGTTCATAGAGAACGGGCGTGACGTTGCGAATCACGTTGAATTTGAATGATCGATAATCTCTTAGATGGTTTGAAGGAGGGACGTGTTAAAGCAGCTGAATTCGGTCAAGGTGTCGATAAAGCAATGAAAGAAGCCCTTGAAGGTACACAAATTTCAGCAGAACAGGTTGAGAAATGGGGTCAAGCTGTAGCTAATGGTGGTAAAGAAGGTTCAGCAGCTATGACTGAGATTGCACAAGCTCTATCACAAGTTGAAGACGAAACAAAGCGTAATGAATTAGGTGTTAAGTTTTTCGGTAGATGATGAATTGTGCCGAAGTAAAATCGTTCAAAAACGGTAGAGGCTAAGTAAAATACAACTTAATATGTTATAATATGGAAAAAGACTTG
This sequence comes from Bacillus sp. EKM501B, assembly GCF_011800505.1. Taxonomy (NCBI): domain Bacteria; kingdom Bacillati; phylum Bacillota; class Bacilli; order Caryophanales; family Bacillaceae; genus Bacillus; species Bacillus sp. EKM501B. Next base: position 114,321 of record NZ_JAALFZ010000016.1, on the reverse strand, counting down.
GTTTTTTTAAAAAGAGAATCTATGAAAGGTTTATTATAATGTATAAATTTTGTAAAACATGTAATGAAACCAAAAATATTAATAAATTTGTTAAGGACAAGGGTAAGAAAGATGGACACAGAAATAGATGTAAGAAGTGTGAAAATCTAAAGCGAAGAAAAACACCAATAAAACCTCAGCCAAGAGAGGGGTATAAATACTGTGCGAGTTGTGGAGAGGAAAAACTATTAAGCAATTTTAATGTGAGGTTTATCTTAGGGAAATATAGACCTTTTAGCTATTGTAAGCCATGTGAAAGAAAAAAAGATACTTCACGATATAGCCATGAGTGTGCAATATGTAAAAAAATATATAAATCTGGTAGGAAAGATAATAAAATATGTGCAGATTGTTATATTACCCATGTCTTTAAAACGGATAAAAATCCAAATATTCTTTCTACAATTGACTTTAGTGGAAAGAACAATCCAATGTATGGTAAACAGAGGTTTGGAAAGGAGAATCCTAATTATAACCCTGACAAAACAGACGAAGATAGAAATAATGGTCGTTTAATTGAAGGGTATGGAATATGGCGACGTAAAGTTTACGAGCGAGATAATTTCATATGTCAGTGTTGTGGTTATAGTAAAGGAGGAACTTTAATAGCACACCATTTAGATGGCTACAGCTGGTGTGTAGAAAAAAGAACCGATGTGGACAATGGTGTTACTCTTTGCGAGACCTGTCATAATAAATTTCATGCAATATATGGTTTGAGAAATAATACAAAAGAACAGTTTATAACATATAAGAATAACCAAGAGTACTTATTATAAGTGCTCTTTTATTATTGTAATTTATATGCTAATACCGTGGTAAAGCACATTTTAAAAGGTGTGGCTCACCGTAACGCATAGGAGTTGAACCTGTATTACAGAATAAAATACTCCCACGAGTGAACGACAACCCTATAGGTTGAAAATATATGCTGAACCGAGGACGAGTTAACGTCCTATAATGCGGAGAAATTCCCGGAAGTAGAGGATAAAAAGCCTTTACGATAACAAAATGACAATGTATGAAGATCAAGGGCAAAACATTATAAATACTTTACTAGGCGCGAAAGATAAAACAGTCGATTTTGGAAAGCAACAGGACAAATTGAATGACTCTATTAAAAAAATGGATGCAAACCCAGCAGTTAAATTTCAAAAGGCGATGCAAGATTTACAAGTTGCACTTCAGCCGGTTCTTAGTGTTATAGCAGATGTCATTTCAAAAGTGGCTGAATGGATTTCTAATAACCCAGAATTAGCAGCCACATTAACAGCTGTCGCAATAGCTATTGGCGTAATTTCAGGTGCAGTTATGGCGCTTGCTCCTATAGTTATGGCGGTCATGGGTGTATTTGAAATCGGAGCAGCAGCGGCATTAGGAATAGTTGCTATTGTTCCGATTATTATTGCGGCTATAGTCGCTTTAGGAATTGCCATCTATCAAAATTGGGAGTCTATAAAACAATGGACTATAGATATGTGGAATTCAATTAAAGAATATTTAATAGAACTTTGGGATGGCATCGTTCAATCCTCTAGTGAAGCATGGAATTTATTTTTAGAAACAATGCATGCATTTTTTGATCCGATAGGTCAATTTTTCAGCGATTTATGGACAAGTATAGGGGAGATATGTAGTACTACCTGGAATTCTATTGTTGAATTCTTTTCTGGAGCTTGGGCTTCATTCACTGAAATGATGCATAGTTTCTTTGATCCGATAGGCGAATTTTTTAGTAGTTTATGGTCCGGAATTGTGGAAACAGCTTCCTCTTGGTGGTCTTCTTTAACTGAAACAGCGTCTGAATTGTGGGGATTATTAACGCAAGCATGGCAAGAAACCTGGGATACGATTCTTACTGTGTTAGATCCAATTATTTCGGCAGTTTCTACCGTTTTAGAAGCTGGTTGGTTGGTAATACAGGCAGGTGCACAAATTGCATGGGCAGCAATCTGTCAATACATTATCCAACCAATCCAGGAAGCTTACGACTGGGTAAGTACACAAATCGGTGAAATGGTCACTTGGCTTGGTACACAATGGGAAATTGCAAAAGCTATGGCGCAAATTGCTTGGGGACTATTTAAGCAATATATTATTCAACCTGTCATAGATACTTGGGACTTAGTAAAAGAAAAGTTTGGCGATTTAGTTTCTTGGCTAAACTCGAAATGGGAAACAGTTAAATCATATACTTCTGCAGCGTGGAATTTAGTAAAACAATATGTCATTCAGCCTGTTCAGGAATTGTGGAACGCAACCAAAGAAAAGTTAAATGATTTATCCAATTGGATATTAGGAAATTGGGCGAAAATAAAAGGGGATACACTTGAAGCTTGGAAGATGGTTTACACATACATCGTTGAACCGATTATTTCAGCTTATAATTCTGCAAAAGAGAAATTCAATGATATGTACAACACAGCACGGGAAAAATTTGATTCTGTAAAGAATGCAGCTCAAGAAAAATTTGAAGCAGCTAAACGTTTTATTATTGATCCAATTAAAGATGCAGTTGACAGTGTAGAAAAATTTATTGGGAAGATCAAGAGCTTCTTTAGTGACTTGAAGTTAAAAATTCCTAAACCTGAAATGCCACCTCTTCCACACTTTAGCTTGCAAACTAGTACGAAAAATATTTTAGGGAAGGATATTACATTCCCTTCTGGACTCAATATAGATTGGCGCGCAAAAGGTGGTATCTTCACTAAACCGACTATATTTGGAATGAATGGTGGGAACTTGCAAGGTGCAGGTGAAGCTGGAAAAGAAGCGGTTTTACCTTTAAATAAAAAGACACTTGGAGATATTGGTGCAGGAATAGTAGCAACAATGCCACGACAACAATTTGCTATATCAGGAGAAATAAATCAATTAATGGATGATATGAGCCGTATGATGGCTGGTTCCGCAAGTCAATTAGCAGGATTAAAGACCGTTATGAGTGGTGTGTATGGAAATATGTCAAATAGTAGACAAGCTATGGCAGCTAGTGTTGCGAATCAAGTGATTAATTATTCTTCAGGATCATCTGGCGGCGGAGTCATTCCAATGCTTGGTGGAGATTTAGTTATTGAAGTGCCTGTTAATTTAGAAGGAAGAGACGTGGCACGCGGTACTTATCGCTATACAACCGAATATCAAGAAAGAGAAGCAAAAAGAAACTCAGACTTTTAGGTTTGGGTTTCTTTTATTTTATAAAGAATTGGGGTGACTGTATGAGTTCTTTTACATTTAATGACATACGCAAAGATTTTGTTCAAATAGAAAAGGGATGGAAAAGACCAGCGTGGGCGCCGTTAAAACGGAAATTTCTAGGTGTTCCAGGTTATCCAGGTGCAAGATTATTAACGACAGAAACTGAAATGCGAGTTTTACCTGTTCCGGTCGGAATTATTGTTCCTGATGGATCTGACCTAGAAACATTAAAAGAAGAAATAGCAGGGTGGTTAATTACAGAAAAACCTGTTGAATTAGTCTTTGATGTAACACCTGATAGGACATACCTGGCAGTTATTGATGAAGATTTTGATCCTGAAGATTTCGTTACTTTAGGTAAAGGTACTTTGAACTTTGTTTGTCCAATGCCGTATAAGTTAGGGAATGAGAAAACGGTTGATTTTAAAAAAGATGTTAGTGGGTTAGTTGCTAATGTCCAAAACAAAGGCTCGGTACATTCAAATCCGATTATTGAAATTGATATTAAAAAACAACATACTTTTTTAGATGTATGGTTTGAAGAAAAATATGCAAAGGAGCCGGATTATTTCCGTATTGGAATGCCATTAAAATTGGAGCAATTGCCTGTAGAAAGAAATCAACGTCTTATATGGGATGAAATGTCCACAACTGTAGGATGGAGTAAGGTTAGTTCTATGGAAGACGGTAATCCCGTTAGTGAAATGAAAACAGATAGTTACCAATTCTATTGTTCGGACTATGGATCGGGTAATGGATGGCATGGTGCAGCTGTTAAGAAGAGTATCCCTGGTGGGCCAGTACAAGATTTTATTATGCAAGCCCACGTTACATGTAAAAGTAAAACGATCAATGAAATGGGACGAGTTGAGATAGCGATACTCGATGAAAACAGCAAAGTTCTTTCAAAAATTGCCATGAATGACCTCTATTGGCAAGCTGAACAAAATTTTGGAACGATGGTAATTGGATATGATAATAAGCCTGGAAAAACAGGTTTAATTTATGAGAGTGGTGATTATCCAAATACATGGAATCAGTATTATGGTAGGTTGTGGATCGCTAGAACCGGTAATGATTGGGAAGCTTATATTTCAAAATTTCTTCCTGGAACAGAAAAAGATGATTCAGAACGCTTTGCAAGGTGGATCGATAAAGACAATAAACATATGGAAAAAGCAGCTCAAATACAGATTAGTATCATGCAGTGGCAAGATGTTCCGCCAGTAGAAGCGATGACAGTTTCTGATTTGAAATTTTGGAAAGTAAATTTAAATAATCAAAATACACCGCCTTATATAGTCGATGTTGGTGACAAAGTCGTGATTGATACAGAAAACAGTCGTGTCAGTATTGAAGGGAAAAACGCTATTAACATAAAAGATATTTTTAGTAATTTTCCTGTTATCAATAAAGGTACGAATAAACTTGAAATTATTCCTTCTGATATAGGAACAGCAAAGGTTAAATATAGGGAGCGATTTAGATGAGAACACCAAGTGGGATACTTCATGTTGTTGATTTTCAAACAGAACAAATTGTTTCCACTATCCAATCTAAAGATTATTGGGATGATAAACGGCATTGGGAAATCAAAAACAATATTGATAAGTTTGATTTTACAACGGCTGATGGAACAGAACAAGCAGCTACACTCATGCAACAAAACTTAGTATTAAAAGAGGTGCGTAGTGGTGTTATTGTACCGTATGTAATTACTGAAGCTGAAAAAGTTTCTAATGATAGATCCGTAATTACTTATGCATCTGGTGAGTGGGTTTTATTAGCAAAAGCAGGTGTTATCAATCCTCAACGAATTGAAGGGAAAACGGTCAATGAGTTTATTGACATAGCTTTAACAGGGACAAAGTGGAAACGAGGTCGTACAGAATACCCTGGTTTTCATACAATGACTATCAATGAACCTATCGATCCGCTTAAATTATTAAAGGATATCGCTTCTCTTTTTGATTTGGAAATTGTGTATCGTGCTGAGGTTGTTGGTAATCAATTCGTTGGTCGTTATGTGGATATGGTTAAGAAGCGAGGTCGAGAAATAGGTAAAGAAGTAACTCTTGGTAAAGATTTAATGGGAATCAAACGTATTGAAAACTCTCAAAATATCTGTACAGCGCTTATAGGGTTTGTTAAAGGTGAAGGAGATAAAATAATTACAGTTGAGAGTATTAATAATGGTTTGCCGTACATCGTAGATAATGATGCGTTCCAGCGCTGGAATGAAAAAGGAAAGCATAAATTCGGATTCTATACTCCAGAGACAGAAGAAGATATAACTCCAGGCCGTTTAATGACTCTTATGAAAACAGAGATGAAAAAACGTGTAAACACATCTGTTTCTTATGAAGTTGAAGCACAATCAATTGGTCGTGTGTTTGGATTGGCACATGAGTTAATTAATGAAGGAGATACAATACGAATTAAAGATACTGGATTTACACCCAAGTTATACCTTGAAGCACGAGCAATCGCTGGCGATGAGTCATTTAAAGATCCGATGCAAGATAAATATGTATTTGGTGATTACCGTGAAATTGTTGATCCAAACGAGGAATTACGTAAGCTCTATAATAAAGTCCTGGCTTCATTAGGTAGTAAACAAGAAATTTTAGATCAGCTAGATAAATTGGTTAAAGAGACTGCTGAAAAAGCAAATGATGCTCAAAAAGAATCTGAATCTGCTAAGAAAATTGTTGAAAAGGTCCAGGAAAACCTAAAAAATAATACGGTAAATATTATTGAAGCTAAAAATCCACCAATGGATAATCCTATAGTAGGTAAAACATTATGGCGAGATATTAGTAACGGTAAACCTGGTATTTTAAAAGTGTGGAACGGTAAAGGTTGGGAGCTTCTTATTCCTGATGTGGAATCAATTAAAAAAGATACACTGGAGCAGGTTAATAAAGATATTCAGCTCACAAAAGAAGAATTAAACAAAAAAGTGGAAGAAGCGCAAAGTGAAACCAATGGACAATTCAAGGAAGTTAAAAATAGTCTTCAAGAAGTTTCGCAAACTATTAAAAATGTACAAAACTCTCAAGGTGAAATTAATAGAACTGTTTCTGAAATAAAACAAACTAACGAGAGCTTTACTAAATCTATTGAATCGTTAACAAAAAAAGATGGTGAAATCACTGAAAAATTAAATACAGTGGTAGAGACTGCTGAAGTTACGAAAAAGACAATCTCTGAGGTGCAGCAAACAACTAATAATCTAAAGAAAACCACAACTGAAATTACAGAAAAAGCTGGCCAGATTAGTGAGAAGTTGGAGAGTGTAGAAAAGAAAGTTAATAACGATAAAGCTGGAGGTCGTAATCTGTTATTAGATTCAAATGTCAAATATGACAAAACAGATTATCTAATCAATCCATATTCTTTAACTGAAAATTTTGTTGCAGGAGAGGAATATACTTTTGTAATTAAAGGGAGTGTTCCGCAAGGCCAGAAATTTGGAATTTGGCAGAATGGTGGTTCAAATAATGTTGGATATGCAACTAGTGTTTATGCGAATGGAATTACCTATGTAACTTTTAAAGCTGTAGTAACAACGGGTGGAAATGAAAGAAAGTTGAGTCTGTATAACTTTCCAAGTAACACTACAAAAGCCGTTGTAGAATGGGTCGCTTTATATAAAGGTAATAAGCCACAGGATTGGACACCAGCTCCAGAAAATCAAGTAACGAATGATGAATTCACTAAGAAAACAACCGAGATTGAAAAAAGTGTGGATGGTATTAAAGAAAGTATTAAAACGGTAGAAAAAACACAAACCTCTTTTAATGAACGTGTTAACACTGTAGAAAAGAATGCAGAAGGAACAACTGCAAGCGTTAAGAAATTACAGGAAACACAAACTGAGCAAGGGAAAACATTAACTCAGGCTGCTACAACCATACAGCAACACTCTGAAGAATTGAAACTAGCAATGAAAAAGAAAGATGTTGAGGATTATGTTGGTGGTTTAGGTACTGTCAACGAGTTGCGTGATGCTGATTTTAAGTTAGGGCAGAAATATTGGTTTTGGAATAGTGGTAATGGAGCTACTGGTTCTGTTGATACGAATTTAAAATACAAAGGTATGAATACATTTGCAATTACCGTTACTGGCCAGACTCAAGATCGTTGGTGGGGACTTACAAGTCAATTCATCGAGTGTCAGGTTAACGAAGATTTTGTTGCATCGGGTTATTTCAATACTGATGGGAAAACACCTATTGATAGTGGCGGTGCATTTATTGAAATTGAATGGTGGACTACTGATAAAAAAACTCGTATTAAAACAGCTAGAACAAATATCAAGGTTGTAAATCATACATGGGTTCGTGCTGTATGCACAGATAAAGCACCAGCCAATGCAGCGTTTGTGAGATGGCGTTATTACGTTACAAGAAATGGGCGTTTATGGTGTGCTGCACCTATGTTACAACGTGGCACTGTAGCTACAGAATTTTGGTTACATCCAAAAGATCAAACGGATGTTGATAAAATGATAGAGGATATTGCTAATAGAGTAGCAACTGAAGATTACACTAAAAAAGTAACTGAATTAGAAAGAAGTATTAGTGCTACTGAAAAAGGCGTTTCAATCATCTCCGGAAAACAAGAAACGTTTATAAATGAGACTTATAATGCCTATGTAAAGAAAACGGAATCAAGGTTAGAAGTGTTAGACGAAGGAATTATAGCGCAGATTTTAAAGGACGGCATTGTCACTGCCATCAATATGTCCCCTGGCAAAATTACAATTAATGCTGCAAAGCTGGATATTAATGCTGACACAATGGTCAAATGGTTAACAGCAAAAGGCATAGATACAAATCTTATTAGAATTGATGGTGATAAGATCACCATTGATAAAGATGGTGTAACTGTTAAAATGCTAGATTTCCTATTCCAAGACGAATGGGGTACAAAAACAACTGCGGTATCAAGACGAAACCTAATAGCTGATCCAGACTTTTCTAGTGTTACAAAGAAAAACATTGGCAATTCAGATTATTATGGGTTTGAAGGTGGATACGGTCTTACTTGGAAGTCCTGGGGAAATGTCGTAATAGAAAAGAATACACATATATTCGATTACGAGCAAATGGTGAATGCTGCAAGGGTAGATATGTATAACTATCCAGAAGCAATCGTGAATAATGGGATACATCCTGGCAACGAATATACAGCATCCGCACACTTTAGAACTGCCATGATAAATGGCGTGCGAAAGACAGGAAAACCGAGAATACACGTGTGTTGCGTTAAATTCCGAGACAACGTTAGTTACGACATATTGAGTGAACAAAAGATGGACTTCCCTGAGCCGTCTACATTTTACGGAGAAATCAGAAGGTATTCTTTTACTTTTAAAGTCCCGACAAACTATATTCCACAAGAACACGCATTGATTATTAAAGTTTGTTCTGGAAATGCTGACATGAGACAAGGGACAGCGATTTGTGTAAGTGGTGTAACGTTATACAGTGGCAAATATGCATCTATGTATAATTGGGATCGTGCTGCAGCAGAAAGAGCAGATGGTATTCAGCCGTTTAACGCACTTGCTGTAGGTGGTGTGAATAATAATATATCTCTAGCACCAGACGGACAAACGTTTGATATAAGTACTGAAAAAGAAGTGAAAATCTTTAGGAGTATACGAGCAATGCAGGGAATTAACTTAGGTGGCGGTGGATTCCAACAATGGGGGCATATTCGTTTTACAGACGGTAATGCTGGAGCAGGTTTTTATGTGAGTACTCCAAGTGGTTGGAAATTTAACGCACTTGGATAGAAAGGGGAAGTAGGAATGAATGAGAATCAAATGATGCCACTTCAAGCAGGTGAAAGCTTTCCTTTTATGGGGAGGCTGGTGGATGCAGAGCGAACAGAGACAGGGGTTTTTGTTCAAATACCTGCTGATATGTTAAATAATGCAGGTATTCTACAAGGTATTAGCAGGGTTGAAGTATGGAGAGAGATGGATGGGACAGTAAAGTTTCGAATTGCTACGTTGTGTGAAATATGTAAACGCGGAGCGCGTCTGTACGCACTAGATATGGGATTCGCGAAAAAGAATATTTGTTTAGAGTGTTATACATCGCTGACAGGGAATTATCCATCTCAAGAACCGCCAACACCAACTAATAAAAATAACACACAAACAGAGCAGGAGCAGCCATAAGCTGTTTTTTATTTTGCACAAAATACGACTTTTGTTTTGGAATTTCTGCGATGCATTCACCATAAGTAAGGTTGTCTCATATTATGTAAAGATTGCTTTATTAAGATTTTAAAAGGATGTGAATACAGTGGAAGATGTATATGTAAAAATCGACAGTTTAAAAGCAGAACAAAAAGAAATTATGCGAGATATTCGTAGTTTAGAAACTCGCACAACAATTAATGAGAAAGACATTGCTACAATTAATAAGCAATTAGAAAAGATTAGCATGAATACAACTTGGATTTTACGAATTATTATTAGCGCAATTACTATGTCAGTCTTGGGTTTAATATTAAAAGGGATGATTTAATATCCTAAAATAAAAGTACTTATTGAGAGAGGGACAAGCGTCTCTCTTTTTTATTATAAATAAGGAGATGGAAAGATGGATCGTATTGATATATTAATGAAAGCATTTATAGCTACATTTGGAGGCTTTTGTGGGTATTTTTTTGGAGGATGGGATGCAACATTGAAAATCTTAGTAACGATGGCAGTTATTGATTATTTAACTGGCATGATTGCAGCAGGATATAACGGAGAATTAAAAAGTAAAGTTGGTTTCAAAGGCATCGCCAAAAAGGTGGTGCTTTTTCTTTTGGTCGGAGCGGCAGCTCAATTAGATGCAGCGTTAGGAAGTAATAGTGCTATTCGTGAAGCGACAATTTTCTTCTTCATGGGTAATGAATTACTTTCACTTTTAGAAAATGCCGGACGAATGGGTATTCCGCTTCCGCAAGCTTTAACAAATGCAGTTGAGATTTTAGGCGGTAAACAAAAACAAGAAGATAGAAAAGGAGATGTTAAGTAATGGGACAAATTATTGATATTTCAAAATGGAATGGTGACATTAACTGGCCTATAGCAAAGCAATACATTGATTTCATCATCGCTCGTGTACAAGATGGTTCAAATTATGTAGATCCATTGTATAAAGGGTATGTACAAGCCATGAAGCAACACGGTATTCCTTTTGGTAACTATGCATTTTGTCGATTTGTTTCTGAAAATGATGCACGAATAGAAGCTCGTGACTTCTGGAAGCGTGGAGATAAGAGCGCGACAGTCTGGGTTGCAGATGTTGAAGTAAAAACAATGAATGATATGAGAGCGGGCACACAAGCATTTATTGATGAACTACGCCGATTAGGTGCTCAGAAAGTTGGTTTATACGTTGGTCATCATATGTATGCTCCGTTTGGTATGGCAAATGTAAAATCTGACTTTGTTTGGATCCCTCGTTATGGCGGTAACAAGCCAGCTTATCCATGCGATATTTGGCAATACACAGAGACAGGTAATGTACCAGGTATCGGTAAGTGTGATTTGAACCAATTGATTGGAAGTAAACCGTTATCTTGGTTTACAGGAGAGGAACAAATTGAACAATCTGTTGCTAATGGTGGCTATCAATACGTTAAATCTGGTGGGTTTGGCATTTCATTGGTTCAGGAAGTCGTAAATGCTATGAATGAGCGTGGAACAAAAGGGAAAGTTGTCTCTAATCCATTAACTGGTTTAGCGTACTTACAAACTGAAGTACTACCTAATGGCGAGCTTGATAAGATTACAGCTTGGATGGATGAAAGAAACTGGTGGTACGAGTACATTAACAAATAAACATTGAAAGCTATCCTGTTGGGTGGCTTCTTTTAATTTATATTTACTAATTCATCATATCTAAACTGAGTATTTAAACCGAAAGCATCCGTGCAATATAAAGAATACGATTTAAAAGGAAAAACTTACTACATTACGACTTATAACGTCTATATTTCTATAAAATAAAAAAAGGCCAGCTTATAGGCTGGCTCTTTTTTATGGATGATATACTCCCTGAGCGTAATGATAAACTGTTTTTTCATTTGCTTTTGAAATCGGATTAGTTTTGTTAGGACCATTGTAATAACCAAGAGTCACAATATCGTAGTAGTGTGTTGATCTTGAAGCCCAGAAAGAATAATTCCCCTTACCACTAGGCATTTCCACTGAACCTTCAAATGCACCATTTGCTCCTACAGTACATAAAATATCTTTTTTAGCAAAATTTAGTGCGCCATCGAAGTAAATGTAAAAAGTTGTACCAGCAGGTACTGCTTGTCCATTTGCGTCATATGCATATCCTTTGAATGTTGTGTTTTTATATGCATAAACTCGATACTTTTTACCTTGACCATAGTCGATATACTCATTGTTTCCAATGTTAGTAATTTGCACTTTGTCGACAAGTGGCGTGTTTTCAGCTGCACTTGCATTATTGCTTGGTAAAAGAAAGCCAAATACTACTAATCCAATTAGCATAAGTGAAGTTAAAATTTTCTTCATAATCACATCTCCTATAATGGTTTTACACCCTAAATTTTACAGGGGTTAAATGTAAATTACAACATTTATATATATTGCATTAATATGCAATGTTGCATATTAATAATGAGGCCACATATAAATTACACAATAGCAAAGGGATACTATGTAACGGCAAATGAAGTCTATGCATAGACTAAATATTTCATAGAAAAGAATAGTTTTATGAACAAAATTATTATCTGGTTCTATATGTAGATAATTATATATTGATTTTCATCTTTATAAATGTTAGGGTAAATATACACCGTTTCTTATTTATCTATGAGTACTGTCTGTAGAACGAATAGAATAATTTGAAAAAAATCCCCTTTTGCACCTATATGCAGAAGGGGATTTTAATATTTATGAGATTTAAAATTTACTTTTAGATAATGCTTTAAGTACTGGCTTTACAATTAAACCTATTAAACGAAAGCCTTTAAATATAGAGCGTACAACTTTCAAGGAATGTTCCTCCTAGTTGATATTAATAAATGTATCATTATATAAAAAATTTTCTTCCATATAAAATCACAGCGATTTAACAAAACATGATTTCTATATAAGTGTTCTATATTATGCTAGTGATATGTATGTGAATGTGCTTTAATTTAACGAAAAAGGCCATCTATTATGAAATGCACCCCAAATGTTAGATATAATTGGGGTGCACGTCTAATTCGTGAGGTATTTGAGTCGTAACTTTAAATAAGTCCATTTCAAACAAATTTTAAGCTAAAAAATTTGGTAAATCCTCTATCCATGCTTTGAAGCTGTCGCAATATTCTTCGAATTTCCCTTTATCATCATAGTAATAATACACCTTCGATTCTAACCTATGTAAGCAAAAATAATCTCCATTTCCAATACCATAGAATGGGAGCATATTTGAATCCCAATTACCATTACTCATTTCATAATTATATACCTCTTCTAGTGTATCATTTCCATTTGTTTTACCCTTTGAAATATTATAAATATCACCTGGAAATGACCAGAACGTCATCAACTCAATAAAATATTTAAATTCATTACTAAACGAGCAATTAAATTTATCACTTAATTCTTTCCATTCTTTATCTGTTGGCTTGTCTAATACCTCAGTTTCTCTTTCTAGAATATTTGATAATATAGACTCTACTTCATTATAATTCATTTGTTTTCACCTCTATTTTTAATTTTAAATACCTTCTCCTGGTAAAACATACTCACTACCACGTTTTTTCCAATGTTCCCGTATTTCCTTGGCTCTTTCTGCTGGAGTAAGTTCAGATGGTTTGGTGTGATCATTTATCCAAATGTGTATTAGATTTCGTAATATAATAGTTTCTATTTTAAGAGAGATTTCAATTTCATCTTCATCATCGAACTTGTCTTGGAAATGCAGAAATAATTTTACCATTACCATTTAAAAACAAACGAATAATTACCTTAATTAATCTTCAGAATCCTCATCTGTAAATTCATTGCCTTTAAATACTGGATGCCCATTTGGATCGAGCATACCCATCACTTTTTTATCCCTATCAGAGACAATCAGTGTATAGTCCTCCATAAGAAAAGGTTTTTTTGGTAAATCCACTAGTATTCTCCAAGCTGGTCTTATATCATCGTTGTTTCTATTTTCTTTCTCAATTTTAAATGTATAAGCCTCATCAAAGAAAAGATGGTTGATATCTTCATTAACTACTCCATCTAATTTATTTTTCTTATGATAATGTTTAGCAATTTCTATTGCTTCCTGAGGTTTTAACATCACATCTATAGTAATTTCATTTATTTTCCTATAATGTCTTGAAAAATCTTCTTGCTTTAATCTTATATAGTTTTGAAATTCTTGAGTAGACAATTGTTTAAACTCTTCATCAGACATATTTTTATACTTATCTAAAGACATATAAATTTCTCCTTTCCATGAATCTCCTTTTTGGCAGGGTAAAGATGTTGCTGTTTCTATAGATATGGGATTAAACTTTACTATTGGTGCAAAGGTAAGTGTGAATGGTTCGCCAAAATACAAAGTACAAAATAGAAAGGGCAAAACATACTATGTATCAGCAATTGAAGCCTATGTGTATGTAAAGTAAGAGTTACAAAAGAGACCTCAAATGTGAGGTCTCTTTTGTTGATTATTCTCCATATGTAACTTCTCTTCACTTAATCCAAGCTAGATAACATGCTTCATTGAAATATCCAATCTTAAAGAAAGCTGTTTCTTCGAAAAGTTCTCTACTTTACTTGTGCTCAGAATCTAGTAAAATAGCTAGTCAAATTCAATTACTTTCATCCATGCTACTTCTTCTTTATATCCCGAAAAATTAATTTTTAATATCTTTCAAAAAATCTTCTAGAACTCTTTTGACGGGTAAGCTAGCCTTTTCCAATAATTTTTGTGCTGTATCAATTACTCGACTATTGGATACTATCATCTTTTTATGTTCTTCAGAATTGAAAGACCTTAAAGAATCTATAGTAGTCTCAACAACTTCATCACTTTCTTCAAGCATATTCAATAGTAATTCTAATCCATTTATTCCTAAATCATCATCAATGCAATAAGCCAGCCTAATTTTCCACTTATCATTTTTATCATTAATACTTTGAAATAATTTTCCCCAATCTTTGTCAGTAAAATCATTCAGCAGTTCTTGAGCATACATAAATCCATCATCATACCAAGAATCTTCTGAACTATTTTCGGATAATATTTCATTTAATTCTTCATACATTTCTTATTCCGCCTTTATTTCTAAAATCCAGATGGTGGTAATGCATTAGCTTTACCTGTCGGATAGGCACTAATAACACTATCTCCTTTCTTTATCACATCTATTTCTACACCATCAATAGTACCTCGATGCCAAGTTGCTCCGTCCCTAGCTCTAGTACTAATTAATTTAGAATTCCCGATATTCTCAACGCTATTTATTATTTTTGTGTCACTCCACCCATCTGGAAATACTGTACTACTTTTTATTTTAGATAATTTACCATCTGGAAACTGAGTAGTATACTTAATGTTCTTTGTTCCATCTGGATTAATTTTAATTTCCTCTACAACATAGTTATGATGATTATTATTTATTCCAGAAGAATGTCCCCCAATAATCTCATTCTTATTAGGATTTTTTCTTTGTCCCCACAGAATTTTTTCTTCCATTTCGGGTGTGATTGTGGAATTAGCTCCGTTGGCTTCCTTACCAGCATTATCTATTTTTTTAGTTGCATTTCCCTCTTTATCAAGTTTACCATTCTCTTTAACTTTATTAACACGCTCACCAGAAGATGGAGAAGACTTGAATTTTTGAAGAGTATCCTGGGCATTTTGAATCGATTTATCCCAAACCAATCCACCGTATACAACAGCACCAACACCAGCCGCTGTAGCAACTGCATCTAATGGAAGAACAATTGGTGATGCTAACCCACCACTTCCTACTTCTGCGAAGAATGTTAAGAAATTAGCCCCACCTATGACTGAAATACCTTCAAAAATTTCTACAATAGATCCTGCCGTTGATATAACATGTCCAGTAAATCTTCCAGCTTGATAAGTTGCTTTGCTTTCTAATTTATCATTATCAGGTGGTGTTAGTCCAATATAGTCTTCAGCTACTGCACTGCCAGCGCCTTGTATAAAGTCCAAAGCACCTTCATAAATATCTTCGACACCATGTTTAAACGTATCTAGTAAAGATTCATCTTTTTTTCACTATTTAATGGACCGCACATTGCTCCTTCTTCAATTGAACTACCATTTAAAAGATTGTCGGCCTGACGCTTCCTATCTTCTTCAATCACCTGAATGGAAGTCGTCCATTCCATATTCAACCCTTGTGTGCTAAACGTCCCACTTGCGGGACTAAATCCTTTTCCACTTTGCACTTCAGCGAGTCCGGCTGTGATACTAGCTGCTAATTGAAGAGCAGTGCTGTAGTTATTACTGGATGTATAATTGAATTCATATAAATGCTCTAGTTTTTCTTCAAGTTTTTTTTTCATCTCAACTAAAACAGCCACAATTGCGTCTACTCCAGGCATAGGTGTAAGTAACTCTATTGCTTCTATACTTGCAATTGTTTGATTGATTTGTTGGATTTGTTCTCTTATTTCTTGTTCGATAACATCTGTTGAAGCAACCTTTGCTTGAAAATCATTTGGAAACGCATCATTTTGACGAATTAATTCTTCACATAAATATATAATTCCTTGCGCCAAAGGCCGAAATGTTTGAACAAGATAGGCTTTTGCACTGCTATATGTTTGCCCTTGTAACACAGTATCCATTGCAAAAGTATCAATCGACTGAATCGCTTGTTCCATAGCTTGAATGGTAGCCGTACATACAGCATTCATACTTTGTGTTTGGGCATGTACTTCCCCTAAATACATATTTAAACTCAAAAATCTCCCCCCTTTTATGCGAACAAGTAAATCATACCAATTAAAGGATATATATGTAAAAATGCTGCTGTAGTAAACTCAATATCAAAGTAGAACTTTTCCAATTAATTACTAAAGTACCGTCTAATTCGTTTATGGGTACCTGTGAAGAATATGGTATACAAAATAAATTTACAGGATTTGAAATGAATATATAATAGAAGAAAAAAGAAATGTTTATATTGTCGCTACCATGTTGGTGTCAACCTCATGCGCCTAATGGCAACAAAAAACATCTACTTCGTCCCATTCGGTCAAGATGCACCAGAGAAAAAACCAAACTCAATGGTAGCTCGTATGGAGTTACTGGAAGATACAGTATTAGAAGCGCTGCAAGGGAAGCAATTGCAACCGGTGGTCGTAGAAAAATTCAGATATATGAATTAAAAAACGAAAAAAAACGGACAATTTTTGATGAAACCATCATTCTTACTGTAGAATATGATAAAATTAACGTTATTAAGATTAGAAGGGGTATTGTATACTCCTTCTGATTCTAAGTTATAGAAGGATTGGTATCTAGAAAGGGGCATAGTGATGGAAAAGCAAAAAACTTTTCATGTCGCTGTAGTTGGAGCAACCGGCGCAGTTGGTGAACAAATGTTAAATACTTTAGAGAAACGAGAATTTCCAATCGGGAAATTAACGTTACTTTCATCTAAACGATCTGCAGGTAAGAAACTTGTATTTAAAGGCGAAGAATTTACAGTTCAAGAGGCAACTCCTGAAAGCTTTGAAGGAGTAGATATCGCACTATTTAGTGCTGGTGGATCTGTATCGAAACAATTAGCGCCAGAAGCAGCAAAACGCGGTGCGATTGTTGTTGATAATACAAGTGCATTCCGTATGACAGAAAACGTGCCACTTGTTGTACCTGAAGTAAATGAAAACGACTTAAAAGAACATAATGGTATTATTGCAAATCCAAACTGTTCTACAATTCAAATGGTAGTAGCTCTTGAGCCAGTTCGTCAGCAATATGGTTTAAAACGAGTAATCGTTTCCACATATCAAGCTGTATCAGGTGCTGGTGCGGCAGCTATTGAAGAACTGCATGAACAATCACAAGCAATCTTAAATGGCGAAGAAGTTAAGGCAAATGTTCTTCCTGTATCAGGTGATAAGAAGCATTTCCCAATTGCTTTTAATGCGATTCCACAGATTGATAAATTCCAAGATAATGGATTTACGTTTGAAGAAATGAAAATGATTAACGAAACGAAAAAAATTATGCATATGCCTGAATTAGAAGTAGCGGCAACATGTGTACGTTTACCAGTTGTATCAGGACACTCTGAGTCTGTTTACATCGAAGTAGAAAAAGAAGGCGTAACAGTAGCAGAATTAAAGAGCTTACTTGCAAATGCGGAAGGTATTGTTCTGCAAGATAATCCAGAAGAGCAGTTATATCCAATGCCAGCTACTGCAGTAGGTAAAAACGAAGTATTCGTTGGAAGAATCCGTAAAGATTTAAATAACGATAAAGGATTCCATCTTTGGGTCGTATCTGATAACTTATTAAAAGGCGCTGCATGGAATTCTGTTCAAATTGCAGAGCGCTTAGTAAAATTACAATTAGTGTAAACGGCTAAGAGAAGGTGCAAAATATGAAAATAATTGTTCAAAAATTTGGTGGCACATCAGTACGTGATGATAATGGACGTAAGCATGCGCTTCATCATATAAAAAAATCATTAGCTGCTGGTTATAAAGTAGTTACTGTCGTATCTGCTATGGGCCGTAAAGGTGAACCATATGCAACGGATACGTTATTAAGTCTTGTAAATCAAGAGGAATCTACTATTTCTAAACGTGAGCAAGATTTATTATTATCGTGTGGAGAGTTAATCTCTGCAATTGTTTTCTCTAATATGTTGAATGAGAACGGTATAAAAGCAGCAGCATTAAATGGTGCACAAGCTGGTTTTGTAACGAATGATGACTTTACGAATGCAAAGATTATTGAAATGAATTGCGATCGTATACATGAAGAGTTAGAAAATGTAGATGTAATCGTCGTTACAGGATTCCAAGGGCAAACGAAAAAAGGTGATACGACAACACTTGGACGCGGAGGTAGTGATACTTCAGCTTCAGCATTAGGTGTTGCACTTCATGCTGAATACATCGATATATTCACTGATGTAGAAGGTGTTATGACTGCAGATCCTCGTATTGTAAAAGATGCACGTCATCTTCAAACTGTAACGTATAACGAAATTTGTAACATGGCTTATCAAGGTGCGAAAGTCGTTCATCCACGTGCAGTTGAAATTGCGATGCATGCAAAAGTGCCACTTCGTGTACGTTCTACGTATTCTGATAGTGAAGGTACGCTTATTTCAGCATATGACGGTGCTACAAAAGGGCAGGATGTAGAAGAACGTCCTGTTACAGGTATTGCCCACGTATCGAACGTAACGCAAATTAAAGTACTTGCAAAAGAAACGGCATACGACATACAGCAGCATGTATTTAAAGAAATGGCAAACGAAGGCATTAGTGTTGATTTAATTAACATTTCTCCTACTGGTGTAGCTTACACAGTAAATGATAATGTATCAGCTCGTGCTGTCGAAGTGCTAAAACAACTTGGATATGAGCCAATTGTGACAGAACATTGTGCGAAAGTATCTATCGTTGGAGCTGGAATGGCAGGATACCCAGGGGTTACTGCGAAAATCGTTACAGCTTTAGCGGAAAAAGGTATTCAAATCCTGCAATCGGCAGATAGTCATACAACAATTTGGGTTCTTGTAAAAGAGACTGATTTAGTGGAGGCTGTAAATGCATTACATAGTGCGTTTGAGCTTTCAAAAGAAAAGCAACTGGAACAATAAGGAGTGAGACCATGATAGATTTTGGGACAATTGCAACCGCGATGGTAACACCGTTTGATATAAACGGGAATATCGATTTTGCAAAGACAACGAAATTGGTAAATTATTTAATTGATAACGGTACAACAGCAATCGTGGTAGGAGGAACGACAGGAGAATCTCCTACATTAACTTCAGAAGAGAAAGTAGCGTTATATCGCCATGTCGTATCTGTTGTCGATAAAAGAGTGCCCGTAATCGCTGGAACAGGTAGCAATAATACGCATGCTTCTATTGACTTAACTAAAAAGGCAACAGAAGTTGGTGTGGATGCAGTAATGCTAGTAGCACCGTATTATAACAAACCGAGTCAAGAAGGAATGTATCAGCATTTTAAAGCAATTGCTGAAAGCACGCCGCTTCCGGTTATGCTATATAACGTTCCAGGACGATCTATTGTACAAATCTCCGTTGATACAGTTGTTCGTTTATCAGAAATAGAAAACATTGTTGCTATTAAAGATGCTGGCGGCGATGTGTTAACAATGACAGAAATCATTGAAAAAACAGCGGACGACTTTGCGGTATACAGCGGTGATGACGGTTTAACGTTACCAGCTATGGCAGTTGGAGCGAAAGGTATCGTTTCGGTAGCCTCTCATGTTATCGGAAACGAAATGCAAGAAATGATTACAGCATTTCAAGCAGGAGAATTTAAGAAGGCACAAAAATTACATCAATTACTTGTAAGAGTAACTGATTCATTATTTATGGCGCCAAGTCCAACTCCAGTAAAAACAGCGTTACAAATGGTTGGATTAGATGTAGGTTCTGTACGTTTACCACTTCTTCCATTAACAGAAGAAGAAAGAGTAACGTTACAATCTGTAATGCAATCTATCCCTCGTTAATAAAAAATGACCTAGTGTAGAACTAGGTCATTTTTTATTATATGCAAATCTTTTCCTCTTTTTCTCACTTATATGTGTTCTTATAAGAATATTAATCGCTTCTTCATTATGTGTATAAGAAAATAATTGTACCCCTTTAACTGAGTCAAAAAATGATAGATATTATGGCATAAACGTAATAAACTACGGTGTCTGTTTTTAGAGAAATCCCCTCAAATGTGACGTAATTCATAAAAAAACTCCATTTTGTAAGTGTTTTTGTTAGATTCTAGAAAAATAAATCTTGAAACTCCCTATTATGAAATGAATTTAGCGTATGTATGGCTAGTTTTTCAAAATAATATGGAGTATAAAATCGGAGTAAATATAAAGGAAATACGTTCGATACTTTTGTTGTCATTCCGTTCTTTTACTCTTTCTTTCGCACGATTTAACTTGTGTTCTATTTCTTGTATCAGGTATAATATGGCTAAGTAGCTTAGTACGGGTATGCTTAGCAAAATTGGGAAAAATTATAATTTAATTAAATTTTCATATCATATCGAATAAGATATTTGATTTATATAATGAAAGAGAGGTGAAACCTGGTTTAAAAAATAAACAAGGACATGATATCGCATAACGGTAAGGACATTCGTCTTGGACGGTGAAAATATGGTGGTTGTAGAGTTTCCCCTGGTGTCTCTGCAATTTTAGTGAAATCAGTGTTTGCAAGATTTTTAAACCAGGCAACAACATGAAGAGAAAAGAGAATGAGTCTGTTAAAGTATTTGCTCTTGGTGGAGTAGGTGAAATTGGGAAAAACATGTACTGTGTTGAAATTGATTCTGAAATCTTTATCGTAGATGCAGGGTTAATGTTCCCGGGAGATGAAATGTTTGGAATTGATATCGTTATTCCTGATATTACATATTTAGTGGAAAATCAAGAGCGAGTAAAAGGTTTATTTATTACTCACGGTCATGAAGATCATATTGGTGGAATTGTGTATGTACTTCGTAAATTATCTATTCCAGTCTATGCAACGAAATTAACAGTAGGACTTATACAAGAAAAACTTGGTGAAGCGGGCATGTTAGGCCGTGTAGACCTAAAAACAATCGATTCAAATTCAACAGTAGAATTTAACACTACAACGGTGTCATTCTTCGGAACGACACATAGTATTCCGGATTCTGTTGGCGTTTGTTTCCATACATCAAAAGGTGCAGTCGTATATACGGGAGACTTTAAATTCGATCAAACTCCAATTGGAAATGGTGGAGCAGACCTTGGGAAAATGGCGCAAATCGGAAATGAAGGCGTACTTTGCTTATTATCTGATAGTACAAACGCAGAGCGCCCAGGCTATACAGGTTCAGAAAAAGAAGTTGGTGTAGAAATCTCTAAAGTGTTCTACGGCGCAGAAGGTCGTATTATCGTTGCTTCATTTGCATCGAATGTACATCGTATTCAACAAGTATTTGATGCAGCTGCTGAAACAGGGCGAAAAGTAGCGGTAGTAGGACGTAGTATGGTGAAAGTAGTAGACATTGCAAGACGTCTTGGTTATTTAGATGTTCCAGAAGGTATGGTTATTTCATTACAAGAAGTAGACAACTTTCCAGAGAAGAAGGTAGCTATTTTAACGACAGGTAGTCAAGGTGAACCGATGGCTGCTCTATCTAGAATGGCAAAACAAGCACATAAACAAATTTCAATTCGTAAAGGTGATACTGTTATCATTGCTGCTTCGCCAATTCCGGGTAATGAAATATCTGTATCAAAAATTATTGATTTGTTATTTAGAGCTGGAGCTGAAGTTGTTTATTACGGCGAACGAAAAGTTCACGTGTCAGGTCACGGTAGCCAAGAAGAATTAAAATTAATGTTAAATTTAATGAAACCAAAGTACTTTGTACCCGTACATGGTGAGTTCCGTATGCAAAAAGCACATGCATATTTAGCTGAAGATGTAGGGATTACAAGAGAAAATATCTTTATCGTAGAAAAAGGCGATGTAATTGCTTTTGGTGACGATGAAGCGAACTTAGTCGGTAAAGTACAAGCTGGTAATGTTTTAATTGATGGATTAGGTGTAGGTGACGTTGGTAATATCGTTCTTCGAGATAGAAAGATGTTATCTCAAGATGGAATACTAGTAGTTGTTGTAACGCTTGGTAAAGATGAAAAGAAAATTATCTCTGGTCCAGAAATCATTTCACGTGGTTTCGTATATGTTCGTGAATCAGAAGCGTTAATTGAACGATCTACAGAGATTGTACGTATGATTGTTGAGCAGTCAATTAAAGAATATTCAATTGAATGGTCAATGTTAAAACAAAATATTCGTGAATTATTAGGACAGTTCTTGTACGAAGAGACAAAGAGAAAACCTATGATTTTACCGATTATTATGGAAGTATAAAAAGATCACCCTTATGGGTGATCTTTTTTCTTTTTAACCCTATCGAATGAAATTTATAACTTAAGAAATAATAGTTATATACGAGTGAAAGGGGATGCGAAATGACAGAACGTGATCGATATACAAATGAAGAAAAAGAAGCTGAGCCAAAAGAAGCTGGAAAAGAGGCTTCAATAGTTGAAAAAATTCAACAGCTTGGACAGACAAATGTACCACAGATGAATGAATCACGTATTCATTGTTTAACGATTATCGGACAAGTGGAAGGTCATGTTCAATTACCACCGCAAAATAAAACAACAAAATATGAGCATATCATTCCGCAAATTGTTGCGATTGAACAAAATCCGAAAATTGAAGGTTTGCTTTTAATATTAAATACGGTTGGAGGTGACGTTGAAGCTGGGCTAGCAATTTCTGAAATGGTAGCTTCACTTTCAAAACCAACAGTATCTCTAGTTTTAGGTGGGGGACATTCCATCGGTGTACCGATTGCTGTTTCTACTGACTATTCGTTTATTGCGGAAACTGCGACGATGACAATTCATCCAATTCGTTTAACAGGTCTTGTCATAGGTGTGCCACAAACATTTGAGTATTTGGATAAGATGCAAGAAAGAGTCATTCGTTTTGTGACGAAGCACTCGAAAGTAACAGAAGATCGTTTTAAAGAGCTTATGTTTGCGAAAGGAAATTTAACGCGAGATATTGGGACGAATGTAATTGGTGGGGATGCAGTAAAGTACGGTCTTATAGATGATGTCGGCGGTATTGGAAATGCAATTCGAAAATTAAACGAATTAATAGATGTTCGTGCGGAAGATAGTACAGAAGGGACAATGCTACAATGATTTTATATACAATTATGCCAGAGCAACTTGTGTATCCGGCCGATTATTCACAATGTGAAAGTCAAAAAGTTGTAAATATAAATGGTGTGGAATTAATGGTTTCTGAAGAGGAACATGGATGTTATTCTATTGTACGTGTGCTAAGTACGGACCCACTTCACTATTTAGAGTTTGAGCCCGGTCAGAAAATAACCTTTTAGCAAAAAGAAGGATTTTGTTTAGAAGCTATGGTATAATATAAAAAACAAGACGGTTGAGCAGCCATGAGTAGGCTGCTTTCTTCTGTTTATTTAGCATTTTACAAGAAGTGTAAAAATAGAAGATATAAAGACCTGAAAAATAGAGAAAACAGACATATAAATAGAGCATTTTGAGGGGAGCTTTATTTATATGTAGAACGCGAGGTGAAGAAATGGCAAAACAAAAGCAAAGAGGGACGAAGGCAAAGGCAAGGCGTACGATAAAGCCAACTTTGTATTATGAAATTGTCGGTTTAACTCTTTTTGCACTTTCAATCATTACGATTTTACAGCTAGGCGTTGTAGGAAAATCGTTTGTGTTATTTTTTCGCTTCTTCTTTGGTGAGTGGTACATAATTGGTGTGTTAGGTGTAATAGCTTTATCGGTTTCCTTTGTTATAAAACGCGGATGGCCGAACCTTTTAAATAAACGATTAATTGGATTTTATTTAATTGTATTGGCGATATTAATGTTTAGTCATATTACATTATTTAACCTTCTTACAAAAGATGGAGCAGTGCAAAATACTTCTGTTATTGTGAGTACGAAAGATAACTTCTTTCTTGAAATGAAAAAGGGGCCAGATAGCGTTCATTTAGGTGGTGGTATGTTTGGTGCGCTTATGTTCGCAACATGTTACTTCTTATTTGACGAAGTAGGAGCTTATATCATTGGTATTATTCTAGTTATTCTCGGTATACTTTGTATAACAAATAAGCATATTGGAGAAGTGTTAGCGCCAGTTGGTAGAATTCTTAGAAGTCAATTTCAAGTGATGCAAGGGGATTATAAAGATTGGAGAGCTAAAAGAACGGCTGAACAAACAGAAAAGAAAAAAACAACAAGAAGCACAAGAAGCAAACGTGCTGCAGAACAAGAAGAAATTATTGAGCCGATGGAAGAAATTTCAATTGATCCTCCGATTATTTCGAATTTCACTGAGAATTATCCTGTAAATGAAGAAGAGGATAAACGAATCGAAGTAGAGGAAGAAGATTTGATCACTTCACCGTTTATTGAAGAGACTCCACCAATTGAAGAACCAAAGAAAAAGCGTGGAGAAAAAATTGTTGAATCGTTAGAGAGTGAAGCGCAAGCACCTCCTATGCAATTTTCAAATGTAGAAAATAAAGATTACAAGCTTCCTTCACTTGATATATTAAAATTTCCAAAGAATAAGCAAGTTACAAATGAAAATGCGGAAATTTATGAGAATGCTCGTAAATTAGAACGTACATTCCAAAGTTTCGGAGTGAAAGCGAAAGTAACAAAAGTACATAGAGGTCCTGCAGTTACAAAATATGAAGTGTATCCTGATATGGGGGTAAAAGTAAGCAAAATTGTCAGTTTAAGTGATGATTTAGCCCTTGCTTTAGCTGCAAAGGACATTCGTATTGAAGCGCCAATTCCCGGGAAATCAGCTGTAGGGATCGAAGTTCCGAACTCAGAAGTTTCGATGGTAACACTGAGGGAAGTGCTTGATTCTAAGGCTAATAACCATCCGGAAGAGAAGTTGTTAATTGGTCTTGGCCGAGATATTACAGGTGAAGCTGTATTAGCCCGTCTAAATAAAATGCCCCATTTACTCGTAGCTGGTGCGACAGGTAGCGGGAAAAGTGTATGTATTAACGGTATTATTGTTAGTATTTTAATGCGTGCAAAACCACATGAAGTAAAATTAATGATGATTGACCCGAAAATGGTAGAGTTAAATGTATATAACGGTGTGCCTCATTTGTTAACGCCAGTTGTAACTGATCCGAAAAAAGCATCGCAAGCATTGAAAAAAGTTGTGAGTGAAATGGAACGTCGTTATGAATTGTTTGCTCATAGTGGTACACGTAACATTGAAGGATACAACGATTATATAAAAGAGCATAATAGTCAATCAGAAGCGAAACAACCCGAATTACCTTATATTGTAGTAATTGTGGACGAGTTAGCAGATTTAATGATGGTTGCTTCGTCTGATGTAGAGGATGCGATTATGCGTCTAGCGCAAATGGCTCGTGCTGCTGGTATTCATTTAATTATTGCAACGCAACGTCCGTCAGTTGACGTTATTACGGGTGTTATTAAAGCAAATATTCCATCACGTATTGCATTCGCTGTATCTTCTCAAACAGATTCTCGTACAATTCTTGACGGTGGTGGTGCAGAGAAGCTACTAGGTCGTGGAGACATGCTGTTTATACCAATTGGTGCATCGAAACCTGTACGTGTACAAGGCGCATTTTTATCAGATGATGAAGTTGAGAGAGTTGTAGAATATGTTATTGGACAGCAAAAAGCACAATATCAAGAAGATATGATTCCGCAAGATGTTCCTGATACGAAGCAGGAAGTAGAAGATGAATTATATGATGAAGCGGTTCAACTTGTAGTGGAAATGCAAACAGCATCTGTTTCTATGTTACAACGTAGGTTTAGAGTAGGTTATACGCGAGCTGCTCGCCTAATTGATGCAATGGAAATGAATGGTGTAGTAGGTCCGTATGAAGGTAGTAAACCGAGAGAAGTGCTCATTAATGATGTACAAGAAAAAAGTTCTTAAAAAAAGCCTAATTGTTTATACAATTAGGCTTTTTTATATAGTGTTTTTGTTATATACTATACTCAGTAATAAAGAAAGGGCTTACATTTAGGGGGGCTCTTTAGAATACGAATACTTTGATTATGTTTTATGTAAATGTTCGATATTTAATGCAGAAAAATGTTGGATTTTGTTGACACGTATGAGAGCAAGTGGTAAGATTACTTCGAAAAGAATCACTGCCTCATATAATCTTGGAGATAAGGTCCATAAGTTTCTACCTGGCAACCATGAATTGCTAGACTATGAGGGGAAAAGTGTGTAACAAAGGATGTAAAGGATCTTTGTGCCGAACTTTTTCTCGAAATGAGGAATGTTTATGGTGCAAAGTTTTTTTTATGCAATAAAGAGTGAAAATTTCATTAAAAAAAATTATTATTATTTATTCGACAATTACGCTTATTTTGGTGTTTAGTCATTTGTACTATGTTGTAAGTTGAAAAAAGAGAAAAGAAGTCTTACATCAGAGGTCGAATAATTGAAATGCGGGGGAGTCTTATGTCAGTAAAATCCGATAGTCGTCACCTATATCTACGGGTGATTGATCACATCAAAGAAAAAATTAAAGATGGGGCTTATAAAGAACGACAAAAGTTACCATCAGAGTTTGATTTAGCGAAAGAACTTGGCGTAAGTAGAGCGACTTTAAGGGAAGCGTTGCGTATTTTAGAAGAAGAAAATGTTGTCATTCGTAGACATGGTGTAGGGACATTTGTAAATGCAAAGCCATTATTTTCTTCTGGAATAGAACAACTTTCTAGTATTACAGATATGATTTCTAGTGTGGGGAAAACACCAGGAACAATCTTTTTATCATCATCTACTACAACTTTAACAGAAGAGGAAAAAGAGAAGTTTAATAGTGAAGATGGTTTTAATGCAGTGATGATTGAACGCGTGCGTACAGCAGATGGGGAACCTGTTGTGTATTGTATCGATAAACTTGCAAAAGAAATATTGCCAGATTTATCGGGTTACAATGAGGAATCATTATTAACGGTGATACATAATAACACACATAAGCGCATAACATATGCGGTTGCCCACATTGAGCCAATTGGCTATCACCCTAAAATCTCACCGATTTTAGAATGTGAGCCTGAAACAGCACTGCTTGTATTAAAACAAATGCACTATGATCAAAATGATGAGCCAATCTTATATTCTATCAATTACTTTAGAGCTGATAAATTTAGCTTCCACGTATTAAGAAAGCGTATGTAGGTAAATTCCTTTTTAGGGAGGTGACAGCAAGAAGTAAGGAACAGCAGCGTAAGAATAAATAAATATATATCATTTTTGGAGGGGTTTCTAGTATGAAGAAAAAAGCAGGCCTTTTATTATCATTAACATTAGCAGCAAGTACAGTTTTAGGTGCATGTGGTAACTCGGATAAGGCGAGCAGTGACAAGAAAGACACGAAAGACAATAAAGACTTCAAGGTTGGTCTTGTAACGGATGTTGGGGGCGTTGATGATAAGTCATTCAACCAATCTTCTTGGGAAGGGTTACAAAAGTTTGGTAAAGATAATGGTTTAAAAGAAAAGACAAATTATCGTTACCTTCAGTCTGAAAAAGAGGCTGATTATATTCCGAATTTAAAAAAATTCTCGAAAGATAAATATGATTTAACATTCGGAATTGGTTATAAATTAGAAGGTGCAATTAAAGAAGTAGCAAAAGAATCGTCAAAACAACAATTTGCAATCGTAGATACTGTTGTAGATGCACCGAACGTAACGAGCATTACGTTTAAAGATCATGAAGGATCATTCCTTGTAGGTGCGGTAGCAGCTATGTCAACAAAATCGAATAAAGTAGGATTTGTTGGTGGAATGAAAAGTGATTTAATTAGTAAATTTGAAAATGGATTTAAAGCTGGTGCAAAGGCAGTAAATCCAAACATTGAAATCGTATCTGAATATGCAGAAGCATTCGATAAGCCTGAAAAAGGTACAGTTCTTGCTTCAGCAATGTATGGTCAAGGCGTAGACGTAATTTATCATGCTGCTGGTGGTACAGGTAACGGTGTGTTCACAGAAGCGAAAAACCGTAAGAAAAAAGGTGAAAATGTTTGGGTAATCGGTGTTGACCGTGACCAACATCAAGAAGGTATGCCTGAAAATGTAACATTAACTTCAATGATTAAACGTGTTGATGTAGCAGTAGAAAAAGTAGCTAAAGAAGCAAAAGATGGGAATTTAAAAGGTGGGAAAATTGAAGAGTTTGGCTTAAAAGATGACGGTATTGGTATTTCAAAAACAACTGATAACGTGAAAAAAGTTAACCCTGAAATTTTAACAAAAGTAGAAGAGCTTGAAAAGAAAATTACAGCCGGTGAAATTAAAGTGCCAGCTACAGATAAAGAGTATAAAGAATACGAAGCTTCTCTAAAAAAATAAATAGAGAAATAGCAAAGGTTAGTTCATAGAACTAACCTTTGTATGTATAAAACTTCCGAATTGCTTAATAAGTTAATAGTGTAATAGGGAATGTTCCCTGTTAAAAGGAGGAACACAATGGAATACGTAATTGAGATGAATAACATTACGAAAGTATTCCCAGGCATTGTAGCGAATGATGATATTACGCTGCAAGTAAAGCAGGGTGAGATACATGCTTTACTTGGAGAAAATGGTGCAGGGAAATCCACATTGATGAATGTACTATTTGGTTTGTACCAACCAGAGCAGGGTGAAATTAAAATTAAAGGTAAACCTGTAAAAATTACAAATCCGAATATAGCAAATGACCTTGGTATTGGAATGGTCCATCAACACTTTATGCTTGTTCATAATTTTACAGTTACAGAGAATATTATTCTCGGAAATGAACCGAAGAAAAAAGGGAAAATTGCTGTTGAGGATGCTGCTAAAGAAATTCAAAAACTGTCTGAACAATACGGTTTGGCTGTAGATCCATATGCGAAAATACAGGATATTTCAGTTGGTATGCAACAGCGTGTTGAGATTTTGAAAACTCTTTACCGCGGTGCAGAAATTTTAATATTTGATGAACCGACAGCTGTGTTAACACCACAAGAAATTCATGAGCTAATTCAAATTATGAAAAAGCTTGTACAAGAAGGAAAATCTATTGTTCTTATTACACATAAGTTGAAAGAAATTATGGAAGTTTGCGATCGTTGTACGATTATTCGTAAAGGAAAAGGGATTGGAACGGTTGACGTTGCAAATACGGATGAAAATAAACTTGCAGAATTAATGGTCGGACGTCAAGTGAATTTTAAAACAGAAAAAATAGACGCGAAGCCAAAAGAAGAGGTACTTTCAATTGAAAACCTTGTTGTTCACGATGCACGTCAACTACCTGCTGTAAAAGGCCTTGACTTAACTGTTCGTGCGGGGGAAATTGTTGGGATTGCAGGGATTGATGGAAACGGACAAAGTGAATTAATAGAAGCGATTACTGGTTTACGAAAAGTTGAGTCAGGTTCTATTGCAATTAAAGGAAAAGAAATAACAAATTGGCCTGTTAGAAGAATAACAGAAGAAGGAATTGGTCATATTCCAGAAGATCGTCATAAACACGGACTCGTTCTTGATTTTTCTGTTAGAGATAATATAGTTCTTCAAACGTACTATAAAAATCCGTTTTCAAAGAAAGGGATTTTAAATTTCAGCAAAATTACAGAAAAAGCAAAGGCTCTTATTGAACAGTTTGATGTACGTACACCTAGTGAGCAAACGTTAGCACGCGCTCTATCTGGGGGCAATCAACAAAAAGCAATTATTGCACGTGAAGTAGACCGAAATCCAGATTTATTAATTGCGGCACAGCCAACACGTGGTTTAGATGTAGGAGCAATTGAATTTATTCATAAGAGATTAATAGAGCAAAGGGATAAAGGAAAAGGTGTATTACTTTTATCATTAGAGTTAGATGAAATCTTAAATGTTAGCGATCGAATTGCTGTTATTTATGAAGGGGAAATTGTAGCAATAGTTGATGCGAAAGAAACGAATGAACAACAGCTTGGATTGTTAATGGCTGGAGGAACAAAGAAGGAGCAGGTGGGTACAAATGGCTAAAAAACTTTTAACAGAACGAACGATAAATATTTTAGTCCCAGTACTATCCGTTATTTTCGGCTTACTTGTAGGAGCGATTGTAATGCTAGTTAGTGGCTATGATCCAATTGTTGGTTATAGTGCACTTTGGACAGGAATGTTCGGCAGCGCAAGTGCGATTGGTGAAACGCTCCGTACAATGATACCGCTTATTCTTGCTGGCTTATCGGTGGCGTTTGCATTTCGTACAGGTTTATTTAATATCGGGGTAGAGGGTCAATTGTTAGTTGGTTGGCTTGCGGCGGTTTGGTTCGGTTATGCAGTCTCACTACCAGCGTTCCTTCATATTCCATTATCGATTTTATTTGCCGCATTGGTGGGCGGAATTTGGGGCTTCATTCCGGGATATTTAAAAGGGAAGTTTCAAGTGAATGAAGTTATTGTAACTATTATGATGAACTATATTGCGTTGTATGTAACGTATGACATCATTAAGCGTTTCTTACATGCGGGTAATGACAAAACGTATGATATTAAAGAGAGTGCGTCACTATCTTCAGACTGGCTTGCTTCTATTACTGACGGTTCACGTCTACACTGGGGAATTATTGTAGCAATTTTAATCGCTATTTTAATGTGGTTCTTATTAGATCGAACAACTTTAGGTTACGAATTAAAGTCTGTAGGATTTAATCAGCATGCTTCTCAATATGCAGGTATGAAAGTTTCTCGTAATGTAGTATTCTCTATGACAATTGCTGGTGCATTTGCGGGGATTGGTGGAGCGATGGAAGGATTAGGGACATTCCAGAGTATGACAGCGATGTCTTCGTTTACAGGAGTAGGATTTGATGGGATTGCCGTAGCATTACTTGGAGGGAATAATCCGTTTGGTATAATCCTTTCAGCTTTATTATTTGGTGGTTTGAAAAGTGCTTCCCCTCAAATGAACTTTGAGGCAGATGTACCGTCAGAGCTTATTAATGTAATTATTGCATGTATCATCTTCTTTGTTGCATGTAGTTATGTGTTAAGATGGGCGCTTACACGCATGAGCAAGGAGGGGAAATAAATGAGCTTTTTAGATATATTAGCCATTCTTGTGACGGGTACGTTATATACATCGGCACCTATCATTTTCACAGCACTAGGTGGTGTATTTAGTGAACGATCAGGTGTTGTAAATATCGGATTAGAAGGACTAATGCTATTTGGTGCATTTATTGGAGTTGTTACAAACTTATTAATGGGTGATACTTGGGGAACGATGACTCCATGGATTGCGTTATTATTTGCGGCAATTGGTAGTGGATTATTTGCATTACTTCATGCGGTAGCTTCTATTACATTCCGAGCAGATCAAGTTGTAAGTGGTGTAGCCATTAACTTCTTATCTCTTGGTTTAACAGTATTTGCAATTAAGAAGATTTTTGATAAAGGGCAGACTGACTTTATTCAGTATCGTATTGAAAAGATTGATATTCCAGGCCTTTCGGATATTCCGGTTTTAGGGAAAATATTTTTCTCGAACGTACCAATAACGTCGTATATTGCCATTATTTTAGCATTCGTTGTTTGGTATGTTATTTATAAAACACCGTTCGGTCTTCGTCTACGTGCTGTTGGTGAACACCCAATGGCAGCGGATACGATGGGGATTAATGTATATAAAATGCGTTATATTGGAGTCTGTATTTCAGGAGTGTTTGCTGGAATCGGTGGAGCGATTTTTGCAATGTCAATTTCTAATAACTTCTCAGGGGCAACTATTACAGGACAAGGTTTCTTAGCTTTAGCTGCTATGATTTTTGGGAAGTGGAATCCACTAGGCGCATTAGGTGCAGCTCTATTCTTTGGTTTTGCGCAATCTCTAAGTGTAACGGGCGGAACAATTCCTGTATTAGATCAAATTCCAAGTGTTTTATTAACGATATTACCATATGTATTCACAATATTAGCGCTTGTTGGTTTTGTAGGTCGTTCTGAAGCTCCGAAAGCATTAGGAACTCCTTATGAAAAAGGAAAACGATAAGTATTTTATAAGTATAAAAAAGCTCGCACATTAGTGTGGGCTTTTTTACATAGAATATATTTAATACGGAATTTTACTATGTTCCTTACATATTAAAGTTTTTAGAAAGAATCATATGTAAGCATAATAAGGGAGAAAAGTTGATTTTTTATTTCTAAAAACTGTATATTGAAGAGGAATATTCCTATATACGTAAAGGAGGGCTATAAATGAAACTAATGGAACAACAACTACATGAGTTAGATGGTTTGCGCGTACATATTATTCCGACTGATAAATATAAAACGAATACCTTTGTATTTCGTTTTAAAGCGCCTTTAAATGAGGAGACGGTGACAGAGCGTGCCTTATTGCCATACGTATTGCAAAGTGCGACAGAAAAATTACCTTCTGTAATTCGTCTTCGTCAATATTTAGAAGAATTATACGGATCTTCTTTAGCGGTAGATGTAAGTAAAAAAGGGGAAGACCATATTATCTCCATTTATGTAGACATTGCAAATGAAGTTTACTTACATGATGCACCACCGTTATTTGAAAAAGCGCTTTCTATGTTGTCAGATATTGTGTTACATCCAGCAACGGAGGGCAACGGTTTCCTATCTTCTATCGTAGAAAGTGAAAAAAGAGCACTGTTACAGAGAATTGAAGCTACTTATGACGATAAAATGCGTTATGCAAACGAGCGTTTAATTGAAGAAATGTGCAAAGTAGAACCGTATCGTTTAAGTGCAAATGGAAAAAAAGAGAGTGTTATGTCTATTACAAATGAAAGTCTGTATCAATATTATCAAAAGGTGTTAGCGGAAGATGAAATGGATCTATATATTATTGGTGATATTTCAGAAAACGCCGTTGATCTTGTAAGTAAGTATTTTTCTATTTCAGCTCGTCCAGTGAGAGAAAGAAATGTACTCCTTCATAGACGAAATAATGAAGAAAAAGAAGTTGTTGAAAAACAAGAATTAAAACAAAGTAAATTACACATCGGTTATCGTACATTTGTCACATATAAAGATGAAGATTATTTTGCATTGCAATTGTTCAATGGATTGTTTGGTGGCTTTTCTCATTCGAAGTTATTCGTAAATGTGCGTGAAAAAAATAGTTTAGCGTACTATGCAGCATCGCGCTTTGAAAGTCATAAAGGTTTATTATTTGTTATGTCAGGAATTGAAGCGAAAAATTATGAAAAAGCAGTTGAGATTATTAAAGAACAAATGCTTGCGATGCAAAACGGAGAGTTTTCTGAAGAAGAAATACATCAAACAAAAAGTGTCATCCAAAATCAAATATTAGAGGCAATTGATACACCACGTGGCTTTGTAGAAATGCTATATCATGGTATTATTTCAGATCGTACACGTCCAGTTGAAGAATGGCTTACAGGTATAGAAAGTGTGACAAAAGAAGAAATTGTAAAAGTTGCTAAAAATATTGAACTAGATACAATTTACTTTTTACAAGGAACGGAGGGAGAGTAAATGGAGAAAATTGTTTATGAGCAATTAAAAGAAACACTCTATTATGAAAAACTTCCTAATGGATTAGATGTATATGTTTTACCGAAACAAGGATTTAATAAAACATTTGCGACGTTTACGACGAAATATGGTTCTGTAGATAATACATTTGTACCATTAGGGAAAGAAGAAATGATTCGTGTGCCAGATGGGATTGCACATTTTCTTGAGCATAAATTATTTGAAAAAGAAGATCACGATGCTTTCCAATTGTTTAGTAAACAAGGAGCATCGGCAAATGCTTTTACATCCTTTACACGAACAGCTTACCTTTTTTCAGGTACTTCAAACGTAGAACAAAATTTAAATACATTGCTAAACTTCGTACAAGAGCCCTATTTCTCTGAAAAAACGGTTGAAAAAGAGAAGGGGATTATTGGGCAAGAAATTCAAATGTATCAAGATAACCCAGATTGGCGTTTGTACTTTGGGTTAATTGATAGCTTATTTGTAAAACACCCAATTAAAATTGATATTGCGGGGACAATCGAATCTATTAGTAAAATTACGAAAGATTTATTATATGAATGTTATGAAACATTTTATCATCCGAGCAATATGTTATTATTTGTTGTGGGTGCAATTGATCCAGAGAAAACAATGGATTTAGTACGTGAAAATCAAGCGAAAAAAGATTATAAAAACCAGCCAGAAATTGTGCGTTCATTTGAAGAAGAACCACATGAGGTAAATGAAAAGAAAAAAATTATTTCAATGCCTGTGCAAACACCGAAATGTTTAGTTGGTATTAAAGC
Organism: Bacillus sp. EKM501B; assembly: GCF_011800505.1. NCBI lineage: Bacteria > Bacillati > Bacillota > Bacilli > Caryophanales > Bacillaceae > Bacillus > Bacillus sp. EKM501B. Next base: position 79,895 of record NZ_JAALFZ010000016.1, on the reverse strand, counting down.
GACTAATTTAAAAGAAAAGGGGCAAGCGCTTTTAAAACAAGAAATTGCGCTTACGTTACTTTTAGATTATTTATTTGGAAAAAGTTCTGTTCATTACGAAGCTTTATATAATGAAGGACTTATTGATGATTCATTCTCGTATGACTATACAGAAGAAAATAACTTCGGTTTTGCAATGGTTGGCGGTGATACGAAACAACCTGATGAATTGGCAAATCGTTTAAAAGATATTTTATTAAAAACAGATTATGATCAATTAGATGCGGCGGCATTAGAACGAGTGAAGAAAAAGAAAATTGGTGGTTTTTTACGCTCGTTGAATTCACCAGAATATATTGCAAATCAATTTACACGATACGCGTTTAATGAATCTAGCCTATTTGACGCATTGACTGTATTAGAAGGACTAACCGTTCAAGACTTACAAGAAGTAGCGAAATTATTGTTATCAGAAGAAAAAATGAGTATTTGTCAGGTGTTACCGAAAAAATAAAATTAAAAAGATACCCTCATCTTATCATTGAAAAATTGTAAGATGAGGGTATTATTTAGTTGTGTGAAAATTGAACTTGTAGAGATAAGAGAGGGACTTTATGAAAAAGTATGCGTTAGTAACTGGAGGGAGCGGAGGAATTGGCTCTGCTATTTCGAAACAATTAATTCAAGATGGATATACAGTTTATGTTCATTACAATAACAGTGAAGAAAAGGTATTGGAATTGCAGAAGGCATGGGGAGAAGTTATCCCTGTTCAAGCTAATTTAGCTTCTAGTGATGGAGCAGAGCAATTGTGGGGACAAATTGAACATCCTATTGATGTTATTGTATACGCAGCTGGGAAGAGTATTTTTGGACTAGTAACAGATGTAACAAACGATGAATTGGATTATATGGTAGAACTTCAAGTGAAGAACGTATATAAATTACTTTCTATGGCACTTCCGCCTATGATCGGGAGAAGAAGTGGTAATATTGTAATTGTTTCATCTATATGGGGACAAATAGGGGCTTCTTGTGAAGTACTTTATTCAATGGTAAAAGGGGCGCAAAATTCATATGTGAAAGCTTTAGCGAAAGAAGTTTCTTTAAGTGGATTACGTGTGAATGCAGTAGCACCAGGAGCAATTGAAACGGAAATGTTAAGTGTTTTTTCTGAAGAAGATAAAATGGGAATTGCTGAAGATATACCATTAGGTAGAATAGGATTACCAGAAGAAGTAGCGAAAACAGTTTCATTTCTCGTATCACCAGGAGCGTCTTACATAACTGGACAAATTATCGGAGTGAATGGCGGTTGGCACTGCTAAAAAATTCTTACATAAAAAATGAATAGTTGCACAAATTAAGGATGATTTTATTACTCAATAGTGAGGTGCTTAATTATGTCAGTATTAGATAATTTTGATCAGTGGAAGAGCTTTTTAGGAGAACGTTTAGAGCAAGCGCAAGACAAAGGTTTAGATGGCGGTGCGGTATCAGATATGGCATTTCGTGTTGGCGACTATCTTGCTAATGAAGTAGAAGGACGCAATGACCAAGAGAAATTATTAGCTGAGCTTTGGAAAGTTGCTGATGAACAGGAGCAACATACAATTGCAAATTTAATGGTTAAGTTTGTACAACATAAGTAAAAGTAGAGAGGAGATTCTCCTCTCTACTTTTTTTGTATAATAATTACACAGGATAGATTATACATTTAGCTTCCCTATTAGGGTGAAATCATATAATATAGTACGTAGGTGTAAAGTAAGCAAGGGGAGTGATCTTGGATGATTGAATGGTATTTTGAATATGAAATACATAAAAACCGACCTGGCTTGCTTGGTGACGTTTCTTCGTTAATCGGTATGCTCGGCATTAATATTGTCACAATTAATGGTGTAGATAATGCACGACGTGGGTTACTTCTTATGTGTGATAATCAAGAGCAAATCTCTAGACTTGAATCAATTTTAAATACGATGGATAACATAACGGTAACGAAATATCGTCCGCCCAAGCTAAGAGATAAGCTAGCGGTTAGGCATGGTAGGTACATACAACGAGATGCAGATGATAAGAAAACATTTCGATTTGTGCGTAATGAATTAGGCTTACTTGTAGACTTTATGGCAGAAATCATGAAAAAAGAAGGCCATAAACTAATTGGGATACGCGGAATGCCTCGTGTCGGAAAAACAGAATCCATTGTTGCTGCAAGTGTTTGTGCAAATAAAAGGTGGTTATTTGTATCATCTACTCTTATTAAGCAAACTGTTCGCAGTCAATTAATTGAAGATGAGTATAGCGATGACAATATTTTCATCCTAGATGGAATTGTGTCAACGAAGCGTGCTAACGAAAGACATTGGCAGCTCGTTCGTGAAATTATGAGATTGCCTGCAACGAAAGTTGTGGAACATCCTGATGTATTTGTGAGTCAGTCAGAATACACATTGGATGATTTTGATTATATTATCGAGTTGCGTAACGATTATGATGAAGAAATACAATATAATTTAGTAGATGAAATTGAGCAAGGTACGCAAAATAATTTCTCTATGTTTGACTTTTAAAGAAATATTGAGGTGTTAGTAGTGACGGAATTGGGACAAAAGCTGAAAGAAACAAGAGAAGCGAAAGGCTTGTCTATTGATCAGCTGCATGAGATTACAAAAATTCAAAAACGCCATTTAGTGGCAATTGAAGAAGGCAATTATGATGTATTGCCAGGAGCTTTTTATGCGCGTGCATTCATTAAACAATACGCAGATGCGGTTGGATTAAATGGAGAGGAACTGCTTGTAGAACATCAGAGTACGATACCACAATCTGAAAAGCGTGAAGTTCCACAAGTATCAACGGGACAAAAAACACAAGAAACAATGCAAAAATCATCATCATGGCCAATTGCAGATCACATGCCGAAAATCTTAGTTGCGCTGTTAGTCATCGCAGTTGGAGTGGTAATCTGGTTTGTGTTTCAAGCGTTAACTGGAAAAGATGATGAAAAAGTTCCAAGCGCTCAAAGTGAGAAAATTGAAGTTCAAAAAGCGAAAGATTCTCCGTTAGATACGAAGAAAGATGAAGTGAAAGCGGAAGAGCCAAAAAAAGAGGAACCAAAGAAAGAAGAACCAAAGAAAGAGGAGCAACCAGCACAACCAACTGGACAGCAAGAAGTGAAAGTAGTTGGAACAACTGGAAAGGTATCTACTTTGGAAATTCATAATAATAAAACATTAGAACTGGAAATTTCAGCTAAGGGTACAAGTTATGTAGATGTTAAGGATGATGCGGGTAACGAAATTCTAAATACTACAGTACAAAGCGGTCAAACAGAGAAACGCGATGTATCAACATTAAAAGAAGTACGACTTAATATTGGAAGTGCACCGAATGTTGAAATTAAACTGAATGGCCAAGTGCTTGCTTTCCCGTTAGATCCACAAAAAGAATATCACCAAAGATTGGTGATTAAAAACCAAGGGATAGAGCAACCAGCACAATAACAGTCATCGCTTCGATGACTTTTTTTCGATGAACAAATGTTTTTGATATGATGGAGGAATAGCTGTGAATTTACCAAATAAAATTACAATATCTAGAATCTTCTTAATTCCAATTTTTATGGTAATTATGTTAGCGCCCTTTGATTGGGGTTCATACAAAATTGGTGATGTTGATTTGCCAATTCAACATTTAGTGGGGGCACTTATCTTTATCATTGCTTCAGCTACAGATTGGATTGATGGACATTACGCAAGAAAGTATAATCTTGTAACGAATTTAGGGAAGTTTCTTGACCCGTTAGCTGATAAATTGCTTGTTTCGGCAGCACTTATTACATTGGTAGAGATGCAATATGTACCGGCTTGGATTGTTATTGTAATTATCAGTCGTGAGTTTGCGGTAACAGGTTTACGTCTTGTACTTGCTGGAACAGGGGAAGTAGTTGCAGCAAACCAGCTAGGGAAAATTAAGACGTGGACACAAATTATTGCAATTGCAGCATATTTATTACACGATGTACCTTTAAATTTAATCCATATTCCAGTTGCAGATATCTTCATATGGATTGCATTAATCTTTACTGTTATTTCAGGATGGGATTATTTCTGGAAAAATAGAGCTGCTTTTGTAAACTCAAAATAGAAGTTTATGGGGGAATTGGGATGAATGCTGAGATTATTGCGGTTGGAACTGAATTATTACTTGGACAAATTGCAAATACAAATGCCCAGTTTTTATCTGAAAAGTTAGCTTCAATCGGAATTAACGTGTACTATCATACTGTTGTTGGTGATAATAATAAGCGATTGCAAAAGGCGATTGAAGCTGCGGAAGAACGTGCTGATATACTTATTTTTACAGGTGGATTAGGACCAACAAAAGATGATTTAACGAAAGAAACGATAGCTGCTAGTTTAGATGAAGAGCTTGTGTATGATGAAAAGGCATTAGCCTTAATAAGTAATTACTTTAAGCGTACAGGCCGTGAATTTACGGAGAATAATAAAAAGCAAGCGCTCGTTTTAAATGGAGCAACAGTATTTGCAAATGACCACGGTATGGCGCCTGGTATGGGGGTAAATAAGAACGGAAAAGTTTATGTTTTATTACCAGGGCCGCCAAAAGAAATGAAACCAATGTATGTAAGTTACGTAGAGCCTTTTTTACGTAATTTTACAACAGGAGAAAACATTTATTCTCGTGTGCTTCGTTTCTTCGGTATTGGGGAGTCCCAATTAGAGGTGAAAGTGCAAGATTTAATTGATGGACAAACAAACCCAACAATTGCCCCGTTAGCAAATGATGGAGAAGTGACATTACGTTTAACCGCTAAGCATCAAAATGTTAGCGAAGCGGAGAAACTAATTCAACATGTGGAAGATTTGATTTTAGAAAGAGTAGGAGAATTTTTCTACGGATATGACCAAGAATTTTTGCATTATAAGGCAATCGAGTTATTGAAGAGAAAAGGGTTAACTTTAGCGTGTGCAGAAAGTTTAACAGGTGGTCTTTTTGGAAATCAAGTAACTGAAAACGCTGGTGTTTCTTCTGTATTTAAAGGCGGTGTCATTTGTTATCATAATGATGTGAAGCAACATGTTTTACGTGTGCCTGAAGAAGTATTGCATACTGATGGTGCAGTTAGTAAAGAATGTGCTCGTTATCTTGCTGAAAATGTTAAGGATGTATTAAAAGCGGATATCGGAATTAGTTTCACTGGGGTAGCAGGGCCAGATGCTTCAGAACAGAAAGAACCAGGAACAGTATTTGTTGGGCTTTCGATTAAGGATGAGCCAACTGTAGTCTTTCCTCTTAATTTAAGCGGAAGTCGTCAACAAATTAGAGAACGAACAGTAAAATATGGATTTTATCATTTATATAAAAAGCTAGAAGAGATATAAGTTTCTTCTAGTTTTTTTACGGTTAAATTTAGATATTATTTGATAGAAAATAAAAAAATCGAATAAATGTTCGATTTTTGTTGGCAAATTGAATTGAAAATAGGTATAATAAGATTAGCAATTCAGTTAAGGAGGAATTTTGAATGAGTGATCGTCAAGCAGCGTTAGATATGGCGTTAAAACAAATAGAGAAGCAATTCGGTAAAGGTTCAATCATGAAATTAGGAGAACAAGCGGAGCGTAGAGTTTCTACGGTTTCTAGTGGTTCTTTAGCACTTGATGTGGCACTAGGAGTAGGCGGATATCCACGTGGCCGTATTATCGAAATTTACGGACCTGAAAGTTCAGGTAAAACGACAGTTTCATTACATGCAATTGCAGAAGTACAACGTCAAGGTGGACAAGCAGCATTCATTGATGCGGAGCACGCAATGGATCCTGTATATGCACAAAAATTAGGCGTTAACATAGATGAATTACTATTATCACAGCCTGATACAGGGGAGCAAGGATTGGAAATCGCGGAAGCACTTGTACGAAGTGGTGCGGTTGACATTATCGTAATTGACTCTGTAGCAGCTCTTGTACCGAAAGCAGAGATTGAAGGCGATATGGGTGACTCACACGTAGGTTTACAAGCACGTTTAATGTCACAAGCACTTCGTAAGCTTTCAGGAGCAATCAACAAATCAAAAACAATTGCAATCTTTATTAACCAAATTCGTGAAAAAGTTGGGGTTATGTTCGGAAATCAACTACAAGTTGCTTAATCAAAGTGATGTACTTGAGTCTTTATTTGTCTTCTTCGACTAAGTCTTTATAAGGGATTTCTTATAGGGAGAGATTAAAGTGGCAGTGACAATTGGAAATAGAACTTATCGAAACATAGAACAATGGCAAGTGGATTTTATTGTGAAACATGCGGATAGAAAATTGAAAGATATAGGTAAAGAAATTAATCTTGATGAAAGGCGAGTAGGTGAAATATTAAAGTTACTCGGAATTAAAAGAACCAGACATAGAAAGATTTACTTGCCTAAAACCGCAGAAGTTGAACAAGAATTGAAAAATCCATATTTATCACATGTTGAAATTGCTATTAAGTATGGCGTATCCGATACATGTGTTGCTAAGAGGAGAAAAGAGCTTAATGTAAAGGTCAGAAAGAAAAATTATGATACTTTACTGGAACAACAGGTTGAACAGATGTTGTTAAGTTTAGATCTGGCGTTCATTAAGCAAAAAAGAATCGATAAGTGGTCTATTGATTTCTACTTAGGTAGAAAATATTGTTTAGATGTCCATGGGAAATGGGCACACTCACTCAAAAAGATAAAAGAACGGGATAAAAGAAAACTTTTATTTATGGAAGAGGGCTGCTATAAATATCTTGTTATACATGAAGAAGAGTTAGCAAATAAAGAAAAAGTCTTACAAAAGATTAAGGAGTTTACCATGGGTTTCCCTTGCTAGTGATAGCATGTTAAAAAACCTTGTGAACCTTATTGCCTAAGGGTGTAACTATCCATATAGTTGCTAACGGTGAAGCCCACCATTATTTAGGGTAATACCGTGCCAAGCTCCATAGTGATATGGGGAAGGTGTAGAGACTACCGAAAAGGACTTTTAGTTAACTGAGTAGGGTACGGCAGATGATAGGCTACTGCTGGAAGTGCAAGGCTCTCTGTAAAGAGATGAAGAGATAGTCCAGACTATAGAGATGGAAAATCTATAGATAGTGCCAGAAACAACTCCAGGTGGTCGTGCGTTGAAATTCTATTCAACTGTTCGTCTTGAAGTGCGTCGTGCGGAGCAATTAAAGCAAGGTAACGACATCGTTGGTAATAAAACAAAAGTAAAAGTAGTGAAAAATAAAGTAGCACCACCATTCCGTGTTGCGGAAGTTGATATTATGTACGGAGAAGGTATTTCAAGAGAAGGTGAAATCTTGGATATGGCTTCTGAGCTTGATATTGTTCAAAAGAGCGGTGCTTGGTATTCTTATAATGACGAACGCCTAGGACAAGGTCGTGAAAATTCGAAGCAGTTCTTAAAAGAAAATACAGATTTAAGAGAAGAAATTGCCTTCTTTATTCGTGAGCATCACGGAATTAGTGAAGATTCTGGTGCTGAGGGCGCAGAAGATTCAACTCTTCTTGATTAAAAAAATAAAAGACACGGCCTCGTGTCTTTTATTTTTTTATCTACTATTAAGGAGCATAATACTATAGATAAAAATATTTTTTTACTTCAAATGGGTTGTGTAAAGAAGGATATTTAAATATTTTAAGGAAAAGAAATGGGAATTACTAAGGTTTTCCAGTATAGTAGGCTCCTTACTTTTTAAATTTAGGTCACATTCAAGGCTGAAGGTAAAGAAAGTAAAAGTAGACAACGCTTGACAATGAAAATTACGATAGATACAATGAGAATGTATATTTTTTCTTATATACAATATACTCTTCTCAAGAAGAGAAGTAATATTCGGAGTAAGGTTTAAATCTTACCGAAATAATAATATGACATTTTAATTGTGAAATGAAGAAAGTCCCTTAAAAAAGCGGGACGACGGTCTTTGCTGTATGTTGTAATTCAATGTACATGCCGACAGTCTTTTTTCATTCATAGCAAGGGGAGGTGAAATCATGACGAGTACAGTTTGGATACTCATCTCCATTTTGCTTGCAACAGTCGGTGCAGTTGTTGGCTTTTTTGTTCGAAAGTCTATTGCTGAAGCGAAGATTAATGGTGCAGCTAATGAAGCGAGACGTATTTTAGACGAAGCGAATCGTGATGCTGAAGCACTTAAGAAAGAAGCGCTTTTAGAAGCAAAGGATGAAATTCATACACTTCGTACAGAAGCTGAATTAGAAATTCGTGACCGTAGAAGCGAATTACAAAAACAAGAAAATCGTTTAATGCAAAAAGAAGAGAACCTTGATCGTAAAGACGAAACGCTCGATAAACGCGAGCAACAGTTAGAGAAGAAAGAGGAATCTCTTGTAGCGAGACAACAACAGATTGAAGAGTTGGAAAGCAAAGTGGGAGAGTTAGTTCAAAAGCAACAAACAGAATTAGAGCGCATTTCCAATCTGACACGCGAACAAGCGAAAGCAATTATTCTTGGTAAAGTAGAAAGTGAAGTTTCTCATGAAATCGCTGTTATGGTAAAAGAAAGTGAAGTTCGCGCGAAAGAAGAAGCGGATAAGAAAGCAAAAGAGATTTTATCTCTTGCAATGCAAAGATGTGCAGCTGATCATGTTGCTGAAACAACCGTTTCGGTTGTAAATCTTCCAAATGACGAAATGAAGGGACGTATTATCGGGCGTGAAGGTCGTAATATTCGTACGTTAGAAACGTTAACGGGTATTGACTTAATTATCGATGATACACCAGAGGCGGTAATCCTTTCTGGATTCGACCCAATTCGTCGTGAAACAGCTCGTATCGCTCTTGATAAACTAGTACAGGACGGACGTATTCACCCAGCGCGTATTGAAGAGATGGTCGAAAAATCAAGACGTGAAGTGGACGAGTATATTCGCGAAGTCGGAGAGCAAACAACGTTTGAAGTAGGTGTTCACGGATTACATCCAGATTTAATTAAAATTTTAGGTCGTTTAAAATACCGTACAAGTTATGGTCAAAACGTCTTAAAACACTCTATGGAAGTTGCATATTTAACTGGACTTATGGCGGCAGAGCTTGGCGAGGATGAAAAACTAGCAAGACGTGCAGGTCTATTACATGATATCGGAAAAGCGATTGACCATGAAGTAGAAGGAAGCCACGTTGAAATTGGTGTTGAACTTGCAACGAAATATAAAGAGCATCCTGTAGTTATAAACAGTATTGCATCTCACCATGGTGACACAGAACCAACTTCTATCATTGCAGTTTTAGTTGCAGCAGCAGATGCTTTATCAGCTGCAAGACCGGGAGCTCGTAGTGAAACACTTGAAAACTATATTCGTCGTCTTGAAAAGTTAGAAGAGATTTCAGAGTCTTATGAAGGCGTTGAAAAATCATTTGCAATTCAAGCAGGACGTGAAGTTCGTATTTTGGTAAAACCAGATACAATCGATGACTTAGAAGCTCATCGTTTAGCTCGTGATATCCGAAAACGTATTGAAAATGAACTGGATTACCCAGGACATATTAAAGTAACTGTTATTCGTGAAACACGTGCAGTGGAATACGCAAAATAAAGTGGTGAAACACCACTTTATTTTTTTGTGTTGGAATTGGATAAAATAAAGACAGTTAGCTATATAGCATAAAAGTGAAACAAACTTATAATAAAGATATTATAAGGAATTTACTTGATGCTAAAGCAATAAAAAATGCAGTACATAGAAAGGGTAAGACATATGAGAATATTATTTGTTGGGGATGTAGTAGGATCTCCTGGTAGAGGTATGATTCAACAATACGTACCGGCATTAAAGAAAAAATATACACCTACAGTAACAATCATTAATGGAGAAAATGCAGCAGGTGGGCGTGGGATTACAGAAAAAATATATCGAAACTTTTTAGAGTGTGGGGCGCAGGCAGTTACACTTGGAAACCACGCTTGGGATAATCGTGAAGTATTTGAATTCATCGATGATGCAAAATATCTTGCAAGACCAGCTAACTTCCCAGAAGGAACTCCAGGAAAAGGACTTATCTTTGTGAACTGTAATGGAACAGAAGTTGCAGTTATTAATTTACAAGGACGTACTTTCCTTCCTCCAATTGATTGTCCATTCCGTAAAGTGGATGAATTAATTAATATTGCGAAAAAACGTACGAATATTATATTTGTTGATTTCCATGCGGAGACTACAAGTGAAAAACAAGCGCTAGGTTGGTATGTAGATGGACGTGCTACAGCAGTAGTAGGTACGCATACGCATGTCCCTACAGCGGATAACCGTATTTTACCAAGCGGAACGGCATACATTACAGATGTTGGGATGACAGGGCCGTATGACGGAATATTAGGTATGGACAGAGAAGCAGTATTGAAGAAGTTTTTAACAAACTTACCAGTACGATTTGAAGTAACAAATGGTAGAACGCAATTAAGTGCAGTGTTAATTGATGTGGATCCAAATACAGGAAAAGCAAAGAAAATTGAACGTATTTTAATTAATGATGATCAACCATTTTTTGAGTAAATTTTCGTTAAATTTTAGATAAGTTATTATATTTTAATTTTTTAGAAAAATTACGAAAATTTAGCAGGAATACGCGCCATTCCTCGTGAATATAAGTTAAAGTGAAATAATTGCTAATACTTTTTAAAGAAACGAGGAGGAAACGCGGAATGGAAATATTAAAAGTTAAAGCAACGTCGGTCCCTAATTCTGTAGCTGGTGCACTTGCAGGTGTTATTCGCGAACGCGGAACAGCAGAAATTCAAGCTATTGGTGCAGGTGCATTGAACCAAGCTGTAAAGGCAGTAGCAATCGCAAGAGGATTTGTAGCGCCTAGTGGTTTGGACCTGATTTGTATCCCAGCGTTTACAGATATTATGATTGATGGCGAAGAGCGTACAGCAATAAAATTAATTGTAGAACCTCGTTAAGTTTAAACAACCTGTTTGCAGTATGCAAACAGGTTGTTTTTATAATGGAGGAATGAAAATGAAAATTTTTGATGCTCATTGTGACGTGCTTCTTCAGTTATGGAGTGCACAAGGGAAAAGGAATTTTAAAGATGATTCACAATTACATATTACATTTGAACAGTTAAAGAGAAGAAAAGGAAGTATACAATGTTTTGCTATATATGTACCAGAAACAGTGGCATATGAAAACCGATTTGAAGTAGCATTACAAATGGTAGATATTTTTTATAATGAAATTTTATCCCTACAAGGTGTGAAGTTTATTCAGACAAAAGATGATATTAACATATTAAAACAGGACGAGATTGGAGCGATATTAACAATAGAAGGATGCGAAGCAATTGGAAAAGATGCAATGAAATTACGGTTGTTGTATCGCCTAGGAGTACGTTCTTTTGGACTAACATGGAATTATGCCAATCTCTTAGCTGATGGTGCGCTAGAGACACGTGGGGCGGGTTTAACGACTTTTGGTAAACATGTTGTACAAGAACTGAATGCGTTACATGTATGGACTGATGTGTCTCATTTGAATGAAAGAAGTTTTTGGGATGTTATAGAGATTGCAAAAAATCCTATTGCTTCCCACTCAAATTGTATGAAACTTTGCGAGCACCCACGTAATTTAAACGATGAACAACTTAAAGCTCTTATAAAGCGAAATGGCATGATTGGTGTCACTTTTGTACCGCAGTTTCTAACAAATGAAAAACAAGCGAATGTAGCAGATATAGTAAGACATATCGAATATATTTGTTCATTAGGTGGAGAGCGCAATATAGGATTTGGTTCCGATTTTGATGGGATTTTAGAAACAGTTGTAAATGTATCAGCGTATCGAGATTATGAAAATGTAATGAATGAGCTTTGTAAACACTATGCTGCATCTACTGTAGAACGATTTTTATATGATAATTTTGTAGAACATATGAGTTTTTAAATTCCGATTTAAAATTCAGAAAAATTAAAATTAATTCATTTGATTTTATTGCTTTTTTTAAGACCTAATACTAGAATGAAAAACAAAATAGCTTTATACTAAAGATTCAGGGAAATCAGAAGAGGCATAATTTGCGTCCGTTGTAGTTTATTTGCATAAAAAATGCTAAACTATTACTGTAAAAAAATACACTACAATGAATGCAGCCAAAAGGGGTGTAGGAGATGATTAGTCAACTTTCATGGAAAGTTGGAGGCCAACAAGGTGAAGGAATTGAAAGTACAGGAGAAATCTTCTGTATTGCATTAAACCGATTAGGATATTACCTATACGGTTACCGCCACTTCTCATCACGTATAAAAGGCGGCCATACAAATAATAAAATTCGTGTAAGTACAACAGAAGTACGAGCGATCTCAGATGATTTAGATATTTTAATTGCTTTTGACCAAGAAACAATTGATTTTAATTTCCACGAACTACGTCCAGGTGGAATTGTAGTTGCGGATGCGAAATTTAATCCAACAATACCTGACAATACAGATGTAAATCTATATGTGATACCGTTTACAGATATTGCTTCAGAATTAGGCACATCATTAATGAAAAACATGGTTGCTGTTGGAGCATCAAGTGCAGTATTAGGATTAGATGAAACAGCTTATTTAGATGTTGTTGAAGAAATCTTTGGTCGTAAAGGAGAGCAAGTCGTTCAAAAGAATATGGACGCAATTAAACGCGGCTCTCAATATATGAAAGAATTACTAGGTGAGAAAGTAAACATGATGCAGCTTGAAAAAGCTGATGGTAAAAAACGCATGTTTATGATTGGAAACGATGCAATCGCATTTGGTGCGGTAGCTGGTGGTGCTCGTTTTATGTCAGCATACCCAATCACACCTGCATCAGAAATTATGGAATACTTAATTAAAAAATTACCGAAAGTCGGCGGAACAGTAATCCAAACTGAGGATGAAATCGCAGCTTGTACAATGGCAATCGGTGCAAACTATGCTGGTGTTCGTACATTAACGGCATCTGCTGGTCCTGGTCTTTCATTAATGATGGAAGCAATCGGTTTAGCAGGTATTACAGAAACCCCATTAGTAATTGTTGATACACAACGTGGCGGCCCAAGTACAGGATTACCAACGAAACAAGAACAGTCTGACTTAATGGCGATGATTTACGGTACGCATGGTGAAATTCCAAAAATCGTAATGGCGCCAAGTACAGTTGAAGAAGCTTTCTATGACATTGTAGAAGCATTTAACTTATCTGAAGAATATCAAGTTCCTGTTATTTTCTTAACAGATTTACAGCTTTCGTTAGGAAAACAAACAGTAGAACCACTTAAATTAGATAAAGTGGAAATTCGTCGTGGTAAGCTTGATTTAGAAGCAGAATTACCAGAACGTGAAAATAAAGCATACTTCAAGCGTTATGAAGTAACAGAAGACGGCGTTTCACCACGTGTTTTACCTGGTATGAAAAATGGTGTTCACCATGTTACAGGTGTAGAACATGATGAAACTGGAAAACCATCGGAATCAGCAATAAACCGTAAAGATCAAATGGACAAACGTTTCCGTAAAATGGAGAACTTGAAGTTTAATACCCCTGTTTATAAAAATGTTAAGCATGAAGAAGCAGACGTATTGCTTGTTGGATTTAACTCAACTCGTGGTGCGATCGAAGAGGCAATGACGCGTTTAGAACAAGAGGGTATGAAAGTAAACCATGCTCATGTGCGTTTAATTCACCCGTTCCCAACAGCTGAAATCGATCCACTTGTGAAAAAGGCGAAGCGTGTTGTAGTAGTAGAAAACAATGCAACAGGTCAGCTTGCTAACATTATGAAAATGAATCTTGGTAATGGTGAGAAAATTTCTAGTCTTTTAAAATATGATGGAAACCCATTCTTGCCGAAAGAGATTTACAACGAATGCAAAAAAGGGGTTGTATTAAATGGCAACATTTAAGGACTTTCGTAACAGTGTAAAGCCAAACTGGTGCCCAGGTTGCGGAGACTTCTCAGTGCAAGCTGCAATTCAACGTGCGGCAGCTAACGTTGGCCTAAATCCAGATGAACTTGCTGTTATTTCTGGTATCGGCTGTTCAGGCCGTATTTCAGGTTATATTAATTCATATGGTGTGCATAGTATTCATGGTCGTGCCCTTCCGATTGCACAAGGTGTGAAAATGGCAAATCGTGATTTAACAGTTATCGCTTCAGGTGGTGACGGTGATGGATTTGCGATTGGTATGGGACATACAATCCATTCTATTCGTCGTAATATCGACATTACGTACATCGTAATGGATAACCAAATTTATGGATTAACAAAAGGGCAAACTTCACCACGTAGTGAAGCTGGATTTAAAACGAAAAGCACACCACAAGGTTCAATTGAACCATCACTAAATGTAATGGAAATGGCCTTAACAGCTGGTGCGACATTTGTGGCGCAAAGCTTTTCGAGTGATTTAAAAGAATTAACACAAATTATTGAAGCTGGTATTAACCATAAAGGATTTTCATTAATTAACGTATTTAGCCCATGTGTTACTTACAATAAAGTAAATACTTACGATTGGTTTAAAGAGAACTTAACGAAACTAAGCACAGTAGAGGGATATGATCCATCTAATCGCATGATGGCTATGCAAACTTTAATGGAAAATAACGGTTTAGTAACAGGGTTAATTTATCAAAATACTAAGCAACCATCATATCAAGAACTTGTTAAAGGCTATAGTGAAGAGCCTTTAGTGAAATCTGATTTAAATATGGATCAGAAAATGTTTGATGAGCTTGTTGCTGAATTTATGTAATGTAAGAAAAAAAGGTTGCCGATTTGGCAACCTTTTTTTATGTACAAAAATATAGGGTAGCCTTATTTACTTAGAAAATTCAGAATGATAAAATAATATATAAATCGTTGTATGAAAATGGCAAGTTCATTGCTTATGAAATGTAAGGTAATAAAAGGCCTTTGTATTGTTAAGATTGGCGAAACACGTCATACTATGGTAATGTTTATAGGGATAAAGCAATATGCTTTTGGGTAGGACAACAAGAAATGATAAAAAGGGAATGTCTATTTGCGTGGGGAAGACTTCATTCTTATGAATGATTAGATTGATTACTCAAGTTTCAAAGGACAAGTTATCTCTCCAGCTATCTAACCATTTTTGAGGTGAGTCTAAGCGCATTAAAATGGACTATAGAGTGTGTATAGTTAAGGGTGAAAGGAGATTACCGATGAACGAGCAACAACGATTAGCAAGTCAACAAGCAAATTCCTCTACGAAAAAAGAAGAGAAAGATTATAGTAAATACTTTGAAAGTGTATATCAACCACCTTCCTTAAAGGATGCGAAAAAGCGTGGGAAAGAAGAAGTTAAAATTGAACGGGATTTTGGCTTACCTGAAGAGTTTCGCAATTTTGGTACAGGAAGAAAGTTCTATATTCGTACATATGGTTGTCAAATGAATGAGCATGATACGGAAGTAATGGCAGGTATTTTCACAGCACTTGGATATGAACCAACTTTTTCAACTGAGGATGCAGATGTAGTTTTATTAAACACTTGTGCAATTCGTGAAAATGCTGAAAATAAGGTGTTTGGTGAGCTAGGCCATTTAAAGTCACTCAAACGAAGAAATCCAGACCTTTTAATTGGTGTATGTGGTTGTATGTCTCAAGAGGAATCTGTTGTAAATAAAATTATGCAAAAAAATCAGCATGTAGATATGGTATTTGGAACACATAATATTCATAGACTACCGTATATTCTAAAAGATGCGATGTTCTCGAAAGAGACGGTAGTTGAAGTTTGGTCAAAAGAAGGTGACGTAATTGAAAACCTTCCGAAAGTACGTCGTGGTGATATTAAAGCGTGGGTAAATATTATGTATGGCTGTGATAAATTCTGTACGTATTGTATTGTACCGTATACACGCGGAAAAGAGCGAAGTAGACGTCCAGAAGATATTATCCAAGAGATTCGTCATTTAGCTGCAAATGGTTATAAAGAAATTACTTTACTTGGACAAAACGTAAATGCATATGGTAAAGACTTTGAAGATATAGAATACGGTCTTGGCGATTTAATGGACGAACTTCGTAAAGTTGATATTGCCCGTATTCGTTTTACAACGAGCCATCCACGTGATTTCGATGATCACTTAATTGAAGTGCTTGGAAAAGGTGGCAACCTAGTAGAACATATCCATTTACCAGTTCAATCTGGAAGTACAGATATGCTGAAAATTATGGCACGTAAATATTCGCGTGAGCATTATTTAGAACTTGTAAGAAAAATTAAAGAAGCAATTCCAGATGTAGTATTAACAACAGATATTATCGTTGGTTTTCCAAATGAAACAGATGAGCAATTTGAAGAAACGATGTCGTTATATCGTGAAGTAGGGTTTGATACTGCCTTTACATTCATTTATTCTCCTCGCGAAGGTACACCAGCTGCAAAAATGAAAGATAATGTACCGATGCAAGTAAAGAAAGAACGTCTTCAGCGCTTAAATACACTAGTAAATACGTTGGCAATTGAAAAGAATAGTCGTTACAAAGGTCAAATTGTAGAAGTGTTAGTTGATGGGGAAAGTAAAAATAATCCGGAAGTACTTGCAGGTTATACTCGTACGAATAAACTTGTAAACTTCGTCGCTTCAAAATCTTTAATTGGTCAGCTTGTGAAAGTGAAAATAACGGAAGCAAAAACTTGGTCTCTTAACGGGGAATTAGTTGAAGAGCCGATTGAGGTGAAATAATAGATGAAAGTATATTCGAAAGATGACATTGTTGAACAAGCGAAAGAATTAGCAAAAATGATTTCTGAAACAGAAGAAGTTGATTTTTTTAAGAAAGCAGAGGCGCAAATTCATAAAAATGAAAATGTAAAGCGCGCAATCGATGAAATTAAAGCACTGCAAAAACAAGCAGTAAACTTGCAACATTACGGGAAATGGGAAGCTTTAAAAAAGGTAGAAGCTGAAATTGATGCATTGCAAGATAAGTTAGACAGTATTCCAGTCGTACAACAATTTAAATCTTCACAAACATACGTAAATGACTTATTACAGTTAGTTGCTAGTACAATTTCTAACAACGTAACAGATGAAATATTAATTTCAACTGGTGGCGATGTACTAAAGGGTGAAACTGGCGCAGCGGTAGAAAGTAAAAAAGGAAATTGTGGTTGTTAAAGAGATGTCATATTGACATCTCTTTTTTTTTTGTGGATTAAACGTAAGTTCTTCTCAAAAAAAGAATGACACATTCCGCTATTGTCACGCATATGATTAAGTGAATAGTGATTGAGGAGGGTTACGAATGTCCGAATTTAGAGAGATTATTACAAAAGCAGTGGTTGGAAAAGGACGTAAGTATACAAAGTCAACGCATACATGTGAATCGAATAATGAGCCAACAAGTATTTTAGGGTGCTGGGTAATTAACCACTCGTACGAAGCAAGAAAGAATGGAAAACATGTGGAAATTGAAGGTTTCTATGATGTGAACACTTGGTATTCATTTGATGGAAATACAAAGACTGAAGTTGTAACAGAACGTGTGAACTACACGGACGAAGTAAGTATTGGTTATCGTGATAAAAACTTTTCTGGTGACGATTTAGAAATTATTGCTCGTGTTATTCAGCCGCCAAATTGTTTAGAAGCACTTGTATCACCAAATGGTAATAAAATTGTTGTAACTGTAGAACGTGAATTTGTAACAGAAGTAGTTGGAGAAACGAAAATTTGTGTAAGTGTAAATCCTGAAGGCTGCGTAGAATCAGATGATGATTTCCAAATTGCTGATGATGAATTTGAAGAATTAGATCCGAACTTTATAGTTGATGCAGAAGAAGAGTAATAGAAAGCTAGGGAGAAGTTCTTCCTAGCTTTTTACTTTACATAAGTGGGGCTGAATGAACATGATTCTTTATGAAATATGTTATAATGAAGAAAGACTCCTGAAATAGGAGATAAGAGTGTCCGTGAAATGCGACATATATGAAAATAGATTATCATGTAAGAATTATGGAGGAAAAGTATGACTCAATATACGCCTATGATACAGCAATATTTAAAGGTTAAGGCAGATTATCAAGATGCCTTTTTATTTTTTCGCTTAGGCGATTTTTATGAAATGTTCTTTGAGGATGCTGTAAAAGCAGCTCATGAACTTGAAATTACATTAACGAGCCGAGATGGCGGTAGTAGTGAACGTATACCAATGTGCGGTGTACCGTATCATGCGGCTAAAAACTATATTGAACAACTTGTTGAAAAAGGATATAAAGTAGCTGTTTGTGAGCAAGTAGAAGATCCGAAAACAGCTAAAGGTGTAGTACGTCGTGAAGTAGTACAATTAATTACGCCAGGAACGATGATGGAAGGGCGTACAATTGATGAGAAAGAAAATAACTTCTTAGCCGCATTAACACATTTTGAAGATGGATCATATGCATTAGCTTGTAACGACTTAACGACTGGACAAAATACAGTAACGTTATTGACTGGTTCAGTAGAAGATATTTTATTAGAAGTGTATGCAACTGGTTCGAAAGAAATTGTTGTTGATTCTTCATTTTCTAAAGATGAACTAAACAAGTTAACTGAAACATTGAAAATGACGATTTCGTATGAAGATGCAACGGCAATTCCGGAAGGATTAGAACATCTTGTGAAAAATGTTTCACAAGCAAAATTAATTAAAGCAGTTGGACGTTTATTTAACTATGTAATAAGAACGCAAAAACGTTCTTTAGATCATTTGCAACCAGTAGAAATTTATTATACGAATCAATTTATGAAAATTGATGTACATTCAAAGCGAAATTTAGAACTGACAGAAACACTTCGAACGAAAGAAAAAACAGGATCACTATTATGGTTATTGGACAAGACGAAAACAGCTATGGGTGGTCGTATGTTAAAACAGTGGATGGAACGTCCACTTATACAAAAAGAAAGAATTGAAGAGCGTTTAGAAATGGTTGAAACGTTTGTAAATGATTACTTCTTACGTGAAGATTTAAAGGAAAAGTTAAAAGAAGTATATGATTTAGAACGCTTAGCAGGAAAAGTTGCATTTGGTAACGTAAATGCAAGAGACTTATTACAATTAAGACGTTCATTGCTTCAAGTACCAGCTATTTTAGAAGCAATTAGTTTGTTAGATAACGCTTATGCATCGAGATTAATTCAAGGTGCAGATCCATGTGAAAGCTTAACAGAATTACTAGGAAGAAGTATTCAAGAAAACCCACCGCTTTCGATTAAAGATGGAGATATTATTAAAGATGGTTATAATGACAAGCTTGATCAATATCGTTACGTTAGTAAAAACGGGAAAACGTGGATTGCTGAGCTTGAAAAAAGAGAACGTGATATTACCGGAATTAAATCGTTAAAAATCGGATACAACCGTATTTTCGGTTACTACATTGAAGTAACGAAAGCGAATCTTGCAGCACTTCCAGAAGGTCGCTATGAGCGTAAACAGACGCTTGCTAATGCTGAACGTTTCATTACAGATGAACTGAAAGAAAAAGAAACGTTAATCTTAGAAGCTGAAGAAAAAATTGTACAGCTAGAATACGATTTATTTACAGCACTTCGTGAAGAAGTAAAAGTATTTATTCCGAAATTACAACATTTAGCGAAAGTAATTAGTGAATTAGACGTACTGCAAAGTTTTGCGACAGTTAGTGAAGAAGAACAGTTTGTAAAACCTGTACTGACAACGAAGCGCGAAATCTTTATTAAAGATGGTCGTCATCCTGTTGTTGAAAAAGTATTGAACGGGAAATTGTATGTACCGAATGATTGTATTATGCCAGAGAATATGGATGTCTTTTTAATTACAGGGCCGAACATGTCTGGTAAAAGTACGTATATGAGACAATTAGCACTTGTAACGGTTATGTCGCAAATCGGTTGTTTCGTACCAGCAACAGAAGCAGTATTACCTGTATTTGACCAAATCTTTACGAGAATTGGTGCAGCGGATGATTTAATTTCAGGTCAAAGTACATTTATGGTCGAAATGTTAGAAGCGAAAAATGCAATTGCAAACGCATCAGAAAGAAGTTTAATTTTATTCGATGAAATTGGACGCGGTACATCTACGTATGATGGTATGGCACTTGCACAAGCGATTATTGAACATATTCATGACCAAATTGGTGCAAAAACGTTATTCTCTACGCATTATCACGAATTGACGGTGTTAGAAGAGAGTTTAGATCAACTGAAAAATGTACACGTTTCAGCAATTGAAGAGAATGGAAAAGTAGTATTCCTTCATAAAATTCAAGATGGAGCAGCTGATAAAAGTTACGGAATTCACGTTGCGCAACTTGCGGAGCTTCCAGATAGCTTAATCGCTCGTGCGAAAGAAGTGTTAGCACAGCTAGAAGGACAGGAAGAAATTATTATTCCAAAGCGAGTAGAAGTGAAAGTAAAAGAAGCTGCTCCAGAACCTGTAGTTGTAAAAGAAGAAATAGCAGAAATACAGGAAACGAAAGTAGAGACTGAAGAAGAATCGCAACTATCTTTCTTTGGAGGAGAACAGTCTTCGAAGAAACAAGAAAAGCCTCTGCTAGATCAAAAAGAAACGGCAGTACTGGCGCAAATTAAAAAAATCGATTTACTTGATATGACACCTTTAGAAGCGATGAACGAATTGTATCGCTTACAGAAAAAGTTAAAGAAAGGATGAGTAAGTAGATGGGGAAAATTCGCAAACTCGATGACCAACTCTCTAACTTAATTGCGGCAGGGGAAGTAGTAGAGCGCCCTGCTTCAGTCGTAAAAGAACTTGTGGAAAATTCTATCGATGCGAATAGTACATCTATTGAAATCCACTTAGAAGAAGCTGGGTTATCGAAAATTCGTATCATTGATAATGGTGATGGTATTGCAGAAGAAGACTGTATCGTCGCTTTTGAACGCCATGCAACGAGTAAAATTAAAGATGAAAACGATCTGTTCCGCATAAGAACACTCGGTTTCCGCGGTGAGGCATTGCCAAGTATTGCCTCAGTTAGTGAATTAGAGTTAATTACTAGCACAGGTGATGCGCCTGGTACACACCTTATTATTAAAGGTGGAGACATTATAAAGCAAGAGAAGACTGCGAGCCGAAAAGGAACAGATATTACAGTACAAAACTTATTCTTTAATACACCAGCACGTCTTAAATATATGAAAACCATTCATACAGAGCTCGGAAATATTACAGATATCGTGTATCGTATTGCAATGTCACATCCAGAGGTATCGTTAAAACTATTTCATAATGAAAAGAAATTGCTTCATACGTCAGGTAACGGTGATGTAAGACAAGTACTTGCATCGATTTACAGTATTCAAGTTGCGAAGAAGCTTGTTCCAATTGAAGCAGAATCTTTAGACTTTACAATTAAAGGCTATGTAACATTACCAGAAGTAACGAGAGCATCTCGTAATTATATGTCAACGATTGTAAATGGTCGTTACGTTCGAAACTTTGTATTAATGAAAGCAATTCAGCAAGGATACCATACATTACTGCCAGTTGGCCGGTATCCAATTGGTTTCTTATCGATTGAAATGGATCCAATGCTAGTTGACGTTAACGTACATCCAGCGAAATTAGAAGTTCGTTTTAGTAAAGAACAAGAATTGCTAAAGCTGATCGAAGAAACATTGCAAGCTGCATTTAAAAAAATACAGCTTATTCCAGATGCAGGTGTAACAACGAAGAAAAAAGAAAAAGACGAAAGTGTGCAAGAACAGTTCCAGTTTGAGCATGCGAAGCCGAAAGAACCATCTATGCCGGACATCGTTTTACCGACTGGCATGGATGCAAAACAAGAAGAACCGCAGGCTGTGAAACAGCCTGCGCAGCTTTGGCAACCACCGAAGCAAGAATGGCAACCACCACAGTCGCTCGTGAGAGAAGAACAAAGTTGGCAACCATCCACTAAACCGATAATCGAAGAGCCAATTCAAGAAGAGAAATCGTGGGACAGTAATGAAGAGGACTTTGAACTAGAGGAATTAGAAGAAGAAGTTCGGGAAATAAAAGAGATTGAGATGAACGGGAATGACTTACCACCGCTTTATCCAATTGGACAAATGCATGGAACATATATTTTCGCTCAAAATGATAAAGGATTATATATGATTGACCAGCATGCCGCGCAGGAACGTATTAATTATGAATACTTCCGTGATAAAGTAGGAAGAGTAGCGCAAGAAGTACAAGAGTTACTTGTACCGTACCGTATTGATCTATCTCTTACTGAATTTTTACGTGTCGAAGAGCAGTTAGAAGAACTAAAAAAAGTCGGGCTATTTTTAGAACAATTCGGCCATCAATCCTTTATCGTCCGCTCGCATCCAACATGGTTCCCGAAAGGACAAGAAACAGAAATCATCGATGAAATGATGGAGCAAGTTGTTAAACTAAAAAAAGTTGATATTAAAAAGTTACGTGAAGAAGCAGCCATCATGATGAGCTGTAAAGCATCCATTAAAGCGAATCAATATTTAACGAACGATCAAATATTTGCTTTACTGGAAGAACTACGTACAACAACAAACCCGTACACATGCCCGCACGGAAGACCAATTCTTGTGCATCATTCTACTTATGAGTTGGAGAAGATGTTTAAGAGGGTTATGTAGAGTGAATAGATTACATATGAAAAGGGAGCAACATTTACTGTTGCTCCCTTTTCATATGTAGATTTAATTGTAAACGAGAATATGGTGGAGTAATTTTGTAGTGTATTTCTTGGTTGCGTTAACTTAAATTTATCTATGTATAAAAAAGCGCTGTATACAGCACTTTTTAAAAGGTGCATGAATTGTATCATTACTAACTAAATAACTATGCATGGCCAAATGTTGCTTCTTATTTAGCCAATTGTCATAAGGATCTATACAATTACTTATTTTTATTATTATTAATTTTTTCAGTGTATAGAACTTGCTCTTTATAGTGCTTCTTAATTGGGAAGTTATGTGTACCTGTGCCGTTCTTGAATTTTTTGTCAATGGGGTTCTTTAGAGGAACTGTTGTAGTTTCAGTAAATTCATATGGGTAATTTATTTTAGATTTATCTTCAAACATGAAAATGCCTCCTTTTAGGATCTCCTAAATTCTTTACTATAACATGATATGCATATAGATATTTTTTGGACTAGTTATTTATATAGGTTAATGGAATTTAATTACATAACTACTGAAACATTTTAAAGGAAAACAATTTGAGAAAGAAATGGTATGAATAGATGTTGGCTCCTATTGTTGTTTTTTGTTTGACAGCACAGTGAATTGCGCATATAAATTCATTATAGATTGTTTTTATAATATGGTTTATATGGGGTTTTCCTGATAATATAATGTGGAATATTATAGTGTTATTAGGTTATTAGGAACATTTAATGCTGTTTCATAACTGAAAGGGAATTGAAAAAAAACTGAAACTTTTCTCATAAAAATTCAATCTAACTTGAAAAATGAAAGGAAAATGAAATTTTCCAAAAGATATTCTTTGTTAAGATAAAAAGCATACATACAAAAAGCATTGACATATCTTAAAAATGTATTTTCAAGATATAGTGGGGGAAAAGATGAGATTAGAAAAACAATTAATAAAAAAGGTGTATTATGAAACATTCCTAATGGAGAATGAAACAAAGTCAATTCTTGACGTACTTGGACAAGCTTATGTAAACGAAGAACGAAATGAGATTTCTGATGGGTCTTATATTCGTTTTGCACAAGGTGAATTTTATTATCGTCATCAAGATTTTGAAGCAGCTATTTTTAAATGGGAGAAGGTTAGTAATGAATTAGCACCATGGGCACAAAAAAATATTGCGGATGCTTATTTCGAACTTAATCAATTACCATATGCTGAAAATATTTATACTTCCATTACTACTGATAATAAAATATTGATGACCGAAATTAGATTACAACTACTTTCTCTTTACATTGAGCAAAATAATTTTGATTCAGCTTTCGGTGTTATTAAAGAAGCAGTTTCTTTAAATCCTGATTATCCGAACGTCACAAAAATTGCCCGTTCCTTTTATGAGGAACAGCAAGATTTTGATAGTGCAGTAGAGCTTGCTGTGAATGAGTTAATTCGAATAGAGTCGTATCCGTGGTTTGAGGTGTTAAAAGGATATATCGATAAAGGGTTTACTAAACATATTTCACCAGACTATTTTTATGATGCATTAGCTACATTAAATAATGTAGATCAAGTACAATTTACACAAATGGTTTCATCACTTTGGAACAGTTATAAAGATGAACCAAATTATTTATTATGGCTTAATACAATAAATGAATTTTTCTTACATATTGAAATACATTCGTCCGATATATGGAACAAAGTTTCTGCTCTTTACGAAGAAACGTACTTTACATTAATTCAAGGTCAATATACGCTTAGACAATTAGACGATATCATACCAAATCTGTTAGCAAACTGGTTAAAGGTAGTCAATCCATCTTATGCTGTATTTCCATCTGCAGCTGTATTGGCATGGGATGAGATTTTCCCTTCCAAAATAGATTCAGCAAATATAGAACATGCGGAAAACTTACTGTCACATTCTATTAATCATGTAAATGGCTTAGAGTACAGCTTACACCTTTTTGAATCTATTACACAGTGGGCACAAAAGCAGAATATAGAAATAGGTCACCGATTTAAATGGTTAGTTGACGAGCTCGCAGATTTAAGAACAAATCGTATTTTAGTAACGGGAACTTCAGGGAACGGAAAAACTACATTTATTAACTCTATATTAGGAGAAAATATATTAGAAAAATCAATTTCAAATGTAGTAGTTTTAAAAAATGATGCTCATATAGAAATAAACGCTATAACAGACTCAGCAATTACAACAACGGAAGATATTACTGATTACCATAATATGATGTCTCAGCACCATCAAACATATAGAGATAGAGCGTGTGTTGAATTTAAATTACCATGCAGATTTTTAAATGAAAATAAACTTACATTTGTAGTGACACCTGGCTTTAATAGAAATAACGACACTAGAGATGAGATATTCGAATATTTAAATTCTGTAGACGAATTACTGTTCGTATTGAATGCGGATTCACCTTTTACTGATAAAGAACGTGACATTCTATTAAGTATTCAAGAACATACGCCAAATTTACAAATTCATTTCTTATTAAATAAAATCGATAACATTTACAGTGAAGCAGAAGTGAAAAGGGTATTACATGATACGGCAACGAGAATAAATACATATTTTCCGTATGCGAGAATTTTCCCTTATTCCTCGTTATATACAAGTAGTCAACAATTAAATAGTTTAATCGAGTTTATTCATTTTAACTTTAATCATAAAAATATCGATGCAGAACGTACTGAAAAGTTATTATTTTTCATTCGAAAAACAATTACATATCTTTTGGAGAAACGTGTTGAGAAAGAAAATAACCTGGTGGATGCTATTAATTGGAATGAAGATATGCTAGTGAAACTAAACGGTAGCATTAATAACCTTACTGCATTTGAAAGGGAAAAAATTCATTTCATTACACAATCATATCGTTCAATGAAGACTGAAATTACAAATGATCTTACCGAAAATATTCCGAAGATATTAAAGAGCTGTTCTAATTTAATTAGTGAAGAAAGTGATTTCGGGCACATGGATACGGAACTAAATAAAGCAATGAATGAAAGAGTGCATAAATATTTAGAACAAACTGTATTACCTAATCTTGCTCTTTCTATGCAAAATTGGATTGCAACTTCTAATAATGAGCTTCTTCAAAGTCAAACGTATTTAGAAGAACTTAGTGAAGGGCTTAATTCACTATTTGGAGAAAATAAAATACAGTTAGAATGTGACTTTAAAGTGCTTGATGACTGGCGCAGAGATACTGACAGGATGACGACTAGAATACAAATGGATGAAGTAAATATTTTACGTCGATTTACGCCAGCACAATTTTTACTAAAAAGTGCCGGTAAATTATTTGGAGTTCTTCCTAAAAATAAATCTATGCTATATAACAAATATAAACAGTATGTAGAAAATGAAGATTATACTGAAGTAACGGCTTCTATTATGAAGAAATTTTTCTTGCAATTTGAGCTGTTTGAAAACACACAAGAGAGGGATATTCATATATTCTTTAGGAATCCATTTAACTCCTTAAAGCAAGCTGTAGAAAATACGCAATTAGAAATACAAGAAAAACAAGAGATGTTACATAAAATGAAATCAAATCCTGAAGTTTATCATGATTCTATCATGCTCTTTGAATTGAGATTGCGTCAATGTGAAGTAATTTTAAATATAGGTGATGATAATACCTATACAGATGTAGCTTTAGAAACAAGTGTAGAATAAAAGTAAAAGGGAGCAACTGTAATAAGTTGCTCCTTTTTCATATAGATTATTTTTCTGTTTCTTTAATTTTAGTTTGTACTTCGCCAGTTTTAATTTTATTGCTTTCTGAGAAACGTAATAAATCGCCTTCAATAATTTTGTCAGACATTCGTAATTCATTTTGTGCACGTTTAATGAGGGCTTGAGCTTCTTTTTTTGGTAAATCTACAATTTCACCTGTTATACGGTCGTAGAAAGTGTTGTTTTTGTATGCATACTTATCTGTAACGAAGCTACCATCACGTAAAACAACAAAGCCAGTATATTCATCTGAAAACATATCATGGCCAAAACGGATATCATTCGTAGAATCAACACCTAATAAATTTAGAATCGTAGGTTTCATATCGATTTGTCCCGTAGGCTTTGAAATAGTTTGACCTTCTGTTTGTCCAGGAATATGAATATATAAAGGTGTACGTTGTAAATTTAAAGTATCAAATTCTGTTATTTGATCTTTTTCTAAAAACTGTGCCATTGCACGATTATGTTTTTCGGAAATTCCATAATGATCACCGTATAACACAATAATAGAATTATCGTAAAGCCCCTCGGCCTTTAGACGTTCAATAAATTTTTTAATGGATTCGTCTAAGTAACGTGCTGTTACGATGTAACGATCAAATACGCCATTACCAGAGTTGTATGGTTCAATGAATTTTGTATCTTCATCATACGTAAATGGATAATGGTTTGTTAAAGTAAGGAAACGAGCATAGAATGGTTGATTAACAGTTTTTAATATATCTACTGATTGATCAAAGTATCCGATATCTTTTAATCCCCAATTTAAATTTGTTTCTGGTGTAATTTTGTAATCAAGCTCATTATAGTAACGATCATAACCAAGAGCAGAGTACATGATATTACGATTCCAAAATGTTGCGTTATTCGCATGGAATACAGAAGTGAAATAACCTTGCTGACGTAAAATTTCTGGAGTTGCAGTATAATCATTGTTACCGTGTGTGAAGAATACAGCTCCTCGATTTAATGGATACAACGACGTATCGATTAGAAATTCTGAATCGGATGTTTTCCCTTGACCAGTTTGATGGAAAAAGTTATCAAAGTAATAACTTTCATTTATGAATTCATTTAGGAATGGTGTAACTTCTTGCCCGTTCACTGATGCGCCTATTAAGAAGGTCTGCAAGGATTCAAGAGTGACGACAATTACGTTTTTTCCTTTCGCTGCACCAAACATATTAGGGTTTGGCTCGCTTTGATTTGCTTTTACGTAGTTTTCAGTTTCTTGTAATTTACTACTATCAGCAAGTGCTTTTTGTGACCCAGCTTTTACTTGCAGTGTTAAGTCATATACTTGGTGAGTATATAAGCCTAAATTTTTGACAAGCATGACTCGGTCGAATGATCTTGTTAATAATTCAGGGCGCTCTTTTTCTGCAAGATGTAGATTCGCAAAGAATACACCAATCGTTAAAAGAAAATATAACAAGCGCGTAGAATGAGTTACACGTTCTGTTTTAAAGACCAATGATTTCTTTTTTAATAAAATAAAGAAGAAAACAATGTCTACGAATGCGAGTATAATTTTGTAGTTTAATATTTCTATAATACTGCCGCCTAATTGGCCAAAGTTTGAGGTTTGTCCAAGTACTGGTAATGTAACGAAATCACTATAAAAATCATAGAACATTACATTTCCAACAAGCACGATTGTTAATAAGAAATTAATACAGAGCGCTATATAATTTCGCTTTTCACCAGTTGCAAATAATGCTAATCCAACAAATGCTAATGATGCGGCTAGAGGGCTAATAAACAAAATGAGCTCTTGCGTTGAAGACTCGATTTTTAAATCAAAACTGAATCGCGTAATAAGATATGTTTTTAACCATACTGCTAAAGCCATTATTATAACAAAACTTATATTTTGCATTTGTAAATTTATTTTGTTCTTCATTTTTACACCTTCTTTATATAATTTATTTAACTAAAGTTACATATTATGTTTTTATAACTATTAGACTGTAATGAACCATTTAGACTTTGTTTTCTAAAGGGAATAATTTGAAGTATTCATATATATACAATGGGGATTTTTAAAGCGTAGTAGCATAAATATAACTCTTTTTTGAGAAACAGGCAGAAAAAGTCATAGTTGTAGTGAAATTGACTTATAGACATCCTACCATATTAAACACTATGATGATGTTACAAAATATCGAACAAATAAAAGTGAAAATGGATAGAGACTTTTAAAACTGTTGACATTCAATTTATTAGAATTGAATGCCAATCGTTTTAAATATACAGTTATATTACATATGTATTTTGTAAAATCCCGATTTTTTGTCGGTTAATCATTAGCAGGGAAGGATAGGGGTCTTATTAATATACTTTTACTATATATAAGTAAAGTGTTTTGAAATTGAAAATATTTGACTGATATTTTAATGATAGAAATTAAATGTCAGATAAGTACTTTCCAACATACAGACCACTTGCAGCTGCTTGAGATAATGAATGCGTAACGCCTGAACAATCTCCAATTAAAAATAGCCCATGTATACTAGTTTCAAAATGATTATTAATTTTTATCGTAGGAGCATAGAACTTTCCATCAATTCCATATAGTAAAGTATGTTGATCGATAGGCTCCTGTATAAATTGTTCTAAGCGTAATAAAAATTCTTTTAGCCCTTCAATATATGATTGAGGAATTTCTTGATTCAAATCTCCATAATCCCCCTGTAGTGTAGGCTGTATACGATTATGCTCCATGCTGTTTTCCACCGTAGGTTGTTTCTTTAGTAAGTCCTCTAAGCGCTGTATAACAATCCGATCTCGTCCTTGGTTAATACCTTCAATAATTGAACTTGCGTATGCATTTGCTTCTTTGAGAGTTGGAAAATAGCGAGGAATAAATAAAGTGAAATTTAAGTTAGAAGTGCCAGTTCCTTGTTCCCGAAAATTTTGACCGTCAGGCATAACTAAACCTTCTTCGTACTTTCGAATGATGCGGCCTTGTGGATTCATACAGTAAGTAGTTGCTGTGAAATGCTCACCTTGATAAGAAAGTTTTGTTTCAAAAGTATCTTTTAATATAGAACGTAATTGATGTTCTTTCATTTCTACTCTAATTCCTAAATCTACACGTGTTTGCTCCTGAGAAATATTTAGGGAACTGCATATTTCTTTTAACCAATCGGCCCCAGAGCGCCCAGTTGCAAATACAAGTTGCTTAGTTTGAACTGTTCCTTGATTTGTCTCTATTGTAAAATGATCTTCCTGTTTCAGAATATGTTGTACATCTATATGAAATTGGATCTTTATTTTCGTCAGTAAAAATTCATAGAGCTGCTGAAAAATGTTACTGGAAAGTGTAGTACCAAGATGTCTTACTTCTGTTGTTAGCATTTGTAAACCACACGCTTCAGCTCTCTTAGTGAGACTTGAATTTTCAGTAGAATATTTTGAAACCGAACTTCCACCAAACTGACATAGAATTTCATCTACTTCAGCCATGAGTTGTATAAAACCCTCTTTACCGACTTTTTTCTCAAGTTCTCCGCCAAATCCGTTTGTATAATTAAATTTCCCTTCAGATTTTCCTAAACCACCAAACCCGAAATATTTATCACATGTAGTACAATTACACACTTTTCCTTCGTCTAAAGGACAATGGCGATCTTCTAGCGCTTTACCTTTATCAAGAATTAAAACTTTTTTGTTACTTTTAGCTAGTGAATAAGCCATAAAAATGCTACTTACTCCAGCGCCGATAATTGTAACATCATACATATTCTTCCACCTGCTAACGAATAGTTTGTTTTTTATTTTTCTAGTGTATAACAATTTTATAAAGTTAAGAAATAGCTTTTATTAATAAAGTGGGAGTTTTTGAACTTGATGCTTTATTAATTTCTACGAGTGGCAGAGTAAATACAAAAATTTTTATTTGAAAGAAGAAATAGTTTAAAAAATAACTATGTCATATGATTAATAACATCTTACATAGAAAAAAAACAGACCTTTTAAGTGAAGAGGTCTGTTAATGATTTTAAATCTTATTTAGCAAACACATGATTACCAATTACTGCTACTGTCTGACGTGTCGTAATCCACTTGTCTGTTGATGTTTTTGGATTGTAGAAATAAAGCCAGTCAGAATGTACTCCATTTGTGGAGATAGCCTCTTCTACAGCCATTTTTGCTTCTGCGCTTGCAGGCTGATTAATTCTTCCATCTGTAACAGGAGTAAATGCATATCCGTATTTAATAGGTTCATAAATAACGCCTGTTATTGTATTTGGAAAACCTTTTGCATTTACACGATTTAGTATAACTTTCGCTACTGCTACTTTTCCTTTATAGGATTCGCCACCTGCTTCAGCGGTAACTAAGCGTGCCATTAAGTCTTTTTCTTTTTGTGAAATACTTGAGTTGATTTTTAAATGTTGTCCTGTATAAAGCTTGTTTCCGACTGTATTGTTAATTTGTTTTATAGATTGGACAGTGACATTGTAACGCCTTGCTATCGTTTCTAATGAATCTCCCGGTTGTACTTGATAAATAATTTGTCCAGAAATGTTCGCAGGCTTGGCGTTTTGAGGAACAGTGATTTCATTTGATTTCACGGACCCTGGAATATGTAACTGTTCGCCAATAAAGGTTTGATCGTTTCCTTTATTATTAGCCTGTTTAATGGATTGTATTGAAACTCCGTATTGTTTACTAATGCCCCAAAGTGTATCGTTCTTTTTTACTGTATGAATGGTAGAAGCTTCAGCTGTACTTTGACTACATACGAATGTAATTGCAGCTGCAGATAAAGGGATTATATGTTTTAGTTTTAGTAATTTCATTGTAAATCCTCCTAAGAAAAAATTAAGGTGAAACTATTAAGTAATGTAGTTTGAAATGTATATATGCGTAATATATTAATGTAAGTATATTAGCACATATAAAATAAATAATCACTATAAGTTTCATATTCGTGTAGTGTAGAGTCCGAATATGAAATATTGCATATGAAAATACATTGAAGTTCATATTTCTGATTACTATAATCTATTTAGTAGAAAGGGAATACGTTATAGAAATGAAATCATTATAGGTTAATATAATGATTAATTATTAATAGGAGGATTAATGCAATGGAAATATTTCAAAAAATGTGTGCGTCAACTGTAATCATTACAACACTTTTAGGAACAGGGGGTACTATCAATAGTGTACATGCTGATTCTATAGAACAGCAGATTAAATCAGGGATAGAACAAGAAACAGATAAGCAAATCATTGTAAAATTTAAAGCGGATTTGGATTTGCCATATGAAGATGGTATTGAAAAACAAATACAATCTCAAACGAATGATAAAGTAATAAAAGATCTTTTGACAGAATATCCAGATGTAACATTTACTCGTTTATTCACATCTGTAAGCCCGGAACAAATACAAAACCTTGAAGTGAAAGCACCTAATCATGTATCTACAAGTTTATTAAACTACTATATTCTTCAAAATCAAAATAGTGGGTATGAAGAAGAAATAGTAGATAAGTTAAAGGCATCTTCTTTAATAGAAGATGCGTATATGAAGAAACAAGAGAAAATAATGCCACCTGAAGTGCAATCATCAAGTGTAGCTCTTAATCCTAGTAACAATCCTAGATTTAAAAAACAAGGTTATCTTGAAGCGGCCCCATACGGTATTAATGCGCCTTTCGCCTGGGGAATTCAAGGCGGTAATGGAAATGGTATCACTTTTGTTGATATGGAATACGGATGGTTATTAAATCATGAGGATTTATTACATCAAAAAATTGAGTTAATGTCTGGAAGAAATATAGATCAGCATGTCGGTCATGGGACGTCTGTACTAGGAATTGTATCCTCTGAGGACAATGAAGTTGGGAATATTGGGATTGCGCCAAAAGCGAAAGCAAAGGTTATCTCTCAAATAAGAGATAATGGACAGTATAATACGGCTGATGCAATATTAAGCGCTGTAAATCAGTTAGAAGCTGGGGATGTTTTATTGTTAGAGGCACAAGCATCTTTCGATGGATATGGTGATAAATATTTACCTGTTGAAGTACAACCAGATATCTTTGATGCAATTCGTGCTGGTACAGATAAAGGGATTGTAATTATAGAGGCCGGAGCAAATGGGTGGAATGATTTAGACCAGTTCAAAGATAGAAAAGGTAAGCAAGTCTTAAATCGTAATAGTAAAGATTTTAAAGATTCGGGTGCAATTATGGTAGGAGCTGGCTCTTCATCTTTCCCTCATGAACGTATGTGGTTTTCGAATTATGGAAGCCGTATTGATGTGTACGGATGGGGAGAAAATGTAGATACAACTACAGCCGAGCAAAGTAGAAGTGCTGTAAATCTTTATACTTCAAGCTTTAGCGGAACATCTAGTGCTTCACCAATTATTGCTGGGGCAGCGACTTTAGTACAAAGCATTGCTAAAGAAAATTTAGGACAACCATATAGACCAAGTGAACTAAGAGCAATATTAAGTAACCAGAGCACAGGAACAAAATCTAAAGATCCATATGCAGATAAAATTGGTGTTTTACCAGATTTGAAGTCTATACTAGCAAACTTAGGCTATGAACAAAGAAAACCAAACGGTGGGAATGAATTACAAGTAACAGAAAATGAACCAAATAATGAGCCTAGACAGGCAAATAAAGTTAACTTTCATACACCGGTGAAAGGAACGCTACATAATAGTGATAGAGTAGATGTATTTACTTTCCAAATTGATTCGCCGGAAAATATTAATATTTCTCTACTAAATGAACAAAATATTGGAATGACATGGGTACTTCATCATGAATCAGATTTAAATAACTATGTAGCATATGGTGAAAATGAAGGCAATGTAGTTAAAGGAACTTATAATGCAAAGCCAGGTAAATATTATTTATACGTCTATAAATATGAGAATAAAAATGGTTCATACGTATTGAACATAAAATAAGTAAAAGGAACTTCAGATGAAGTTCCTTTAAATTTTTCTAATTTAGTATATGTGAATGATTTTTTAACTTTACTTCTATGCAATATTTCATATTGATGAAATGTTATTTATTTTTTCTGAGCTAGCTTATATTATATTCAATAAGTTTGATATAAAAACAGAAAGAGAGAGGGATAATAATGAGCAATAAGAAGTTAATTTTGAAATTATTCATATGTAGTACAATATTTATCACATTTGTATTTGCTTTACATGATAAGAGAGTAGTTGCAGCTAGCTCTGTTAATGAGCTTGAAAATTTGTCAAAATGGATGCAACCTATACCTGATAATATCCCGTTAGCACGAATTTCAATTCCAGGAACACACGATAGTGGGACGTTCAAGTTGCAAAATCCGATTAAGCAAGTATGGGGAATGACGCAAGAATATGATTTTCGCTATCAAATGGACCATGGAGCTCGCATTTTTGATATAAGAGGACGTTTAACAGATGATAATACGATAGTTCTTCATCATGGGCCATTATATCTTTACGTAACACTGCATGAATTCATAAATGAAGCGAAACAATTTTTAAAAGATAACCCGAGTGAAACAATTATTATGTCTTTAAAAAAAGAGTATGAGGATATGAAAGGGGCAGAAGATTCATTTAGTAGCACGTTTGAAAAAAAATATTTTGTTGATCCTATTTTTTTAAAAACAGAAGGAAATATAAAGCTTGGAGATGCTCGTGGGAAAATTGTACTACTAAAAAGATATAGTGGTAGTAATGAACCTGGAGGATATAATAATTTTTATTGGCCAGATAATGAGACGTTTACCACAACTGTAAACCAAAATGCAAATGTAACAGTACAAGATAAATATAAAGTGAGCTATGATGAGAAAGTAAAATCTATTAAAGATACGATGGATGAAACGATGAACAATAGCGAGGATTTAAATCATCTATATATTAATTTTACAAGCTTGTCTTCTGGTGGTACAGCATGGAATAGTCCATATTACTATGCCTCTTATATAAATCCTGAAATTGCAAACTATATAAAACAAAAGAATCCTTTGAGAGTGGGCTGGGTAATTCAAGACTACATAAATGAAAAGTGGTCACCATTATTGTATCAAGAAGTTATAAGAGCGAATAAGTCATTAATAAAAGAATAAAGATGATGAGAGTAAGAAGCGATAAAATATATCGCTTCTTTTTCTTTTCCAATAACCAACAATATAAATTGTACTTTTATAATAGAAAAAAATAAAAACATAAGATATAATCATACATATAAAATTTGTACCTATAAATTTTATATGTATGATTGAATTTGATTTGTTGTAATGAAATGGAGGTATATACTATGAAGTTTCCACATGATTTTTTATTCGGAGCTGCTTCAGCTTCTTATCAAGTAGAAGGTGCATGGAATGAAGATGGAAAAGGTGTTACGAATTGGGACGAGTTTTCAAAAATTCCTGGCAAAACATACAATGGAACAAATGGTGATGTAGCTGTTGATCATTATCATCGATATAAGGAAGATGTTCGCTTAATGGCTGAGATGGGATTAGAATCGTATCGTTTTTCTATTTCTTGGGCGAGAATATTGCCGACTGGAGATGGAAAGGTAAATGAAAAAGGGATTGAATTTTATAACAACTTAATTGATGAATGTTTAAAATACGGGATTGTGCCGTTTGTCACTTTATATCATTGGGATTTACCATTACCGTTAGAAAAAGATGGTGGATGGACGAATAAAAGAACAGCAGAGGCTTTCGTAAAATATGCAGAAACTTGTTTTAAGGTATTTGGTGACAGAGTTAAGCATTGGATTACTTTTAATGAGACCGTAATGTTTTGTGGATTAGGTTATTTAAAAGGTGCACATCCACCAGGAATACAAAATGATGTTCCAAAGTATTTTCAAGCTACTCATTATGTATTTTATGCACACGCGAAAACAGTTGCGGTGTACAAGCAGCTGAAACAATATGGTGAAATTGGGATTACACATGTTTTCTTACCAGCTTATAGTGTGGATGATCAAAAAGAAAATATACAAGCAGCAAATCATGCGAATGAATATGAAACGTATTGGTATTATGATCCAATTTTAAAAGGCGAGTATCCGTCTTATGTTGTACAACAATTAAAGGAAAAAGGATGGACTCCTAATTGGACGGTTGAAGAATTAGAAATCATTAAACAAAATGCAGAAGAAAATGATTTTATTGGCTTGAATTATTATCAACCAATACGAGTAGAAAGATACGATATGGATATAAAGAGTGAGGAACATTCTCGAGAAAACTCAACGTTTGCTCCAGGTAACTCTTCTTTTGATGGTTTTTATCGAACAGTTAAAATGGATGATAAAACATATACAAAATGGGGATGGGAAATATCTCCCGAAGGTTTCTTAGAGGGATTGCATATGTTGAAAGCGCGTTACGGTGACATAAAGATGTATGTAACGGAAAATGGACTTGGTGATGAAGATCCGATCATTGACGGAGAAATTGTAGATGTTCCGAGAATTAAATTTATTGAAGCGCATTTAAAAGTAATGAAGCGTGCAATTGAAGAGGGAATTAACTTAAAAGGTTATTATGCATGGTCAGTGATTGATCTTTTAAGTTGGTTAAATGGATATAAAAAGCAATATGGCTTTATTTTTGTCGATCATAATGATAACTTAAAACGTAAGAAGAAACTTTCGTTTCATTGGTATAAACGTGTGATCGAAACGAGAGGGGAAGAGTTATAACAGATAAAAGAGTATTTTAGGAGAAAGTGTATGAGTGCAAAGTATAAACAAATTGCAGATGTGTTAGAGCAAAACATTCGAGATGGGCTTTTTAATGAAACGAAAAAACTACCTACAGAAGAAGCGTTGATGAATCGATTTGAAGTAAGCCGTAATACGATACGTAAAGTAATTAGTCAGCTTGTGAATAGAGGTTATATTTTTCAAGTGCAAGGTAGTGGCATGTTTTTACGCGAAACTTCTGTAACAGATTACATTAATTTAGGAAGTTTACGTGGATTAACGAAAAATCTTGTTTCACAAAATATTGAAACGAAAGTGTTAGAGCTTGAAGTAATAGATGCGGACGAAGAGATAGCAAAGCAGATGCAATGCGAAGCTGGAACTAGGTTGTATTTTTTGAAGCGCTTAAGAATTGTAGATGCTAAACCATTCTCTATTGAAGTAAGTTATTTCAAAAAGGATATTATTCCATATTTGAACGAAGAAATAGCATTAAGCTCTGTATACAGTTATTTCATTGAAGATTTACGATTAAATATTGGTTTTGCTGATAAAGTTATTAGTTGTGAAAAAGTAAATAAAGAAAATGCACAGCTTTTAGAATTAAATGAAGGTGATCCGGCGCTTCTTATTGAAAATACAGTGTATCTTGTAAATGGAACAATTTTTGAGTTATCTCAGTCGATGTTTCATTATGAAAAGGCGAAACTTTTAAATCGAATTAATTTTAAATGAAAAATTATTGTGTGAAAAAAGCAACTGGTCCTAAGTGATCAGTTGCTTTTTATTTTTTAAGTGGATGAGCAAAAAAACACGAAAGTGGTTGGTCCGCTTTTTGCAAACATCTATTATGATAAGAGAAGAAAGGTAGTATGTTATCAACGTTTTAAAGAGGAAGGTTTTTATGTAAGTTCTTTAATTAAAATAGATGGGTCTTAGAGAGGTGAAAAGACAATGAGTTTTGCAATTTCACTAGTCGTTATTATTGTAATTGTATCGCTATTTGGGACTGTACTAGTTGCAAGAAACGTGGAGGAGAATTACGGTAAGTCTACAAAAAGAAATGTGAAAAACTTATCTGCAATCTATATTCTTCTTCTTTTTGTTCTACTAGTTGGGGTAACATGGTATGCGGTAACGATTTAATAGTTTGTAAAAGAACTGAAATGAGAGTATGAAGTTGGAATTTCAGAAGCTATTGAGTAATCAGAAAGAGAACCATTTTGGATATATCCATTTACGGATAAGAAAATGTGACTAATTAATACTATTTTTACGGTGAATACTGTTAGTAAAAAATGAGGATAGTTCGTTTTGAAAGGAGGGAACTATATGGAATGGAAACCAAATCGTGCAGATAAGACACCTGTATATAAACAAATTGCAGATTATATTGAAAGAGGCATTTCTTCAGGCGAATTTCCTTCTGATAGTAAGTTACCTTCTGAGCGTATGTTAGCAAAGGAATTACAGGTGAACCGGAGTACAATAGTAGCTGCGTATGAAGAATTAAAATCACTTGGAGTAGTAGAACGGCAAAAGGGAAGCGGAACACGGGTCAATACAGACATATGGGGTGTCTCACATAAACGAATACCGAACTGGGGTAGGTACGTGGAGGATGGATCGTTCTTACCTAACGTACCACTCGTTCAACAAATTCGAACGGAAACACAAAAAGATGATTTAATTAATTTAGCAAGTGGTGAACTGTCACCAGAATTAATTCCAAGTGATAGATTTCGAACAATTTTGTCGGAGAAAACATTTATGGAAAACCTCGGTTATGACCATCCACTTGGAAATGAGATGTTGAGAAAAACAATTGCAGCACATGTTCAGCAATATAAACAAATTGAAGCAGATTCAAGCTCTATTCTTATTACGTCAGGAGCACAACAGGCGCTTAATCTTATCGTTCAATGTTTATTAAAACCTGGCGATGCGATCGCGATTGAAGATCCTTCGTATTGTTTTTCGCTTCCAATGTTTAAATCGGCCGGTTTAAACATATTTCATTTACCTGTTGATGAGCATGGAATGAATCCAGATGACTTAATCGATTTGCACAAAAAGCATCGCATTCGTATGGTGTTTTTGAATCCAGATTATCAGAATCCGACGGGTACTGTGCTTTCATTAGCGAGACGTAAAAAAATTTTAGAACTGTCTTCTGAGTTCGGTATACCAATTGTAGAAGATGATCCGTATAGTTTAATTTCTTTTAATGGAGAAGTGAACCCAACATTAAAATCAATGGACCAAAATGGAAATGTTCTTTATATAAGTTCACTATCAAAAATTGTTGCATCAGGATTACGTATTGGATGGGTAATTGGTCCTACACGCGTAATTGAGCGTTTAGCAGATGCAAAGCAACAAGTTGATTTTGGCCATAGTGTATTTACGCAGTGGGTAGCAAATCAATTTTTAGAATCAAAGGATTTCCATACACATATTACGATACTTCGTGGACAATTGAAGCAAAGAAGAGATGAATTAATTGCAGAGCTTGAAGGAACATTGGGAGAACGAGTTGAATGTTTCGTGCCAGAGGGTGGAATACATGTATGGTGTAAAGTAACAGGAAAGTTTGATGAATATCACTTATTAGGTGAATCTATACGGAATGGTGTCGCATTTGTTCCGGGCAGTGTTTTAGGTTCGAAAAATGAA
This sequence comes from Bacillus sp. EKM501B, assembly GCF_011800505.1. Classification (NCBI taxonomy): domain Bacteria; kingdom Bacillati; phylum Bacillota; class Bacilli; order Caryophanales; family Bacillaceae; genus Bacillus; species Bacillus sp. EKM501B. The sequence goes on along the minus strand of NZ_JAALFZ010000016.1, from coordinate 41,055 downwards.
TATATACGATTTACGTTTGGTAGAGCGAATATAGAACAAATTCAACTTGGAATTAAACGGTTTGCCGACACGCTAAATGAGATTTCATAATATGGATGTGTGATAGTGAAATGAGGGAAAGAAATGAAGTACGTGACGCTTTTACTTCAAGTAGGCGTGCTATATGTATTTAGCCTAGTGGGTACGTGGATTCAGGAAATATTCCATCTATCAATACCGGGGAATTTAATAGGGATGTTAATACTGTTCCTGCTCCTTTCCACTCGCGTTTTACCGTTAAAATGGTTTGAGTTAGGTTCGGAAAAGTTAATCGTATTTTTACCGTTATTTTTAATCCCTTCGACAACAGGGCTCATGGAATACGGGTCTTTTCTTTTCAGTAAGGGAAGTATTATATTCCTTTTAGTAGTTGCAAGTACTGTAGTAACTTTGATTGTTTCAGGGTATATAAGTCAATTATTAGTCACATCAAAAAAATAAAATCGACAAGGTGCACGATTCAAATGGTCTTAATTATTATTACTGTAGCAATTTATTTCTTGGCGACAAAGCTATATAAAAAATTTACGTTTGCATTTACGTTACCAGTGTTAACAGTTACGGCAATTATGATTTGTTTATTTTTGATTTTTGGTATTTCTCATCATGAGTATAGGGAAAATGGGGGAAACATTCTTTCAAGCTTATTGAGCCCTGCAATTGTAGCATTGGCCATACCTCTATTTAAAGAGCGAAAGATACTGATGAAAAATTTTTCATCGATACTAATCGGAGTAGTGATAGGTATAGTGGCTGTAACGAGCATGAATGTAGTGATTGGCGGAATTTTAAATATAGATAAGGAACTTATATTAACTACTTTACCACAGGTAGCGACAATGCCAATTGCCCTTTCAATAGCGGATCAAATTGGTGGTATTCCATCTATGACTTCTAGTTTTGTAGTTGTTGCAGGAATAACAGGTGCTATGATCGGACCAACAGTACTTAAGTTTTTCCGTATAACAAGTACGATTGGAAAAGGAGTTGGAATGGGCTGTGCATCACATATTATCGGTGTGAGTCGTTTAGTGAAAGAAGGCGAGAAAGAAGCGACTATCGGTTCGGTAACGATGATTGTAACTGGAATACTTATTAGTATACTAATACCGTATGGAACGAAATTTATTTTTTAAATGTAATGGAGATGATAACAATGACAACATGGTTTATAGTTACATTATTTGTTTTTGGAGCTATTAAAGTATTAGTTTCTAGCATGCCCACTTCTGTTGTAGAATCAATTATTAGTAGATTTGAATTGCATCAAAAGCTTGAGGCGGAAAATACTTCTATATCGATAGATGGAAAAAATATAGAGGGAGAAATGAAACTACAAGTTATTCATGAATTTAATGAGGCGTTGTTTTTAGATAAACATTATTTCCCGCCGCACGGAGAAGGGACACCAATAGTCATTGATACGAAGAAAGGGAGTAAAGAGATTAGATTTTCGCTATATAGCTATGAGGAACATGTTGATGTCATTAAGCAATATAAGAAGAAAGTCGTTGCCTATCGTTTACGCTCTAAAAGCCTTCAAACATTGACACCATTAGTAATAACGGAAGAGTATGCTTAAGAAGAGACCTATAATGGTCTCTTTATTTTTTTATCCAATTATATACGTTCCAAATAAAAGAATGAAAAATTATATAACCAAATAAAGAATATGTATGGTTCCAATTCGCACTATGTACAAATAAACCTAAACTTTCAGCAATCTGTTCAAAAAGGCTAGCACAAATACCGATTGAAATAATAAATGAAATTCTAGAAACTTTAGATAATTTTTTTGAAATGTGTATAAAGATAACTGTTAAAATCGGCAGTACGAACAATGTAAAAGCTATATTAACCGAAAATGTGGATGAGAAGGGCCTAGCCGGAAAGGAATATATTTGTTTATGAACAAAAAAGGCATCTAAGCAAGTTGCAATAATAGAAGAGAGAAAGATTGTAACTACTAATGCTAGAAACTCATTCTTCTTCTCGGAGGAGGACATTTTTCTTTGCGAGAATGGCGATTTCAATTTTTTCGAGTGTTTTGCAGTAGTCTTCTGTAATTTGTCCATTTATATTTTCCTCCTTATCAACTAAGTAATTTACAACTTGCCAATCGGTAAACCAATCTTCACTGTCAACTTCTTCATGCTTCATATCTCGCCATGCATAGATGAGTGCAGGGCTGTATATACGATAAGCGCCATTTCGTAACTGGCATTTCTTAATTCGGCGCTTATAAAACTCACGGGAAAAAGATTCATTTACACTTGAAAATAAATGGGGCCAGTAATCTTTCCTAGATCCTGTATGTGGATGGTGTTGAGCCCAGCTTATTATTTGAGATAAAACATGTGTATCTCGAAATAATAATGAGTACAATCTTTTTCCAATTAATATCCGTTCATGTAAGGAAGTGAAATGTTTCATTGTATCACCAAATAGTAATACTTTTTGTTTCTTATCATTTTCGTAGAATGGGAAAAGGATATGATTAAACTGAAAGAAATCAAAGAGTTTAAATCCAATACTATTTAGTACAGTCTTTTTAAATTGTACATTTTGAATTACTCTTTTTTCTAAGTAGTTTTGTTCATTAATAATAGTTGCAATTGCTAAAGTTTTTTTGTTACCTGTTTTCCAAAAATGGTTCCACATCGTTTCCATAAATGTAGAAACATTTAGGTGAGGGAGAAGGTGAAATAACTTTTGTGATCTCTTTACACTTTGTTCGTAAAGTAAAAATTGAGGGTATACATCTTGGAAAATAAGCCAATTCCCTCTTTCTAAAAAAGAAAAAAATATGAATTGATCTTTCTCTGATAAAATTCTCGTATATAAATCGCCCTTTAAATCAGTCATATTCCAACCGCCGTTACGTGATACCATATGCCCAAGCAGTGCCCAATGTATTTCTGGATATTGAATGTAAAATTGGTAGTATGCGCGTGTTCTTGTAACATTATTTTTATTTAGTTGTTCTGTTTGTATTTTTATTTTGTTGATGATGAGTTGTTCTTCTTTCGTTAATTTATACATGGTGTCAGAAGGAATAAGTTTGCTTTTTTGTTTCAATTCATTTTTTACGTCGAATAGGGAGAGAGGCAGTGCTTTGGAAGGTCCGTTATATGTATGATTTGAATTGCTTCGGTCCATTCCGTTACCTCCCTTTTTCATAAATTTAAACATGATTATTGGCTATGAATCATTCTATTTATTTTATTACGAGTATAAGAAATAAATGAGCGGTGTTTTTTTACAAGGAATTTATTTATCATGCAAACAGTATAAAAAATCTTACTGTTGTGAGATGAAATGAAAAACAGAAACTACGTTTAATAGTTTCTGTTTTTTTATTTTGTCAATTAAATGTAACAAACGACGATTATGATTTGAATCAATTGAAAATAATTCAATAAATATTATTTAAATTGAGATGTTTCGTAGGAGGAAGAAGAATGTTAAATAAAATAATTTTAATTACTGGTGGTACAGGTTCGTGGGGGCATGAACTTATAAAACAACTATTAGAAAAATCACCGAAAGAAATTAGAATTTTTTCAAGAAATGAAACGGTTCAGTTTGAAATGCAGCAACAGTTTATAAATGATGATAGGTTAAAATTTATTATTGGAGATATTCGTGATAAAGATCAACTAGTCTATGCTTGCCAAGGTGTACATTATGTGTTCCATCTTGCAGCTTTAAAACATGTTCCAGTATGTGAGTATTATCCTTATGAAGCTATAAAAACCAATATACATGGTACGCAAAATGTAATTGAAGCCTCTATACAGATGCAAGTTGAAAAAGTTATATATGTTTCAACTGATAAAGCAGCTGATCCATCAAATACGTATGGGATGACAAAAGCAATTGGTGAAAAATTAATGGTTCATGCGAATATACAAACGAAGAAAACAAAATTCATTTGTGTTCGTGGTGGAAATGTTTTAGGAACGAGTGGAAGTGTAGTACCACTTTTTAAACAACAAATTAAAAAATCTTCACAAGTAGGGATTACCGATGCGAATATGACTAGATTTTTCTTAACAGTTGAAGATGCTGTTGGGTTGTTATTTAAAGCCGTATCTCAAGGTAGAGGCGGGGAAATCTTTGTTATGAAAATGCCGGCATGTAAAATAACAGATTTAGCAGAAGTATTAATTGAAGATTCCGGAAAAGAAAATGTTAAGGTAAAAGAGGTAGGGATAAGACCGGGTGAAAAATTAAGTGAAATGCTTCTATCTGAGGTAGAGAGTAAAACAAGTATAAGTTTTGATCAAAATTATTTTGTGGTACTACCGACTATTCCTATACAAGGACTTCAACAATATTATTCAAGCTATCCTCTAGTGGATGTGAAGAGTTTTAGTTCTCAACAAGATTTACTTGCAAAACATGAGGTGAAACAAATGCTATTAAAAGGAGGGTTTTTGCGATGAAAAAAAATGCGAGCCTTTTAATAACTGGTGCAAATGGTTTCACAGGACGCCATGCTTGCCACTATTTTTTACAGCAGGGCTTTCATGTAATTCCTATGTTTCAAAATCGTGCATATGGAGAAAAAATTAGAAATGGTATTACTTGTAATTTAACTAATAAGAGCGAAGTAATGAAGGTAATGAAACAAATAAAGCCAGACTACGTATTGCATTTAGCAGGAAGGAATTCGGTTATAGAATCTTGGACAGCTGCCCTTGAATATATAGAGGTTAATGTAATAGGAACATTATATTTATTAGAAGCAATTAAGCAAGAAGCCTCGCATTGTAGAACATTAGTTATAGGATCTGCTTTGCAAGCAGATAGTATGAACGAAATAAAAATTTCAAATCCATATAGTTTAAGTAAAACGATGCAAGTTATTATTGCAGAGGCTTGGGGAGGATTAATGGATTCAAATATTATCATTGCAAAGCCCTCAAACTTAATTGGTCCAGGGGAATCGAATGGCATTTGTTCGATTCTCGCAAAGAAAATGATAGATATAGAATCAGGTAGAAGTAAAGCCATTATTGAAGTAAACAGTTTGAAAGATAGTAGAGATTTTCTAGATGTACGTGATGCGGTCAAAGCGTATCATGTGTTATTACGAGATGGAATAAATGGAAAACAATATAATATCGGATCAGGAGTAAAACGATCTTTGTTAAATGTACTAGAACAATATAAAGAATTAACACAGCTAAATTTTTTTATAGAGGAAACAGAGAAAAGTGGGAGCGACTCAAATGAGAGTTTAGCAATAGAGGAAATAAAAAGGTTAGGTTGGATCCCAGAAATTGAATTTCATCAATCATTAAAAGATGTACTTGAGTATGCGAAGTGTAGTGACATCTGCATGCAATGAAAAACAAAAAAGGGTGTAAGAAATATATGAATGATTATGAAATAATAGATAATCAAAATACGCTATTTCTTTCAATTGTTGATGCGTTGGATTGGAGAGATGAAGAAGCGCATGTATTGCGTCTTTATGAGGCAATACATAAATATCAAGCGTATGTAGAAGAAAAAAGGGTTAAACAAATAAAGTCAGCATTAGAGACGAAAACTAGATATGTGATTCAAATCTTTGCTCAATACGAGTGTAGTGAGTATGGAAATGATTTTTATGAACTCATTAAAGATCTTTTACAAGATATAGAGGTGGAGTTAAAGATTTATATAAAAAATAATAATTTTATTTACATTTAAAAGGTAAATATAAAGCTAGATTTTTAATAATAAAGGTGGGTATAAGTTATGAGCAAAACGATTCTTTTTACTGGGGGCGGTACAGCCGGACACGTTATGATTAATATTGTATTAATTCCTAAATTTATAGAGAAAGGCTGGAGAGTCGAGTATATTGGATCCAAAAATGGAATTGAAAAATCATTAGTGCAAAATGTTAAATACAATAGTGTTTCAACGGGCAAGCTTAGGAGATATTGGGATTGGGAAAATTTTAAAGATCCTTTTAAAATTATACGAGGTTGTTTACAAAGTTATAAATTAATTAAGAAAACAAAGCCTGACGTTATCTTTTCAGCAGGAGGATTTGTTTCAGTTCCTGTAGCTATAGGAGCATGGTTAAATCGTGTGCCTATAATTATACGTGAACCAGATAGCACATTAGGACTTGCCAATAAAATAGCATTACCTTTTGCTACAAAGCTATGCACAACATTTCCTCAGACAGGAGAAAATGTAAGTAATGAGAAGAAGGTTTATGTAGGACCAATTGTAAGGGAAGAAATTGAGAAGGGTAACGTATTACGAGGAAGAAGATATTGTGAATTTCAGCAAGATAAACCAGTATTATTAATTATGGGTGGGAGTCAAGGTGCTAAGTGGATAAATGATATGGTAAGGGAATGTTTAGATACAATACTATTAAACTTTAATATTATTCATATATGTGGTAAAGGGAAGGTAGACCCATCTATTGGCATGGAGGGGTATATGCAATTTGAATATATAGGCGACGAGTTGCCGCATATACTAAATATGGCAAGTGTTGTAGTTTCCAGAGCGGGTTCTACTGCTATTTCTGAATTGTTATTTTTGAAGAAACCGATGTTGCTTATCCCGTTAACTAACAGTTCCAGCAGGGGAGATCAAGTTTTAAATGCTGAATATTTTTCACGGCAAGGATATGCGGAAGTTATACTCCAAGACAGAGTAAGTACGAATACATTTATATATGCAGTAAATAAGTTGTATACAAATAAGGAGAAATATATTCAAAACATGAATGGATATAAGAAAACAAATGATGAGGGAATTCATCAAATAATAGATATAATAAATGAAGTGGTGGAGTAATAGAAATGTAAATAGAAAAACAAAAGGAAAGAAGGTATCTTCTTTCCTTTTTACTATATTTGTTCAAATTCATTATTATTTATTCTAATTAGTTATGTACTATCGGTGAATGCCGTTTTCTAATAGCTCAGTAAATGCATGAATATGAATAGGTTTACTGTAATAATAACCTTGAATAAACTGACATTTATTTTTTTGAAGGAAATTTACGTGCTCTTTCGTTTCTACACCTTCAGCAATGACAGACATTCCTAATGTATTTGCTAATGTGATGATCGTTTTAATAATTTCCATTCCATCATCACATGTTTCAGACATTGTAATAAATTCTCTCGGGATTTTTAACGTATCAATTGGATACAAAGGTAAGTAGGCTAGCGAAGAATAACCTGTACCAAAATCGTCGATAGAAATGTGAATCCCTAAACTTTTTAGTGTACGCAGTTTTATCAATGTTTCTCGCTCATCCATCATTGCAATTCGCTCTGTTAATTCAAGATCAAGAGAGCTTGCTGGTAAACCTGTATTTGTTAAAGTAGAAGAAATAGACTTTACAAAATCCTCTTGTTCAAATTCTTTAGCAGATAAATTTACACCTATTTTTAAATGTGAATATCCGAGTGCGTGCCAACGTTTCATTTGCTTGCAAGCCTGCTCTAATGTCCATTTTCCTATTGAAATAATTTGTAGTGTTTCTTCTGCAATCGGAATAAACTCGTATGGAGAAATAATACCTAATTCAGGATGATTCCACCTAATTAAAGCTTCTGCACCGATAATTTTATTAGATTCACTATCAACTTGAGGTTGATACAAAAGGAACAATTCTTCATTTTGTAGTGCGTTTGGTAAATCTTTTTCTAATCGTAATCGTCTTTCAATTTTTTTAGCGATTACATCGTCATAAATAGAGACAGAGTTAAGCTCTTTTGCTTTTGCATCATACATTGCAACATTAGCGTTTTTCAGAAGTGTAGCGGTATCGATTCCGGAATGTGGATAAATAGCGATGCCGATACTCAGTGATAAAGTTAATTTATGCTCATGTATGATAAATGACTTTTTCATGCATTCAAATAATTGGTTACATAATTGGAATAAGTAATCTTCGTCAGTATAGTTTTCAATTATGATTGTAAATTCATCGCCACCGATTCTTGAAAGATGAGTATGTGATGGAAGACATGATTGGAATCGCTTTGCTACTTCTTCTAATATGTAATCTCCTGATGAATGTCCAAGTGTATCGTTAATTGCTTTAAAGCGATCTAAATCTAAATATAATAATGCAAACTCGCTTTCTGTTATTTTAGCATTTTTTATAACTCTCTTTAATTTCTTATGGAAAAAGGCACGGTTCCCAATTTTCGTTACAGTGTCATGGAATGCTAAATATTTTATTTCTTCTTGCTGTTTTTTTAGTGCAGTAATATCTTTCACCATAATATAGCTTCCTGAAATTTGTCCGTCTATTATAATAGGAATGATTGTAACGTATAAAAAATAAGTAAAGCCATCTTTATATTGAGAACTAAGTTGTAAGAATGCCGATTCTTGTTGTTTCACTTTTTCTAATGCCAATGCTAGCTTATGCTTATCTTCATCTAAAATGATCGAAAAACAAGTTTCACCTAGTAACTCATCCGTTGGTGCCCCAAGTAGTACACTCCCAGCCTTATTTACATTTAAGAATATTCCATTTAAATCAATGGTGAAGATAGGGTCAGGATGATATTCATATAATGATTTAAACTTTTGCTGTTTTTGAGAAAGAGCCTCTGATTTATGAACTAAATCAGACGTCCGTAAAGTAACTTTTTCTTCTAGTTGGGCATTAAATGCCTGCAAACGTTTTGTTAAGGAATTGTTTTGCATACGTACGATAGAATGACGAATGAGTACGAAAATAAAAGTAATACAATTTCCTGTAATGAGAGTTGAAGAGGATGTTTGTTCTTTTAATGTAAACCCGATTAGTATTGCAACAGCAAGATAAGGAAATACAACTAAAGCTTTTTTTCCTATTATAGGGTTTACAAGGAAATAATTTTTATGGCTATTATGATCTTCTGAAATAGAGCCAGCTATTGCAATAAGTAATATAGGTATTCTATATAAAAGACGTAATAATATTATAGTTTCAGTTGATAAGTGGTTATTTAAGTAAAAATAAATATAGTTAAAAGTTGCAGAACTTATTAATACAAAAATAAAGATATAAATTTTCCGTTTGGAATTAAAAATTGTTGGACGGAAAAAGAGACTAACACCTAGCAGTAGAAATAATAAATCTGCAATTGGGTATAAAAATGAAAGGAAAACATCTCCTAGTGAAAGAGCGAATATATTTAAATTTGGTTGATTAAATAAATACCATTCTAATGTGAATATGGAAGTAAGCACTATGCATATATCACAAATAAAGAACGCTTTTTCCCATTTATTGCATTCCTTTAAGATTTTATAGCAGAAAGCGATAAGACAGAAAAATAGAAAAAACATGTAAAATACATCAGAAACCGTAAAACGATGTATTGGAATTTCGAAGAAGCTATCTTGATATGTATATACTATTTTTCCTAATAAAAAACTACCAATTGCTATTGTAATACATATCCAAAACGGATTTGAACTGACTTTCTTAGAATATATAGAGTAAATCAGTGATACAAATGTAATGGCTTCAACGACAAGTGAAGCGAAGCGTACATCTGAATTTGAAAAATGAGTAGGGAACAGATAGAAAAACATAAAATAGATTGAAAAGCATATCAATGTTCCGACTAATATACATAATTGTAAATTTTTATTTAATTTCAATGAAATCACCTTCTTTAATTATGCACTATGTTCGTTATATCTATACATAATAATATTATTTAAGAATTGTATCAGATTTCCTTATAAAAATCATGTTTATAAGGAAAGTGTTAAAGAGTGTAAGTATTCTTAAGGTTGAAAAAATATTGCGGTTGATAGTATAGACTGTATCAAGACTTTAAATAGAAATTGTATATTTAGTCATCCTTTGAATTGTAAAGTTTTTTTAGTGATTTGTAAGTGGAGATGCAAAATTGCATATAAAATGATGTGTATCTTTTTTTGGTGAGATTTTTATTTTTAATCTGAAAATTAACATTTGTGAAAATGTTGAGAAAGGATATAAAATAAGAACGTGTATTCTTACAGAGTGGAATAGTATTGCCACTAAATAGGGAGGCTTTTTTATGATATATCGAATTAAAGATGCAGAAATATACTATGAAATTGTGGGAGAGGGTAAACCAGTCATTATCATACATGGCTGCTCCCCTGACCATAGGTTAATGATGAAATGTATGGAATCAGTATTTCAGAAGTATGAAGGTTATAAGCGAATATATATTGATTTACCTGGTATGGGAAAATCGAATGCTCCAAATTGGATAAATAGTTCAGATCGTATAGTAGAAGTGCTTATCACATTTATTGAGGAAATCATTTCTACTGAAAAATTTTTATTGGTAGGAGAATCATATGGAGGCTATTTAGCTAAAGGTATACTTGCAAAGATGTTTGAGAGAGTTAGCGGATTACTATTAGTATGTCCTGTTGTTGTAGCGGAGCCAGAAAAAAGGATTCTTCCAGATAAACAGGTAATTGTACAAGATGAGGAATTTTTAAATACGCTCACTTCCACAGAAAGAGAGGAATTTTGTGAGTTAGCTGTAATAGCAAATGAATATACATATAAGCGATTTAAAGAAGAAATTAAGCCTGGGTTAGATGTTGCTAATGATGAATTTATTGAAAGGTTGCAAAAGAATTACTCTCTTACTATGGATTTTCAGCATGAAAAATATGAAAATCCCGTTCTTTTACTGACTGGAAGACAAGATATATCAGTAGGTTATCAAAATATTATAGAAATTATTGAAGAATATCCAAGGGCAACATTAGCAGTGTTAGATATGGCAGGGCATAATTTGCAAATTGAGCAGCCTGAATTATTTGAGAGTTTAGTAGGAGAATGGATTAGACGAACAAATCAGCACAGTTTATAAAGTATTGTAGTATTACGCCTAAGTGTTGAAATGGGATAAATGAACGTGATTTATTAACTTATCTCGCTATTTTCCTGTAAAAGCCCGATTAGTAAGGGCTAATTAAAGTTTCACTTTATAAAAAATTTTAAGGAGAAATTATGAGCACATATATTTATATGGTTAGACATGGTGAATCACCAAAACTAGAAGGAAATGAAAGAATGCGCGGGTTAACTGAGAGGGGACATATGGATGCCCGTAGAGTAACTGACATATTAAAAGCGGAGAGGATTGATACTTTTATTTCAAGTCCTTATAATCGGGCTGTGCTAACGATAGAGGAGTCAGCTAATTTCCATGAAAAAGAAATAGTAGTATATGAAAATCTTAAAGAGTGTATGTTTTCAAGTGAGGATCAGGTTATATCAGACAAAGAGGTGTATCCACTTGTACAGAAGATGTTCTCTAATCCGGACTTTGCACGAACGGAAGGAGAGTCATATGCAGATTGCCAGAGAAGAGTAGTGAAAGTATTAAAAGAAATCTTAATGGATTTTCAAGGATGCAAAATTGTAATTGGTACACATGGGCTTGTCATGACATTAATGATAAACTATTTTGATAAACAATATGGTTTTGAATTTTTAATGAATACGTCAAAACCGGATATATATAAGATGGAGTTTAAAGAAGAACAATTAATGAATGTGGAGAGATTATGGAAAGAGGAATAAAATTAGTTGCATGGATTTTGTTGTAAAAGTTACTTTTATAGCAAAGTCTTTTTTTTGAATAGAAAGCATCTTTATCAACTATTTTTAGAATGTTAAATAAATAAGTAATTATTCAGTCTTTGAATAAATTATGGAGAAATTGGTTTAGGGAAACAATTTTAAATGTGTCAAAACTCCAAACGTTGGATTTATATTCAATAGGAGAAAAAGATGTAGAATTTTGTCTTACAGTCCCCGTTTACTTTTCATTTCATTACATATAGGCTTTGTGGTGTAAGGGAGGACATCACCTTTACACAAAATCTATAAGGAGGTCATTGTAATGAAACAGATTAAAAAGTTTGCGGGAGTTGCTTTAGCGGGGACGATTGGATTAAGTGGACTACTGTTTTTAGAACCAAGTGTAAGCGTTGCGGAAGCACAGCAAGTGAAAGTAGAAAATTTCAATATAATTGATGTAACGATGAATCTAAATGAATTGTATGTATTAAGTGGCAGAAGTATTGATATTCTTTCTGGAGATAAAGAAGCAATTCAGTTAAATAAATACACAATTAGTTTTAATAAACCTGGGAAGTATGTGATTAAAGTAAATGGCTGTATTTATGATGATGTATATACTTTTATTGTAAATGAGTAGTATATATTCTTAAATTGCGAGATAAAAACAGAAACACCCTATTTGCGATGAGAGTCGTAAATAGGGTGAATTTATTTGTATTAAGCTGTACTTTAAATATGTTCACTAATTTTCTTTTTGTTATGTAAAATATGTAAAAGTGTTAACAATGTAAATGAAATATACATCTTCACATTCAAAAAAGTTAAAATATTTCGTTTTAAGGATTATAATGGAGGGAGAAACATAAAAGGGAGTGAATGAACTTGAAACAAGAACTTATTGAAAGATTTACGAGATATGTAAAAATTGATACGCAATCAAATGAAGAAAGCCATACAGTACCAACAACACCAGGACAAATTGAGTTTGGTAAGTTATTAGTGGAAGAGCTAAAAGAAATTGGTTTAACAGAAGTAACGATGGATGATAATGGTTATGTAATGGCAACACTTCCAGCTAATACGGACAAGGATGTTCCTGTAATTGGATTTTTAGCCCATTTAGATACAGCAACAGACTTTACAGGGAAAAACGTCAAACCACAAATTCATGAAAATTTTGATGGTAATGCAATTACGTTAAATGAAGAGCTAAATGTTGTGTTAACACCAGAGCAGTTCCCGGAATTACCATCATATAAAGGACATACCATTATTACAACTGATGGTACAACACTTCTAGGAGCAGATGATAAAGCTGGTCTTACAGAAATTATGGTTGCAATGAACCATTTAATACATAATCCGCAAATTAAGCACGGGAAAATAAGAGTAGCATTTACACCGGATGAAGAAATTGGTCGTGGGCCAGCGCATTTTGATGTAGAAGCGTTTGGTGCATCATTCGCTTATACGATGGATGGAGGTCCATTAGGTGGTTTAGAGTATGAAAGTTTTAATGCTGCAGGTGCTAAGTTAACGTTTAACGGAACGAATACACATCCTGGAACAGCGAAAAATAAAATGCGCAATGCTACTAAACTAGCTATGGAGTTTAACGGGTATTTACCAGTAGAAGAGGCGCCAGAATATACAGAAGGCTATGAAGGATTCTATCATTTACTTTCTTTAAATGGTGATGTTGAGCAAAGTAAAGCGTATTATATTATTCGAGACTTTGATCGTGAAAATTTTGAGGCGCGTAAAAATAACGTTAAAAATATTGTGAAGACTATGCAAGAAAAGTATGGCGAAGATGCAGTCGTTTTAGAAATGAATGATCAATACTATAACATGCTTGAAAAAATTGAACCGGTAAGAGAAATTGTTGATATTGCATATGAAGCAATGAAAAGTTTAGACATTGAACCAAATATTCATCCGATTCGCGGAGGCACAGATGGATCACAATTATCATATATGGGATTACCGACGCCGAATATTTTCACTGGTGGTGAAAACTATCACGGTAAATTTGAATATGTTTCGGTAGATACTATGGAAAAAGCCGTTCAAGTTATTGTGGAAATTGCAAGACGTTTTGAGGAGCAAGCTTAAAAAAGAACCAAGTAGTACGAATGTGCTACTTGGTTCTTTTTAATATAGTACTCGCCACAAATAAAAAGTCGCATAAGACTCCCAATTAGCCCAGTTTGCCGCGAAACCTTTTATTTCATTTTTAGTCGGTTTATTTTCGGAACCTGTTATAAATTTAATTGCATTATGCAGACCAACATCATCAATTGGAAAAGCTGAAGGAAATCTTAAACAACGCATTAAAACATAGTTGGCAGTCCATGGTCCTATACCATGGATAGCGGTTAATTGTTTCTCAGCAACCTTTACATCTTGTGTTTGCAGTAAATCCTCTTTTGATAGTTTTCTCTCTGTAATAAGCTTCGCAATACCGATTAAATATTCACATTTTCTAGTCGTCATTTTTAATTGTTGGAGATCTTCTACATGTAGATTTGCAATTGTTTCAGGTAATGGGAATATCCAATGCTTTCTACCGTCCCATTCTACATAACTGCCAAATTGCTCAACTAATCTTCTTTTTAGCGTATAAGCATATGTTAAGTTAATTTGTTGACCGATAATTCCCCAGGAAAGTGCCTCAAATAAGTCTGGAATACCTAAAGTACGAAGGCCATAATATTGTTCAATTGGTCCTTGAAGGAGTAAATCATGTTTAGCTAATGTATAAAAGGGAGCTAAATCAGTAGTTAAATCAAACCATTCTTTTACATAGTTAGCTACAGTTTCACGTATCGATTTTTCAGATGTATATGATTCTTCTAAACAACGTATTTGAATATTGCCATCTGTATTCACACTAATTTCAACTAAAGGATTTACATCTTGAACAGGGATAACTTTATAAATTTTGTTATCTTCAATATGAAACATACATTCATTGTTAGAACGTGATAGATAACGTAAATTTTCTTGGAAACAAAATTCTTTTGGAACTACTATAGATAATGCGCTATTATATTCTGCTGTCATATGAATTCCACCTGTAACTTTTCTAATGTAAGCAATTTTTTCTTCATTTCTAATCCACCCCTAAATCCGGTTAGTTTCCCATTCTTCCCAATAACACGGTGACAAGGAATAGTAATAAGGAGAGGGTTAGCAGCAATAGCAGAAGCAACGGCGCGCACAGCTTTAGGTTTTTGAATTCTTTCAGCAATTTCTGTATAAGAATATGTCTTTCCATAAGGAATTTCACGTACCGTATTCCAAACAGATAATTGAAAATTAGTTCCATAAGCATCGATAGGAAATGTAAAAGTTTCTCGCTTGTTTTCTAAATACTCGATAACTTCTTGAGTATATATTTGCAAGTAATCTGGACTATGAATCAATATATGTTGGGGCAGTTTTTTTCTAGCCCATATATTTAATTCTTCAAAGTTTTCGTCTTGTGATCCAATGAAACATAGTCCATTTTCAGTTGCAGCAATATGAAATCGCCAATTTTTATGTGTAAGTAGCGTCCAATATATATAATTATTTTTGTAGGAATTCATTATCGTATCCCTCTTTCATTTCGTTCTTTTTTCGATATTCAGTAGGAGTAAATCCGGTTTTCTTTTTAAATAAAGTTGCGAAATACTCTGGGTTTTCTATCCCGACAGCAGTACTAATTTCTTTAATAGATTGATTTGTGTGTAAAAGGTATTTGGTTGCTTTAAGAACCCTGAATTGTTGTATATATTCTATAGGAGTTAGCCCTATTATTCTTTTGAAAGTACGCTGTAAATGAAAAGGGCTACCGTGACACATTTCCGCAAGCATGTCGAGGGTTAAGGATTCGTCATAATGCTTTTCGATATAGTCTTTAATTTGTTCTACCCACTCTTCATTAGGTAAAGTGATCCCATTTGGCTTACAACGTTTGCACGGGCGAAAGTTTTCGCTTAATGCTTGCTCTGCATGATGAAAAATTCGTACATTGTTTCTATTCGGTATTCTTGATTTGCATGATGGCCTGCAAAAAATTCCAGTTGATTTCACAGCATAAAAGAATTTGCTATCATAGGAAGAATCGTTATGAATAATTGCTTGCCAATACTCATTTGTTAATATAACTCCTTCATTGTGCAAAGAACATCACCTCTGAAATTAGTATAACCTGAATAAAGTGCGTATGTATGTATTCATAAATGTAAGAGCAAGATTGCAAAGGTGAAAATATCGGATGGCGTTTAGATTATTTTGTTGTTTCGGAAAGAATGAAAGACCAAATAACAGAAGCGAAAATTAATAGTGAAGTGATGGGATCAGACCATTGTCCAGTTGAATTGCATATAAATTTCTAAAAAAAGAAGTATCTCCCTAATATTAGGGAGATACTTCTTTTTTTAATTCAGTTTGTTAAAATTTTTCAAATCATTCTTGAAATAATTTCATATTAAATATATACTTAGTAACGATAATCATTATCAGTGAAAATGATTATCAAGTGATGAAGGCGTAAAAGAATTATAGTCTAGGGGAAGTGAACGTGAATGAGTTCTGGATAAAATTATTAATCTAATGAAATATATATATGGGATAAGATTCATATAGTTAAATTCTATTGAGAATATAGTTTGAAAATTTGAGAGGAGACATATAAAGATGAACAAGAAATTATTTACTTTAGGGATGGTTACAGTTTTAAGTGTAGGTTTAGCGGCATGTAATAGTGCGGATAAAACTTCAGGCGAGCAAAAACAACAGACAAAAGCTACGGAAACGAAAAAAGATGAAAAACGAAAAATTACATATTTAGGTAAAGAATATACAGTGCCAGCAAAAGTAGATAAAATTGCGACAGCTAGTTTAGAGTCAATGGAAGATGCGGCAGTACTTGGAATTAAACCAGTTGGTGCCATTACTGTAGGTGGTAAACTACCAAAATACCTGGAAAAAGAGTTAGAAGGTGCGAAATCTGTTGGTGAGAAAATGCAACCCAATTTCGAAACATTACTACAATTAAAACCAGATGTGATTACATCAAGTACGAAATTCCCAGCAGAAACAGCTGAAAAGTTTACGAAAGTAGCTCCTACATTCCCGGTATCACACGTTTCAACAAATTGGGAAGATAACTTAAAGTTAATGGGAGAATTAACTGGTAAAAAAGATAAAGCAGAAAAAATTATTAAAGACTACAATTCAGACGCTGAAAAAGCAAAAGCAAAACTAGGAGATAAGTTAAAAGATAAAAAAGTACTTGTCATTAGACTAAGAGCAAACGAATTATTCCTATATCCAGAAGGAGTATACTTCAACCCTGTAATTTATAAAGATCTTGGACTAACTGCTCCAGAACAATTGAAAACTGTAAAAGCACAAGAGAAAATTTCATTTGAAAAACTTGCTGAACTTAACCCAGATTATATTTTCTTACAATATGAGGCAAGTGAAAATAAAAATCCAAAAGTGTTAGAAGAAATTGAAAGTAATCCAATTTGGCAAAGTATGAATGCTGCGAAGGAAAAGAAAGTATTTGTAAACGTTGTAGATCCAATGGCGCAAGGTGGTACTGCTTGGAGTAAAACTGCCTTCTTAAAAGAAGCAGTGAAAAATTTATCTAAATAATACAATAAGTAAGGTGCGTTGAATGATATGCAGAAAACAAATGCAGTACCAGTAACTATATTATGTATAGCACCCATACTCATCTTATTTACAGTTATACTTTCGATTTTGTATGGGGCGAAAAGTATTGATGCTGAAACAGTGTGGAACGCATTATTTCATTTTGATTCAAGTGATGTAAATCATAATATTATTATTACTTCACGTTTACCAAGGGTAGTTGCAGCTCTTTTAGTCGGAGCATTTCTAGCCATATCAGGAGCACTTATGCAGGGGATGACAAGAAACTATCTTGCATCCCCTTCTATTATGGGTGTGACGGATGGTGCTGCCTTTGTTATTACACTTTGTATGATTTTTCTTCCAGGAATGTCATCAATTGGTATGGTTATATGTTCAATGATTGGTTCTGCACTCGGAGCCGGTATCGTGTTTGGTTTTGGTTCGCTCCTTCAAAATGGCTTATCACCAGTTAGGTTAGCGATTATAGGAACAGTTATTGGAACATTTTTAAGCAGTGTATCGACTGCAATGGCTTCGTATTTCCAAATTTCTCAAAATGTTAGTTTTTGGTTTAATGCAAAGTTAGATCAAGTAGATCCTAATATAATTAAAATCACGATACCGTTTGGGATAATTGGAATAATTTTAGCATTGTTAATATCAAAATCTATTACCATTCTTTCATTAGGCGAAGAGGTTTCTATTAATTTAGGACAGCGTACAAAACTAGTTAAAGCGATGGCAATTTTATCGGTAATTTTTTTAACAGGAACAGCAGTTGCTTTAGTGGGGAAAGTTGGTTTTGTAGGTTTAATTATTCCGCACATTACCCGCTTTATAATTGGGGTAGATTATAAGTGGATTTTGCCATGTGCAGGTGTTATTGGTGGCGTTTTCTTAGCGTTATGTGACGTTTTGAGTAGATTTGTAAACTATCCATTTGAAACACCTATTGGAGTCGTTACCTCCTTAATTGGAATTCCTTTCTTCCTTTATTTAATCCGTACTAGAGGAGGAGAGAGACATGCTTAAAAGTTCAAGTCAACGTTTCGGAATGACGATGGGGATTATTATATTTTTCATACTATGTGCTATCTATATTAGTTTAACAAATGGTACGTTCGACATTACGATTACAGATGTATTTAAAACACTTTTTAGAATTGATCCAGTACCAGAACATGATTTAGTTATTTTTGAGTTTCGTCTTCCGCGTATCGTAATTGCTGGATTAGTAGGATTAGGCCTTGGTGTTGCAGGTGCTGTTATTCAAGGGATTACGAGAAATGGATTGGCGGACCCAGGTATTTTAGGAGTAAATGCCGGAGCGGGAACAGCGATTGTCATTTTTATGTTTTTCTTTCAAGGACAATTAAAAAGCACAGACTGGGTTTCTATTATGATGATGCCAATGTTTGGTTTAGTAGGTGGATTAGGTGCAGCTATCATCATTTATCTGTTTTCTTGGAAAAACGGTAAATTAGATTCGCAGCGACTTTTATTAACAGGGATTGCAATTGGATCGGGATTTGGAGCTTTTTCTATGTACTTATCACTCAAAATGAAGTCAACTGATTTCGAGATGGCTGCAGTGTGGGTGTCTGGAAGCATATATAGTGCGAACTGGAAGTATATTGTGGCTATGTTACCATGGCTTATTATCTTAATTCCACTTATACAAAAGAAAGCTTATTTATTAGATTTATTCCAATTGGAAGAAACGAGTATTACAAGTTTAGGTGTTTCAGTAGAAAGAGAGAAATCGATTTTATTATTAAGCAGTATCGGGCTTGTGAGTGCATGTGTTGCTGTTTCAGGGAGTATCGGTTTTATTGGCTTAATGGCACCGCATATAGCGAAAAGACTTGTCGGTATTCAACATAAGTATATAATTCCTACGTGCGGCGTAATCGGAATGTTTCTTGTAATTGCCTCAGACTTTATTGCAAAAACAGTTTTCACACCTGTAGAGTTACCAGTTGGAATCGTTATTTCTATTGTCGGTGTACCGTATTTCTTATATTTACTTTATAAGGCGAAAGCGTAAGAGGAGGAATAAAAGTGAGTATTTTAAGTGCAAAAAATTTAGAAACAAGTTATGAAAAGCTTACAGTGTTTCGCGATTTAAATGTGGAAATACAAGAAGGAAAAGTAACGACAATTATAGGTCCAAACGGTTGCGGTAAATCGACATTGTTAAAAACAATGGGAAGAATTTTAAAACAAAAAAGCGGAAAAGTATATTTGCAAGGGCAAGATTTACATACAATTTCAACGAAAGAAATTGCGAAGCAGTTAGCTTTACTCCCGCAAACTCCAATTGCACCAGGTGAACTTAAAGTGGAAGAATTAATTTCTTATGGACGCTATCCACATCGAAATAACGTAAATAAGTTAACGACAAAAGATAAAGAAATGATTGATTGGGCATTAAATATAACGAAAACTTCTGAATTTCGAACGAGACAAATTGCAAATTTATCAGGTGGTCAAAGACAAAAGGTATGGCTAGCGATGGCATTAGCACAAGAGACAGAAGTGTTGCTATTAGATGAGCCAACTACATACCTTGATATGTCTCATCAATTAGATGTATTACAAATTGTGGAGAAGTTAAATAAAGAACATAATTGTACGGTTGTTATGGTATTACATGATATTAACCATGCAGCAAGATTTTCAGATGAAATTATTGCAATGAAGGAAGGAGAAATTGTTACAACTGGTAGCCCAGAAGAAATCATTACAAATGAAGTATTAAAAGAAGTATTTCATATTGATGCACGTGTCATGATAGATCCGTATAACGGGGCTCCTGTTTGTTTCGGTTATGATAGCGTTGTATCTCAAGAAGAAAAAATCGAAATATATGTAACAAGTTAAAAAGGGGGGGATAGGGTGAATACTACAGTTGAAAAACAGCAGATTATAACATCTAATACAGAACAGTGGAAAATGTATTCAAAATTAGAAGGTAAGGAATATCAAATTCATATTTCAAAGCCGAGGCAACCAGCACCGGATTCAGGATATCCTGTCATTTATGTATTAGATGGCAATGCCTTTTTTCAAACATTTCATGAAGCAGTTAAAATACAATCAGTAAGAGCGGAAAAAACCGGTGTTTCACCAGCTGTTATAGTAGGATTGGGTTATCCAATTGAAGGCGCATTTTCAGGGGAAGAAAGATGTTATGATTTTACGCCTAGCGTAATTTCAAAAGATGCCCCTTTAAAACCAGACGGTAAACCGTGGCCTAAAACAGGAGGAGCACATAATTTCTTTACTTTTATTGAAGAAGAACTGAAACCACAAATTGAAAAGAATTTTGAGATCGATAAAAGTAAGCAAACGTTATTTGGACATTCTTTAGGTGGACTATTTGCTCTTTATATACTATTTACAAACTTAAATGCTTTTCAAAATTATTTTATTAGTAGTCCATCTATATGGTGGAATAACCAATCCGTACTTGAAAAAGAAGAGAACCTTATAAATGAATTAAACAATGCTAAGTTTGAAACAGGAGTGTTCCTTACAGTTGGGTCACTAGAACGAGAGCATATGGTTGTAGGTGCAAATGAATTATCAGAGCGCCTTCTCCAAGTAAACCACGATAAACTTAAATTTAAGTTTTATGAAGCTGAAGGGGAGAATCATGCATCTGTTGTGCCGACGTCTTTAAGTAAAGGGTTGAGATTTATTAGTTACATATAGGAAAAAAGGTTATGGATGAAACATTCCATAACCTTTTTTGATATGTAGAATTGTCCTTTTTGAAAGTTTTGTTTCAACTTTTCGTCTAAAGAGACAAAAAGTTGTCACAAAACGGTCACAATTAGCATAAACATAAAATAGACGAAATGAACTTATTTCCAAAAAGGCTCGGTTTATTCCGATCATGATTTGTAGAGCTGAAAAAGTATGGATTAAAAGTTCACTATATTCCCAAGGAGGTAGATCGTATGAAAACTATTCTTGCTATCGCTGGACTTATTTGGGTTCTATCGCATGGCATCCCAATTTATGAAGGAGAACAAATTCGCAGTGCTCTGAATAAAAATTTTAATGAATATCATATCATTGACCGGCAAGATAATGTTGTAACAGTTCGAGTAAATGACTGTTTTCATACGGTAACCGTTGAAGGAACTTCAGTAGTGAATGATACAAAAGTATGCGATCAGCAATAATCATATATGGAAAGAAAAAACTCTTGGATTAAATAGCTGAAAATTAAGTTTTTAATATTATAGACAAAGAATAAGCGGGGGCGGGTAATCCCCGCTTATTCTTGTTTCATTTTATTGAACTTTGATGAGAGATATAATGATTTTTTTGAAAAAAAGAAAGGGTATACTGAAAATTGAGATTAAGAAGCTAATGCGTTGTTAAGAATAATCATAAAGCGGAAATATACTCATATGGGGTATCATACATAGATAATTAATGCTATAATTGGTATACTCGTAAAAGCAATTGTTTTATTGGATGAAGAGAAACTTTAAGAAGGTGATAATATGGGTCATAAAGAGCATGAAGCGGTAACACATAGATCAGAAAAAGAAAAAGAACAAATTATAAATAGATTAAAGAGAATTGAAGGACAGGTCCGCGGTATTCAAAATATGATTGAAAATGATCGTTATTGCGTGGATATTTTAGTGCAAATTTCAGCGATTAATGCAGCGATGAAAAAAGTAGGAATGGGTGTATTAAAAAACCATACAAGTCATTGTGTTTCAGGTGCTATTAAAGATGGCAATGGTGACGAAGCAATTGAAGAATTAATGACTGTATTTGAACGTTTTTCAAAAGCGTAAAAACAAGCTAGTATGTCACTGGCTTGTTTTTTTGTTTACCTTCATAATAAGGTTTCGGGGTATTGATGTGAAAAAGTGTGTGTAAAATAAACTTTTAGAAAATAATTGAAAAATCATGATACAAAACCATTGATTACCTTAGGGGGGTATGGTAAGATGTAATTGTGATTAACAAAGAATGAAGAAACAAGAGGAGGATTTTAAATGGAACAGTTAACATTACAAGTTGAAGGTATGTCTTGTGGACATTGTGTAAATGCTATCGAAAGCAGTGTGAAAGAGCTAAACGGTGTTGAACAAGTGAAGGTTCAATTAGCAGAAGGAACTGTTGAAGTTACTATCGACTCGTCTGCCGTAACATTAAAAGATATCGTTGCTGTAATCGAAGACCAAGGATACGATGTTCAATAATTATTTTTAGATATGGAAATAAATCGTACTTTAAATGAAGTACGATTTATTTTGCTAATAATTATACCTCATAAGGGTATATAGAGGTGAGAGACATGAATGAAAAAAAAGAGGCCAATCTTCAAATATCAGGAATGACATGTGCGGCATGTGCAAATAGAATTGAAAAAGGTCTAAAAAAAGTAGAAGGTGTTCATGAGGCGAATGTAAATTTTGCACTTGAAAAAACAAAAATAATGTACGATCCAACTAAAACAAATCCGCAACAGTTTAAAGAAAAAGTTGAATCGTTAGGATATGGAATTGTAAGTGATAAAGCTGAATTTACTGTTTCAGGAATGACATGTGCAGCATGTGCAAATAGAGTTGAAAAGCGTTTAAATAAGTTAGATGGTGTGAACAAAGCGACAGTAAATTTTGCTTTAGAATCAGCTACAGTAGACTTTAATCCTGATGAAGTTAATGTAAATGAAATGAAGAGTGCGATTACGAAGCTAGGATATAAATTAGAAGTGAAACCAGATGATCAAGATGCATCAACTGATCATCGATTACAAGAAATTGAAAGACAAAAGAAGAAGTTTATTATTTCGTTTATTTTATCTTTCCCATTATTATGGGCAATGGTTAGTCATTTCTCATTTACGTCGTTTATTTATTTACCGGATATGTTAATGAACCCTTGGGTGCAACTAGCACTTGCAACCCCTGTTCAATTTATCATTGGTGGACAGTTTTATGTTGGAGCTTATAAAGCGTTACGTAATAAAAGTGCGAATATGGATGTTCTCGTGGCGCTTGGAACGTCGGCCGCGTATTTCTATAGTGTATATTTAAGTATTCAATCTATTGGTTCTTCGAAACATATGACAGATTTATATTTTGAAACGAGTGCGGTACTTATTACATTAATTATTTTAGGTAAATTATTTGAAGCGAAAGCAAAAGGGCGCTCATCAGAAGCAATTAAAAAATTGATGGGTTTACAAGCGAAGACAGCTACAGTTGTGCGAGATGGAACAGAAATAAAAATTTTGATTGAAGAAGTAGTAGCTGGTGATATCGTCTATGTAAAGCCTGGTGAAAAAATACCAGTAGATGGTGAGATTGTAGAAGGAAAGTCAGCAATTGATGAATCGATGTTAACGGGTGAAAGTATTCCTGTTGATAAGTCAATTGGGGATGTAGTAATAGGTTCGACAATAAATAAAAATGGATTTTTAAAAGTGAAAGCAACTAAAGTAGGAAGAGATACTGCATTAGCTCAAATTATTAAAGTAGTAGAAGAGGCACAAGGTTCAAAAGCTCCTATTCAAAGGGTAGCAGATCAAATTTCAGGTATTTTCGTACCGGTTGTAGTTGTGATTGCGATTATCACATTTGCAGTATGGATGATATTTGTTACACCTGGTGATTTTGGCGGAGCACTTGAGAAAATGATAGCAGTACTTGTTATCGCTTGTCCATGTGCATTAGGTCTTGCAACGCCTACATCTATTATGGCAGGATCAGGAAGATCAGCAGAGTATGGTATTTTATTTAAAGGTGGAGAGCATTTAGAAGCAACGCACCGATTAGGTACGGTTATTTTAGATAAAACGGGTACAGTGACAAATGGGAAGCCGGTGTTAACAGATGTAATTGTAGCAGATGGATTCAATGAAAATGAACTGCTTAGATTAGTAGGGGCAGCAGAAAGAAATTCTGAACATCCACTTGCAGAAGCGATTGTAGAAGGAATTAAAGAAAAGAAAATTGATATCCCAAGTTCAGAAACGTTTGAAGCGATTCCGGGATTTGGTATCGAATCAGTTGTAGAAGGAAAACACTTATTAATTGGTACACGTCGATTAATGAAGAAATTCAATATTGATATTGAAGAAGTTTCTAAATCAATGGAAGCGCTAGAACGAGAAGGAAAAACAGCAATGCTTATTGCAATCGATAAAGAATATGCTGGTATAGTTGCCGTTGCAGATACTGTAAAAGATACTTCAAAAGCAGCTATCGCAAGACTGAAAAAAATGGGTCTAGACGTTGTGATGATTACAGGAGATAATACACAAACTGCTCAGGCAATTGCAAAGCAAGTTGGTATTGATCACGTAATTGCAGAAGTATTGCCAGAAGGAAAAGCAGAAGAAGTGAAGAAACTGCAAGCAAATGGTAAGAAAGTAGCGATGGTTGGAGACGGGATAAATGATGCTCCTGCTCTTGCTACAGCGAACATTGGTATGGCAATTGGAACGGGAACGGATGTAGCGATGGAAGCAGCGGATATAACGTTAATCCGCGGTGACTTAAATAGTATTGCTGATGCGATCTTTATGAGTAAAATGACGATAAGAAATATTAAACAAAATTTATTCTGGGCATTAGCTTATAACGCGTTAGGAATTCCAATTGCGGCATTAGGTTTCTTAGCCCCTTGGGTTGCTGGAGCAGCGATGGCATTTAGTTCTGTATCCGTTGTATTAAATGCATTACGATTACAAAGAGTTAAATTAAAATCTTAAAGAGCTACATTAAGTAATTGAATAGAATTAAAAAACAATACTTTGAATAAGTATTGTTTTTTTGTTCGTATAGAAATTAAAACGATATAATAAAGCAGAAATATAGAATCGTATGTAGTAGAAAAGTTAAGAGGTAGTTTCGTAAGGAGACTTATATATGTTAAAAGATATTATAATTAGAACATTCCAGAAAGAAGATTTAGATCAAGTATTACAATTGTTCTATGAAACAGTTCATACGGTTAATGCGAAAGATTATAATGAGTTACAGCTACAGGCGTGGGCACCGGAGCGACTAGATAGAGAAAATTGGTTACAGTCTTTAGAAAAGAATATTAGCTATGTAGCGGATCATAAAGGTGTGATTGTGGGGTTTGGGGATTATAACGATGATCGTTACGTAGATCGTTTATTTACGCATAAAGATTATCAAGGGAAAAGAGTCGCTTCATACATACTACAGAAGTTAGAAAAAGAAGCAGTGAACCTAGGGCATAGGGAGATATATACAGAGGCGAGCATTACCGCAAAACCTTTTTTTGAAAGTAAAGGTTTTATTTGCATAAAAGAACAAAAGAAACAACATAATGGTCAGATTTTTATTAATTATGTTATGAAAAAAATATCCTTCTCATAAATGAGAAGGATATTTTTCATTATTTTACAGCTTCTTTTAGTTCTTTACCAGCTTTGAAAGCAGGTACTTTAGAAGCTGCGATTTGCATTTCTTCACCAGTTTGTGGGTTACGGCCTGTACGAGCAGCTCTTTCACGAACTTCGAATGTACCGAATCCGATAAGTTGTACTTTTTCACCAGCAGCTAAAGTGTTAGTGATTGATTCTACTACAGTTTGTACAACTACAGTAGCTTCTTTTTGAGAAATCTCAGCATTTTGTGCTACGTTTTTAATTAATTCTGTTTTGTTCATGTTTTTCACCTCATATGTAAATAATGCTATTTAAGTTGTTATTATAACGTATAAAACATTCGAGAACAAGTGTACGTACATATATTCGCAAAAAAAATGAAATTTGTAATATTTTTTAGGGCACTTTATAGACATTCCATTTAAGCGGACAGAGATTTGTTCTTCATTTCAGTCTTCTCTTGATGAGCAGGTAGTTTCTTATTATAAGATATGAAGTAAGGTAGTGCTACAAATAACATACCTCCTACTAAATTTCCAAAGAAAACAAAAATAAAGTTTGGAAAATATTCAGCCCAAGTGAAATGACCGGCAAAAATCGCGGCTGGGATGACAAACATATTGGCTACAACGTGTTGAAATCCAATCGCAACAAAAGTCATAACCGGGAACCAAATACCGATAATCTTTCCGATAAATTCTTTACTTCCCATACTGAGCCAAACAGCTAAACAAACGAGCCAATTACATCCGATTGCAGAAATAAATGCTTGCAATGGTGTATCTTGTAGTTTCGCTTGAGCGATAGAAATAGTTTTTGCTAAAAAAGCTCCTTCAGTTAAGCCAACGATATGACCGAAAAAGTAGGCTACAAATACAGCCCCTATGAAATTGCTAAATGTAACAATAACTAAATTTCGTATGAAATAAAATAAAGTAATTTTCTTTTGAAGCCAGGCCATAGAAACTGTCATCATGTTACCAGTTACTAGTTCACCGCCTGCAAGAATAACGAGAATAAGGCCAATAGGGAATACAGCAGCGCCTAGAAAACTAGTAAATGATCCCCAAGCCTTTGGCATTGTTCCAATAACATGAATATCGAGTAAATACCCTAATGCTATAAAAGCACCGCCAAAAAAACCGAGAATTAACATAGGGAGCAATGATAAATGAGCTTTTTTTCTTCCGGAATTAGCAGCAAGTTCCGTAATTTCTTCTGGTGTAAATACAGACATGAATAACCCCTCCGTAATAAAATGATGGAATGAATAGAAAAAAATTTCGAAAATCTATGTATTATAGAAATATGTTATGACTTCTGTATAAAATTGTCAAAGTGAATAGGGAGGAAATTACATATTAATAACATTGTTCATGTTGTCACATGAATGTAACAATAAGGATTTAAAGTGTTTCTAGAGGTGAAAACATGAATACGAATCATGTAAAAAAAGAACGAAAAAAATCAATCGTAAAGATATTTATTATTAGTTTTATAAGTATATTAATGATACCAGTAAGTTTGTATTATTATGCGACAGAAATAGAACGAAAACTAGTAACAGTTACATGGAATGAAATAGAAGCTTCTGCAATTCCTAAAGAATTTAATAATAAAAAAATATTACAGTTTTCAGATGTACATTTAGGGCCAGAGTTTACACTGAAGCAACTTGAACATTTAGTGGAGAAGATGAATGAATTACATCCAGATATAGTAGTTTTTACCGGAGATTTAATAGATAAATTTGGATCTTATAGTGCGGAAAGAGAAGAAGCGAAGGCTATTTTGCAGAAAATTTACGCGCCCTTAGGGAAATATGCTGTGTTCGGGAATCATGATAGGGGCGGGGGCGGTAGTTTATTTTACAAAAAATATATGGAAGAAGCTGGTTTTTCTGTATTAGTAAATGAAGTGCAGAAAATTAAAGTGGAAAACGGCAAATATATTATAATATCAGGTTTGGATGATTTTCTATTAGGGAAGCCGCAAATAGATTCAACTTTAAAAAACTTGAAACAAAATGATTTCAACATGTTATTAGTACATGAGCCGGATGTTGTAACCAAAATAAATCGTTACCCAGTTGATCTTCAACTGTCAGGACATAGTCACGGAGGACAAGTCCAAATTCCTTTTGTAGGTCCGTTAATTACTACCAAACTAGCTGAGCACTACGTTGAAGGTATGTATGAAGTAGAGGGGAAGAGTAAGCCGTTATATTTATATGTAAATCGTGGCATTGGGACTACTAGGATGCCTGTTAGATTTTGTAGTGTACCTGAACTTTCAATTTTTGTGTTGAAGCAAAATAGTAACTAGAATATTTAACAATATGATTCCAAGGAACGTGCGATGTTGGTCGATGGAAAAGAGTTTCTTAAAACTTTAGATGTGACAAAGTAATTTTCATAAGTAAAAAACAACAATAGGACCTATAAAGGGACCTATTGTTGTTTTTATCCTGCATTGATTGCCCATAAATGTCCGATTGATGAGGGCTAATTATAGTTTTACTTTGTTATTTTTGCAAGGAAAGACCATCAAAATATGTTCTATAGTTACTAGAGAATTCAAAGTTGTTTTTTGCATCCCAATTAATAGACCAAGACATTAGGCCGCGGAATGCAGGATAGCCACTCTGGTTAGAAAGTTTATACTTTCCTCCGAATGGAACTCCTTTAATGATATAATTTAAAGCTTTTTTCATTTCAGTTGGCGAAATGTATCCACCACTTGGAGCTGCCGCTGGTGCTGCTGGAAGCCCAATCATGACTTGATCTGAACGAAGAGCTGGGAAAATGTTATTTGCATTACCACCTACAGGAAAACCATGTAAGAGCATATCTGCCATAGCGACCTCGTAGTCTGCAGTACCTTGATTGTAGTTATTACCGTCCATTCCAATCCCGCTACCAGCGTTGTAGTGTTGAACGTGAATGTATGTTAGTTTATCTTTCACTCCGTAAATAATTGGTAAATATGCACCCCATATGCTTCCATATGCGCTATATCCGCCTTGAACATAAGCTGTTTCAGGGGCCATGCTTAATAGAAAATCTGGACCATAATGATCTGAGATTGTTCGAATAGCTGAAATAAGATTTACGATTTGAGGGGTAGTTGGGTTTTTGAAGTTAGTGTCATTTCCGTTTAAGTAAATACCTGATTCAAGGTCAATATCTATTCCGTCAAAACCGTATTTATCGATCAGAGATTGTATGGAATTAATAAAACGATCCTTAGCGGCATTGTCAGGAAGTAAAACGACCCCATTTTGTCCACCTATTGAAAGAACTACTTTCTTTCCTTTACTTTTTAAATAAGAAATATCTGATTTGAATTCTGCATCTGTACCATACACAGGAGAAAATTCAACAGTGGAACGATCACCACCAGTTTCACCAAAAGATACATTGATTACATCCCATTTTGGTGAAACGTCTTTTAATTTAATAATGCCAGTACCGTTATCAAAATTATGCCAGTATCCAACGAGTAATTTTGAACCTAAATTGTTTGCTGCTTGTGCTTGGAAAGGGGATAACGGTAGAAGTAAGAACATTACTAAAATACAACAAAAAAATTTGAACTTGTTTAACATATCAACACTCCTATACAAAAAGTTGTCTAGATGTATAATCTTGTTTATTTAATAATATCTGAAAATTCTTTCTTTTGTAAAGGGACTATAATTTTCTCAACAATTGTGTATGGGAAAGTATTAAACCTAATGTAATAATTTTTGAAGGAGGTTGAATTTTAATTGTTGAATTCAGAATATTTTGATATATTTTAAAGTATAGGACAAAATCTTTCGCACAGTACTCTTACATAAATTTCAAAATTTAGTTTGGAAGGGGATGTACAAGATTTGGATAAAAATCTAAAGAAAGACCTCAAAATACGTCACATTACAATGATTTCAATTGGCGGTGTAATAGGGGCTGGTTTGTTTGTTGGAAGTGGTGCAGTTGTACATTCGGCAGGACCAGGTTCTATCGTTTCATATGCATTAGCAGGACTTCTAGTCATTTTCGTCATGAGAATGCTAGGAGAAATGGCAGCTGTTAATCCGACAAGTGGTTCATTTGCAACGTATGCAAGAGAAGCGATTGGTCCTTGGGCGGGTTATACAATAGGCTGGTTATACTGGTTTTTTTGGGTAATTGTTATTGCAATAGAAGCCACAGCAGGTGCTGGTATTATCCAATATTGGATTCCACAAATACCGCTTTGGTTATTAAGTTTAATATTAACAATTTTATTAACGCTGACGAACGTTTTTTCGGTGAAATCATTTGGAGAGTTTGAATATTGGTTTTCTTTTATTAAAGTAATAAGTATTGTTTTGTTCCTTTGTCTAGGTCTTGCTGTTATTTTAGGATTTGTTCCAGGAACAGAAGCACCCGGCACTTCGAATTTAATTGGACAAGGTGGATTTATGCCAAACGGTATAAGTTCGGTACTGCTTGGAATTACTGTCGTTATATTTTCATTTATGGGATCAGAAATTGTAGCGGTAGCCGCAGGTGAATCTGCAGAACCTGTAAAAGCAGTAAAAACAGCAACAAACAGTGTGATTTGGCGTATTCTTGTATTTTTTATTGGGTCTATAGCGGTAGTTGTTACGCTACTGCCATGGAATTCAGCAAACATATTAAAAAGTCCATTTGTAGCTGTATTGGAACATATAGGAATACCAGCTGCGGCACAAATTATGAATTTTATCGTTTTAACAGCTGTACTCTCTTGTTTAAATTCGGGTTTATATACAAACTCAAGAATGCTTTTTTCGATGGCAGAAAGAGGAGATGCTCCAAAGGCGTTTTTGAAATTGAACAGTAGTGGTGTTCCAGTTCGGGCCGTTTTATTTGGAACTTTCTTCGCTTATATTGGCGTTGTGTTTAGTTACATTTCTCCAGATAAAGTCTTTTTGTTTTTAGTGAATGCATCTGGCGGGATTGCGTTACTAGTTTATCTCGTTATTGCAGTTTCGCATTTAAAGATGCGTAAAAAAATGGGGAAAGTGGAACAACAAAATTTGAAAGTGAAAATGTGGCTTTTTCCGTATGTAACGTATGTTACAATTGTTGCTATTATAGCAGTTTTAGTTGCGATGTTCGCAATTGATACTTTACGTTCACAAGCACTTTTAACAATGTTTGTTACTGTTCTTATCATACTTTCTTATTTTATTTTTAATAGAAATAAAAATAGCACAGTTTTGAATCCTAAAAGTAAGAATGAGGAATCTGTTCGATTCTAATTTTCTAATTTTCGAAGAGAGTTACACCCAGTCATTGCTATAAAAGAATCATATATAATCATAGAAACAAGTAATTACTATTGTCATAGTGGATATAAACTTTTTTCTTGACTTTTTATACGAAGGCGAGCAAAATGGTAAAAAAGGAAGGGGGGGATGATAATGGAAGAGTACGTATTAGAGCTGTATAACCTGTTATATACGACAGAATGGCAAGATATTGTTTCGTTTCTAGGAATCGTATTTTGCATGAAAATTGTAATTGTATATATGGAAGAGCAAGGTATGTTCTATTCCTTCTCATCCCCGTTCGATATGCAGCGCGAGCCGTTGCTAAACTATGCCAATGTGAATTACGAACAAATTCCTTTTGTTATTTTCTTTATGATTCGATTTATTACAGCAATTGTAAGGAAAAAGGAAAGTGACGATGAAGAGTGCCACTCAACTTGTAATATAGCGAATGTTTTTTAAGCTAAATACAAGGAGGAGATTTATATGTGGTTTCGATTTCTTATGATTGGTTTCTTTTCATTAACAGCAATTTCTTTAATGGGATATCAAGTGTCTGAAATTTTTCAAGCATATAGCGATACATTTTTTAACAAAAACTAATCGCGTTGCTATTTGAATAATAAAGCGATAAAATCCTTCTTAAGAAGTTTTATTAAGAAGGATTTTTTCTTTGTCTTATCTTGCTGTGTCAAACTATTGTCACATTTACACTGTGAATAGTATGTTAAAATAGTGAGGTTACGTATACATATTTGAAGGAAGAGGGAGTGACCATTTTGGTGGATCAATCAACAAATCAGAAAAGCTATGCTCCTATTGTGATAACGCTTTCTGTAATTGTAAATGCGATTATTTTATTTTTGTTCTTTGGACCTGTTGGCTATGAAGGAGAATTACATTTTGATGTAACAATTTTACCAATGTTAAATGCAATTTTTAATAGCTTTACGTTCGTATTCTTATTAGCAGCTCTATACTCTATTATTAAGAAGAATGTGAAAATGCACCGTGGTTTCATCCTGGCAGCATTTACAACGACGTTGCTATTTTGTGTTTCTTATTTATCTTATCATTACTTAGCACCAGCAACACATTTTGGCGGAGAAGGATTCATTAAATATGTGTATTTCATCATTTTAATTACACATATTATCCTGGCGGCAATTATTGTACCGCTTGCATTGTTTGCACTTGTATTTGGTTTTACAAATCAATTAACACGTCATCGTAAAATTGTACGTTGGACGATGCCGATTTGGTTATATGTAAGTTTATCTGGTGTTATTGTTTACTTAATGATCTCACCTTATTACCAATAAAAAATCTCAGCCTGTAGGCTGGGATTTTTTTATTAAGCAAATATTTTTGTGAAATGAAAAAAATATGGTATACAAAAGTATAGTTGCTTTTCATATAGAAGGGATGGTAAAGGAATATGCAAAATTTTGTATTTCGTAATCCAACGAAACTTATTTTCGGTAAAGGTCAATTAGAGCAGTTAAAAACTGAAATTCCACAGTTCGGTAAAAAAGTTCTTCTCGTATACGGGGGAGGCAGCATTAAAAGAAACGGTATTTATGATAATGTAATTTCTATTTTAAAGAATATAAATGCAGAAGTATTTGAATTGACAGGTGTTGAACCGAATCCACGTGTATCAACTGTAAAGAAAGGGATTCAAATTTGTAAAGAAAATGGTGTTGAATTTATTTTAGCAGTTGGTGGAGGAAGTGTGATCGACTGTACGAAGGCAATTGCAGCTGGTAGTAAGTACGATGGAGATGTATGGGATATTGTAACGAAAAAAACATTTGCTAATGAGGCATTACCATTTGGTACTGTACTTACTCTTGCAGCAACAGGATCTGAAATGAATGCAGGCTCGGTAATTACAAACTGGGAAACGAATGAAAAGTATGGATGGGGTAGCCCAGTTACTTTCCCGCAGTTTTCAATTTTAGATCCAGTTCATACTACTTCTGTACCGAAAGATCAAACCATTTACGGTATGGTAGATATTATGTCGCACGTATTAGAACAATATTTCCATCATGGAACGAATACAGAACTACAAGATCGTTATTGTGAAGCTGTTTTAAAAACAGTAATTGAGACAGCACCTAAGCTTTTAAGTGATTTAGAAAATTATGAGCATAGAGAAACTATTTTATATTGTGGTACTATGGCGTTAAACGGCATTTTAGCGATGGGAGTAAAAGGAGATTGGGCGACTCATAATATTGAGCATGCAGTTTCTGCTGTTCATGATATACCACACGGGGGTGGCCTTGCGATTTTATTCCCGAACTGGATGAAACATGTTGTAGAGGAAAATGTAAGTCGTTTTAAACAGTTCGCTATTCGTGTATTTGATATAGAAACAGATGGCAAAACAGATAAAGAAGTGGCTTTAGAAGGAATTAAGGCACTGCGTCAATTTTGGACTTCAATTGAAGCGCCAGCAACATTAGCTGATTACGGTATTGGAGAAAATGAAATTGATATAATGGCTAATAAAGCGATGGCGTATGGTGAATTTGGTAACTTTAAAAAATTAAATAAAGATGATGTTTTAAGTATATATAAAGCTTCTTTATAAGTGAATTTAGAAAAGAAACCTATTTGATTGTTTAATCGAATAGGTTTCTTTTTGCTGTTTATAAATGTTTATGGGTGTTTTTGATTATTTTTGATTGTTTGTGGTTGATTTTTGTGACCGTTTTCATTATACTGTAATCAAAGAAGAGGTGAATAAAATGTTAACTCCTGAACGTCATCAAATGATATTGCAACTTGTAAAAGAACAGAAAGTTGTAAAATTACAGCAATTAGTTGAAAGAACAGAAAGCTCTGAGTCGACAATTCGCCGTGATTTAGCACAATTGGAAAAGCAAAGGTTATTAAAAAGAGTTCATGGTGGTGCCGCTGTTTTAACAGGAAAAGGGCAAGAACCAACGATGGTTGAAAAATCATCCAAAAACATTCAAATAAAACAACAAATTGCTAATTATGCGGCTAGCGTTATTGAACAAGGTGATTGTATTTATTTAGATGCAGGAAGTACAACATTTGAAATGATTCCATTTTTAATAAATAAAGATGTGACTGTCGTTACGAATGGACTTATGCATATTGAAGCTTTAGTTGAAAATAATATTCGTGCGTATTTACTAGGTGGAATGATGAAGAGTAGGACGAAAGCTTTAATCGGTGCTATGGCACAGGAAAGTATGCAGAAGTATCGTTTTGATAAATGTTTTTTAGGTGCAAATGGTGTACATGAACAGCTTGGCTTTACAACGCCAGATCCAGAAGAAGCGCTCTTAAAACAAATGGCATTAACATTAGCAAACGAAGGATATTTCTTAATTGATGAAAGTAAGTTTTCAGAAGTTGCATTTGCGAAAATTGCAAATGTTGAAGAAGCAAATATTATTACAAACCATTTAGAAATTGATTTAGAAAAATATAAAAGACAAACCAATGTAATTGAGGCTGATAAACAATGATCTATACAGTTACTTTAAACCCATCTATTGATTATGTAGTACAAGTTAATTCCTTTGATTTAGGCGCAATCAATCGAGCAGAGAAAGATATGAAGTTTCCTGGAGGAAAAGGGATTAATGTTTCTCGCGTTCTCCATCGTTTAGGTGTGGAAAATATAGCACTTGGATTTACTGGTGGATTCACCGGTCAATTTATTAAAGGTGTATTACAGGCGGAAGGCGTAATGACAAACTTCATCCAAGTAGACGGAGATTCCCGAATTAATGTGAAAATAAAAGGGCAAGAAGAGACAGAATTAAATGGGCAAGGTCCTAATGTGACAAATGAGCAATTTGAACAATTAATGAAACAAATCGAAAGTATGAAGCAGGGAGATTGCGTTGTGCTAGCTGGAAGTGTACCTGCATCTATCCCAACTACCTTTTATGAATCAATCGCAGCGCTCGGAGCTGAAAAAGGTATTCGAGTAGTAGTCGATGCGAGTGGAAGTGCACTGCAGCATGTAATTAAAAATAAGCCATTTTTAATTAAGCCAAACCATCATGAACTTGGTGAGTTGTTTGGAGTGGAGCTTTCAACAGTAGAGGACGTTTTACCTTATGGAAGAAAATTAATTGAACAAGGTATAAAACACGTTATCGTATCGATGGCTGGAGAGGGAGCTTTATTATTTACGGCAGAAGGTATATATGAAGCGACTGTTCCAAAAGGTGTTGTAATTAATTCAGTTGGGGCCGGAGATTCTCTTGTTGCAGGGTTTGTAGGCAAATATGAACAGACAAAAGATATTGAAAAGGCATTTCAATACGGCGTTGCAACAGGGAGTGCAACAGCATTTTCAGCTGATTTATGTAAGAAGGAAAAAGTAGAAGAATTATTGTCGCAAGTAATTGTAGCTAAGCGATAGGGGGAAGCAACATATGAAAATTACAGAACTATTAAAAAGAGATACAGTCATTATGGATTTGACAGCTTCAAATAAAGAAGCTGTCATAGATGAATTAGTTGAGAAATTAAATGGGGCAAATCGTTTAAATAGTAAAATGGAATTTAAAGAAGCTATTTTAAAGCGGGAGTCCCAAAGTACGACTGGAATAGGGGAAGGTATTGCAATACCTCATGCGAAGACAAAGGCTGTTAAACAACCATCGATTTGTTTTGGTAGAAGTGTAAGCGGTATCAATTATGAGTCGCTTGACGGACAGCCAGCACACTTATTCTTTATGATTGCTGCAAGTGAAGGAGCGAATAATACTCATTTAGAAACGTTGTCTCGTTTATCGACATTATTAATGGATGAAGGGTTTCGCAAGCAACTATTAGAAGCAAAGGATGAAAGTGAGCTTCTTCAACTATTTGATGAAAAAGAGAATGAAAAAGAAGAAGAGATTGAAGTCGCAAAACCAGAAGTAAATGAACCGTACGTACTTGCTGTTACAGCTTGTCCAACTGGAATCGCTCACACATATATGGCAGCGGATAGCTTAAAAGCAAAAGCGACAGAGTTAGGAATAGCGATTAAAGTTGAAACAAACGGATCGACAGGTATTAAAAACGGTTTAACGAAAGAGGATATTGAACGTGCAACAGCTATTATTGTTGCGGCGGATAAACAAGTAGAAATGAATCGTTTTGCTGGTAAACATGTCATTCAAGTACCAGTCGCTGATGGGATTAGAAAAACGGAAACACTTCTTAATCGAGCTGTAAAGCAAGATGCACCAATCTTTAAAGGTGTAAAAGAAGATGGAAAGGCAGAAAGTACGGAAAAAGAAAAAGGATTAGGAATTTATAAGCATTTAATGAATGGCGTAAGTAATATGCTTCCGTTCGTTGTTGGCGGCGGGATTTTAATAGCGCTAGCGTTTTCGTTTGGTGGTATAAAGGCGGAAGGTCCTTTAGCTGAATTGTTCATGTCAATTGGTGGAGGAAAAACAGGTGCGTTTTTATTCCTTGTACCAATTTTAGCTGGATTTATTGCGAGTTCTATTGCTGATCGTCCTGGTTTTATGCCTGGTGTTGTAGGTGGATTTTTAGCGGCGAATGCGAATGCTGGCTTTTTAGGTGGATTAATTGCTGGTTTCTTAGCTGGATATGTTGTTTTAGGGTTGAAAAGATTATTTTCAGGACTACCAGTACAATTAGAAGGAATTAAACCTGTTTTGTTATATCCAGTCTTTGGATTATTGATTACAGGAGTTGTAATGCAAAAAGCAGTGATTCCGCCTGTAGTAGCATTAAATGAAATGTTGACAGGGTGGTTAAATGGTTTAAACGGTACGAATGCTATATTACTAGGTCTTATTTTAGGTGGTATGATGGCAATTGATATGGGTGGTCCAATTAATAAAGCGGCGTTTACGTTTGGTATTGCTGCAATAGAAGCACAGAATTTTGGAGTGCACTCAGCAGTTATGGCTGGTGGTATGGTACCGCCACTTGCGATTGCATTTGCAACTACATTCTTTAAATCAAAGTTTACAGAAGCGGAACGTAAATCTGGTTTAACAAATTATATTATGGGAGCATCGTTCATTACAGAAGGTGCGATTCCGTTTGCAGCTGCAGATCCGGTTCGAGTAATCGTAAGTTGTGTTGTTGGTTCAAGTATTGCAGGTGCGTTATCTATGTTATTCCAAATTACATTACCAGCACCGCATGGTGGATTATTTGTAATAGCGTTAGTAAATAAACCGTTACTATATATTTTCTCTATATTAATTGGAACGATTGTCTCGGCTATTATGCTAGGTGTTTGGAAAAAGAAAGTTCAATAACAAATGAAAAGAGAGCAGCTTTTAGTAGCTGCTCTCTTTTTATTACAAAAAAATAGGTTAACAATTAAATATTGATGTTTTTTGGTAAAAGATGTAACGAATTGTGAATTTTTTGTAACAAAAAAGTAACACTGTAATTTTTTCTGGAAAAAAGTTCTTGTGCTCGTATATGAAAAATATATGAAAACCACTGGAGATTGTATGAGAAATACATTTTATTAATATGGAAATTTATGTTACAACTCGTTAATCGTATATTACGAATGCTTTGTAATTGTGTGATTTCTAAAAATTCTAAAAATCTGTTGCTATAATGAAAATACGAAAACAAAGCAAATGGAGGCTATTCATGAAAAAATTATTAGGTATAGCAACAGCAGCAGTTTTTGGTCTTGGGATTTTTGCGGGTTCTGCTAAAGCGGAAACAATTGTAACAACAGACGTATTAAATGTTAGAGAAAACCCAAATGTAGAGTCAAAGCTTGTAGGTAAAGTGTTAAGTGGGAATACACTAGATGTTATAAATACAGAAAATGGATGGACAAAAATTAAGTTGAACGGTAAGGAAGCGTTTGTAAGTGCCGATTTTACAAAGAGCACATATTATGTAACGGCGGGCGTATTAAATGTTCGTGCTGGAGCGAATACTGATTCTGAAATTTTAGGTAAACTTAATAAAAATGATGTGATTGAAACGACGAATCAAGTTCAAAATGAATGGTTACAATTCGACTACAATGGAAAAGTTGGATATGTTCACGTGCCATTTTTAACAGGAACAGCACCTGTAATCGAAAAGAAAGAGGTTGTAGCTCAAGAAGAAGCGCCAGCTAGAACAAATACGCCGGTTAAAAATAATACAGTAGTTAAGAATAAAGAGTCTGTTAAGAGTAACGATTCTATTAAGAATGTAGAATCAAGTAAACCTGTGGTAAAAGAAAAACCGGCTGCAAAACCAGTTGCAAAATCTACTGAAACAAGTGCGCCTACTGGTGGTCGTGAAATTACAGTAGAAGCGACGGCATATACAGCAGATCCGAGTGAGAATGGTTCGTATGGTGGTCGTGTATTAACTGCAATGGGGCATGATTTAACAGCAAATCCAAATATGAAAGTAATTGCTGTTGATCCGAAAGTAATTCCGCTTGGATCAAAAGTATGGGTAGAAGGATATGGAGAAGCGATTGCTGGAGACACTGGTGGTGCGATTAAAGGAAATCGTATTGATGTATTAGTCGGTTCAGATGGTAGTGCTAATAGCTGGGGGCGCAAATCTGTAAAAGTGAAAGTTATACAATAGGTTATCGATATTAATATAAAAAGCGGTTGCTTGAAATTATGTAAGCAGCCGCTTTTTATGGATTATTGAAATGGATAAATAGTTTTACCTGTAATAATTTTATATGCACTGCAAAATTGCGTTTGTATATATTCTGTATTTTTATTTTCTGGATGTAATGTTGTTTCATGGAGGGTAGAATGAAAAGCCCGTAGTAAACAATTTAGGGCGAAGTATAATTCCTCTTGTGAACAATTTTGTTCTTTTATAGAAGTAGCTAAAATGAGGTCTTTTGTCAAAGATGAAAAATTGATGGTGGATTGTTTCATAGTTAACTCATCCTCTCGAAACTATTTTTATCATGTATATGCAGAATTGGACAAACTATGTTCTTTTTTCTGTGTAATTTCATGTACCGAAATGAAAGAACTTGCAATCATGCCGTTAAAATTGGTAAGATTGGGTATAATCAATAGATGGAGTATATTACATAAAGAGAGTTGAATGATATGGGAGAAGTGCAACGTGAAAAAGTTGCTGTCATCATTGGACCAACTGCTGTTGGAAAGACGAAGTTAAGTATCAATCTTGCCAAAGCGTTGAACGGTGAAATTATTAGTGGTGATTCCATGCAGATCTATCGAACGATGGATATTGGAACTGCAAAGGTAACAAAAGCAGAGATGGACGGAATTCCACATTATATGATCGATATAAAAAATCCGGAAGATTCATTTTCTGTCGCGGAATTTCAAGAACGTGTTCGCAAGCATATTCGAGAAATTACAGAACGTGGTAAATTACCAATTATAGTTGGTGGGACCGGTCTTTATATACAATCTGTTTTATTCGATTATCAGTTTACAGATGATGCTGGTGATGTGATATACCGAGAGCAAATGGAAAAGTTAGCTTTAGAACGCGGTGTGGAATATGTACATAAAAAATTGCAAGAAGTAGATCCAGAAAGTGCGGAGCGTATTCACGCAAATAATGTACGACGTGTCATTCGGGCGTTAGAAATTTTCCACACGTCGGGTGAAAAAATGAGTGAACAAATTGAGAAACAAGAAAAAGAGTTACTCTATGATGTTTCATTAATTGGCTTGACAATGGATCGAGAAATGCTATACGATCGCATTAACTTACGAGTGGATTTGATGATGGAACAAGGCCTATTAGAGGAAGTAGAAGGGCTGTATAATAGAGGGATACGAGATTGTCAATCTATTCAAGCGATTGGATATAAAGAAATCTATGATTATTTTGAGAATCGAGTTTCTTTAGAAGATGCGGTATCACAATTAAAGACGAATTCGCGTCGTTATGCAAAGCGTCAATTAACGTGGTTCCGTAATAAAATGGATGTCACGTGGTTTGATGTTACAAACGGTGAAAAAACGTCAGAAATTTTACGATACATAGAAGGAAAGTTACAAGTAAAGTCGAATAATAGTAAGTAGAGAAAAAGAGGAGGATTCGACATGAAGCAATCAATCAATATTCAAGATCAGTTTTTAAATCAACTCCGTAAAGAAAATACGTTTGTTACGCTGTACTTATTAAATGGTTTCCAGCTTCGTGGACTAATTAAAGGATTTGATAATTTTACAGTCCTGCTGGAAACAGAAGGTAAGCAACAGCTTATTTATAAACATGCAATTTCTACATTTGTACCACAAAAAAATGTTTCAATTGAATTAGAATAGTAATGAATTATTGTACATAACAAAAAAGAGCGAGTTTCCTCGCTCTTTTTTTATTTGTCATAAACAATATATAGTGAAATTTAAGCGATTCTAAATACAGTAAGGCGGATGTTAGTATTTCCTGTTGCAGGGATCGTAATCTCATTAAGTGTAGATTGGACAGAGATTCTTGCACCAGCTGCTAATGTTTCTATTGTAGTAAATGAAAGTGAGTCGCCTATTAAATTTGAAGAGAAATTATCAGTTGCGACTGCTCCATTAATTGAAATTCCTACTCCGAGTGGAGCGCATCCTGGCGCAGTTGTAGAAATGGATACGCTAATTACATAAATACCACCGTTAATAACAGTAACTGTATCTGTGCCGTTGAAGATAATATTGTTTACGTTAATTGCAGTACTAAAAATAAAATTATTAAATTGCAGTACTGTTTGCTGAATATTGTTTGTTACAACAATTGTTGCTATAGGGAAGCTAGGTCCAGTAGGCCCAGTAGGTCCGGTAGGTCCACCAGAAGGTCCAGAAGGTCCAGTAACTCCTATGCCAGTAGCGCCGGTAGCACCCGTTGGTCCTTGAATGCCTTGAGGCCCGGTAGCGCCTGTGTTACCTTGAACACCTTGAGGTCCAGTAGCACCAGTAGCGCCTGTGTTACCTTGAACACCTTGAGGTCCAGTAGCGCCAGTAGCACCTGTGTTACCTTGAACACCTTGAGGTCCAGTGGCACCAGTAGCACCCGTGTTACCTTGAGCACCTTGAGGTCCAGTGGCACCAGTAGCACCCGTGTTACCTTGAGCACCTTGAGGTCCAGTGGCACCAGTAGCGC